>CAZHPS010000296.1:0-8614 GCA_964534335.1 uncultured Desulfobacterales bacterium
GATTTTATCCGCACTTTAATCAGACAAATCAGAATAATCAGATGAATCAGAGTTCAAGACAATAATTGTCTGAACCGGGATTCACAGGATTAAAGGATTTGCAGGATTGTCTGAACCGGGATTTACATGATTAAAGGATTTGGCAGGATTGTCTGAACCGGGATTCACGGGATTAAAGGATTTGCAGGATTGTCTGATAACTACATGGATTTTTTATAAGAAAGGATTGTTCAGCTTCCTGAAATCCTTTCTTATAAAAAATCCCTGTAGTTATGACAAATTGTCTGAACCGGGATTTACGGGATTAAAGGATTTGCAGGATTGTCTGATAACTACAAGGATTTCATATAAGAAGGGATTGTTCAATCCCTGAAATCCTTTCTTATAGAAAATCCCTGTAGTTATGACAAATTGTCTGATTACCCTGATTTTATCCGCACCTTAATCAGACAAATCAGAATAATCAGATGAATCAGAGTTCCAGACAGTAATGAACCCGGATTCACAGGATTAATGGATTGACAGGATAGTGAGCAAAAATGAATGAAATAATATCTGTTCATATTCCCAAAGAAACTGACAACTTAACACTGACAACTGATTATGTATCTTCGTGAAAAAAATACAGACAGCATACGCCTGAGCGATCTTCCGGAAAATGAACGGCCCAGGGAAAAACTCAGGGAAAAAGGCCCCCAAACCCTTTCAGACAAAGAACTGATGGCAATTCTGCTGGGCAAGGGGCTGAAAGGGCAGGATGTACTGGCTATGGCCGGTAATATTCTTGATGTGATGGACAAAAACGGAGGTTTTCCCCAACTGGATATTTTGCAGAAAGTCAGGGGAGTGGGGATTGCAAAGGCATCTGTAATTGTGGCCGCGCTGGAATTTGCCCGGCGCAGAATCCGTCCTGAGGGAACCAAAATTGCATCACCGACTGATGTTCTTCCCCTGATTAAGCATTATGCGGATCGGAAACAGGAACACCTGCTCTGTCTGAGTCTCAACGGCGCGAATGAAGTGATTGCCACGCGTGTGATTACCATTGGACTGCTCAACAGAACCCAGATTCATCCCCGTGAAGTTTTTGCAGATGCGCTCACAGACCGGGCTGCTGCCATTATCCTGGCCCATAATCATCCATCAGGCAGTGTTTCCCCCAGCAAAGAGGACGAGGCTGTGACCCGGCGCATAAAGGAATCCGGTGAAGTGCTGGGAATTCAACTGCTGGATCACCTGATTTTCACCATCAGGGATTATTACAGTTTCAAGGAACATGGGTATTTATAAACCGATCCTGTGCTGTATTCAAATTTTGTCATTTCTCACAGATTTCGGGCATAAAATTTTCAGAAAAACCGGATTTTTGAATACACGAAAAATTTTGTCTGCCTGCTTATCTGTCAACGTAATGCACATTTTTTTCAGGAATAACAATATGAAGATATTCGGATTTTTATCCATGCTTCTGATTTTTCTGGCAGGCATTCTTCACCTGTTTATGCTGCGGTTTGACAGAGGGGATGTCTGGCCTGCCTATTCCTCTCTGCGCAGTGATCCGCTGGGAACACGGGCCTTTTATGAAAGCCTGAGGCAAATACAGGATTTATCAGTCACGCGTAATTTCCGTCCCCTGTCAAAAATCACAGACGGAAAGGATACAACTCTTTTTTATGCCGGTGTTCCTGTGTCAGAAAGCCATGCCGCGCCCAGAGAACTCATTGATGCGTTTGAGCGGATTGCCTTCAGCGGAGGCCGGGTTGTCATCACCTTTCTTCCTGTCACTTCCCATTCCCCAATAACATCCAATGCACCGGATGAGCCGGAAAAAGATGAAAATAAAAGCAAAAATCCGGAGAAAAAAAAGGAAAAAACCGCTGCTGTCATAGAGAATAAATATATTTCTCTGAAAGAACACTGGGGCATATGGCCGGATTATGACAAAGGACTGAAAAAAGGGGAACAGGCCCAGCTTTTGGAACAGGCAGGAGAAATCAGGCTGCCGGAAAGTCTTTCCTGGCATTCCCTGCTTTGGTTTCATACCAATCAAAAATGGAAAGTGATCTATGCCAGGAAAGGCAAAACCGTTATGGCGGAAAGACCTTTTGGCGCAGGCTCTGCTGTGATTGCCTCAGACTCATTTTTTCTCAGCAACGAGGCACTGAGCAGTGAGCGTCATCATGTATTTCTGGCAGGACTTCTGGCCTGGCTGACAGGAAACAGCCGGAATATCCTGTTTGATGAAGCACATCTGGGAATACAGGATCAGCCGGGCGTTGCAGGACTGGCCCGGAAATACAGGCTGCACGGATTTTTCTGGGGGCTTATGGTTCTGTCCGGGCTTTTTGTATGGAAAAATATTTCGCATTTTGTGCCTCATGCCGGCGAGGATGCACAGGCAAAAGATATACTTTCCTCCAGAGATTATACAGACGGACTCATCAGCCTGCTCCGCCGCAATATTCCGTCCGGAGAAATTCTGCCCCTGTGTTATGCGGAATGGAAAAAGACAGTTGCAGCGGAAAAAAATGTTTCCCCGGAAAAAATCAGACAGATTCACACCATAGTTGAAACCCGGAGCATTGATCCGCATGTTCGCAGCACTGTGGTTGAAATCTGTCGGCGTATTTGCGGCATTCTGTCTTCAGGCAGATGATACCAGCCCTGTATTTTATATACCATTACTCATAAAATTTTAGGGTACAGCCACGAATTGCACGAATGACACGAATTATGGTTTGTGCATTCGTGAAGATTCGTGTTATTCGTGGCTGTTTAAACTGCAACTCTGCCCGAATGCGGTATTTTACAACCGAAATGTTTCAAGTAATGGTATAGTATTTTCCTCAACTTTTGTCCTCTGTGCAAAAAACCGCTCCGCTTAATTTTTGCACTCCTCCGGTCGTGAGGATCAGGCTTTGCAAAAAACCGCTCCGCTTAATTTTTTGCACTCCTCCGGTCGTGAGGATCAGGCTTTGCAAAAAACCGCTCCGCTTAATTTTTGCACTCCTCCGGTCGTGTTTTTAGCGGTTAAAAAAAAAGAGGCATTCCCTGAACTTTGAAAGCGATTTGGTATCACAAATGATTCTGCTGAAAAAGGAGATAATTATGAGCAAAGATCCCCAACAATACAGGGGTTTTGAACAGGGACCCATCCGTCCTCCGAGTGAGGCATACAGTCTGCTTATCCGGGTGACGCGCAACTGTCCCTGGAATTTCTGCACCTTCTGCCCGGTGTACAAAGGAAAAAAATTTTCCCTCCGTCCCCCGGAACATGTGAAACAGGATATTGACACTGTTCACAAATGGCTGCAAATGATCCGGGAAAAAGCAGGAAATTCCGGACGGATTACCCAGGGCGATGTCAGTGATCTGGCTCAGAGCGTCAAAGCGGATGAGGAAAACGCTTTTTATGCTGCTCTCAACTGGTTTGCAAGCGGCATGAAATCCATCTTTCTGCAGGACGCGAACAGCCTGATTATAAAACCTGCTGATTTTACATATATTCTCCAGCACCTGCGAAAATGTTTTCCCGATACGGAAAGAATTACGTCTTACGCCCGTTCCCATACCATTGCCCGGATCAGAGACGATGATCTGAAAGCCTTCCGTGAAGCAGGACTCAACCGTATCCATATCGGTATGGAATCAGGTTCAGACGAAGTGCTGAAACTGGTGCGCAAGGGAAGCACAAAGGAAATTCACATCAAAGCAGGGCTGAAGGTGAAACAGGCCGGAATGGATTTGTCAGAATATGTCATGCCCGGACTGGGGGGCAAGAAATTTTCGGAAATTCATGCACGGGAAACCGCGGATGCAATCAATCAGATCAATCCGGATTTCATCCGTCTGCGCACTCTCGCCATTCCCAACCGCATTCCTTTGTTTGCGGATTATCAGTCCGGATCTTTTGAAAAATGCAGTGATCTGATGATGGCAAAGGAAATTCTGCTGTTTATTGAACAGTTGAACGGTATCACCAGTACCCTGAAAAGTGATCATATTCTCAACCTGTTTCAGGAGGTGGAAGGAATTTTTCCCAAAGACAAAGCATATATGACCGGTATTCTTAAAAAATTTCTGGACATGCCTCCGCAGGAGCAGTGTTATTATCAGGTGGGACGCAGACTGGGAATTTTCCATGAACTTGCAGATATGAATTCCCCCCAGCGCATGAGAAAAGTGGAGAAATTCTGCAGGGAAAATGATATTACTCCGGACAAGGCAGATACGGTTATTGATGAACTGATGAAAAGGTTTATCTGACAGGCTTATGGGACTGTGCTGCAATGTAATTAAATTAAGGGCGGAGAAGTCATTATTTTTCTGGGCAGTGGATCAAACCGCCTGATTTTTTTAAACCTGAATTTCGGACAGAAAAAATTCTGCCTGACTCTGCGGTAAAAAAAACAGACTGTAATACCGATTCTCTATTGAATTTATACAATAAGGTGAATTATTTCCTCTGTGTCCTCTGCGGGAAACTGAATCATATACCGATACTTAAAATATTTTGGTAATTCTGCCGGGCGGATTTTAACCGCAGAGTAACACAGAGTTTCCGCAGAGTGACACAGAGTTTTTCTGTTCGGAATTCAGATATGAATCTGAACCTCTGCAAATGTTTCAGGTAATGGTATAAGTATATTTTCAATGGAGAATTGGTATAAAACGGTTTGATCCGCAACCCCGAATTTATGCTGGGTACTGAAAAGACATTTCCGGATAAAACAGAAAGGAAAGGGAGCGTATGAACATCAGATTCATTTTGTCATGCCTGTCTGTATTCATGATGATGTCCGGTTCTGCCGGTGCCGATGAAAAAATCATTATCATAGGGGTTTCCGGGACCTATTCCGGAGGATTTGCTGCTGTGGGAAAAAATGTGGGTGACGGAATGACAGATTATTTCAGTTATCTGGCCGATCATGGAGGCATTGCATACACAGATCCGGTTAGCGGGAAAAATGAAAAAATGCCGATCCGTATATATATTGAGGACAATCATTACAATACGACCAGAGCTGTCACTGCATACAGGGATCTCAAAGCAAAGGGAGCAAATGTCATCATCGGTTTCGGCAGCACACCCGGCGAGGTCTGCGCTGCCCTTGCATCAAAGGACAGGCTTCCCTATCTGGCATGGTATTCATACGCCAGCCCCATTGCCTACTGGCCCCGGCCCCAGTATTACTGGTCTTTTCTGCCATCGATAGCAGAATCTGCAACTCCGATGATCAAATGGTTTGTAACAAAAAAATGGCAGGGAGAAAGGAAAGCCAGAATCGGGATACTGGCAGCAGACCTGCCTTCCTGGAGAGTTCTTGGCAAACCCGGTATCATGGACGGATATATCCGAAGTCAGGGAGGAGAATCTGCCGGAATTGAGTTTGTTCCGCTGGAAACAGGGGATATGTCCGCTCCGCTTGCAAAGCTTCTGCTTCATAAAAAGGCTGACTGCCTTGTTTTCATCGGTGCATCCTCACAGACAGCAGTTCTGGCAAAAGATCTGAAACAGATGGGAACTGATCCGGAAAAAACTACAGTGGTATGCAGCCTGAGCGCGTGGGATGAAAGTCTTTTCAGTTCAGTTCCTCTGGAAATTGAGGGCCTGTACGGTGAAGTTCATGCTGTATCCCCGGATACAGATACTCCGGGAATGCGTATGGTGAAAGCAGCGGCAAAAGCAGCCGGGAGGGACCCTGAAAAAATTGTCATGAATTACATCAACGGGTTTATGGGCGCGTTTGTGCTGGAGACGGCCATCAGAAGAGCCCTGGAAAAGCATGGGTATGAAACAACTGTCAGATCCGGCAAAGTCATCCGGGATGAACTGCACAGTTTCGGTTCCGCTGATCCAATGGGACTGGCCCCGTCCATAGCGGTAAGGCATACGGATCATGCGTATTTCATCAACTATGCCCGGATTGTCCGGGCCGGAAACGGCAGATTTGAGGACGCGGGAGACTGGATTCCCATTGACCGGATCAGCGGTTCTTTGGAATAAGGTGATTTTCCCTCGGACAATCAGTTCAGTCCGTTTGAAACCCATTTTTCGTCTCCAATCCTTTCCATGCAGATTTTGTCCGGGCTGTTTTTTGCGGTTTTTTTGTTCTTTGCCATGATATTGGCGATTTTTTCCGTGGAATACACCTGGGAACGCGCTGCTGGCAGTTCCAGTATGACCGCACTCACGGTCAGAAGCGGAAAACAGGTATTCTTTCCCGTGTTCCGGTCTTTTCCCGTCATATATCCCATTTCCCTGGTTTCAGGATCATAAAAACTTTCCACATCCCTGGCAAACTGTCTGCACAAATGCAGTGTATCGGAAACCGCTTTTTCCTTTTCCGTGTTTTTCAGCCCCATGAAGAAATCATCGCCCCCGATATGCCCCGCGAAACGGCCTGCGTACTGGGTCATGGTTCGGAGCAGATCCGAAAAAAGCAGAATCACGCGATCCCCGCTGCGGAATCCGTAATGATCATTATAGGGTTTGAAATGATCAAAATCAAACCAGATGAACATATAAGCAGAATCCCTGTCCTGCAGGGCTTCAGCCATATACTGGCTGATCAGGGTATTGCCGGGAAGACGGGTCAGGGGATTCTGATCTCTGGCAATGGCAATATTTTTCTCATTGAGCACCTTCAGCAGGGATCGTGCACTCAGAAACCCCCTGTATCTGAGATTGTCCGTAATGATGATGCCTTCCATGTTTTCGTTCTGGGAATAAATCTCCAGTATCTTTTCCACCGGTGTGCGGATGTCGGCTATGGGGTAGGAAGTTATGAATTTGTTCATATTTTTTCCAATGGCCGGATTCTGCATCAGTTCCGCTCCGTACCGGGAATAGGCATAGTTTTTGAAACTTTTTTCACTGACAATGCCCAGCGGTTCCTGCCTGGTGTTGACCACAGGAAAAACCGCAGTGCTGTTTTGGTTCCGGCACTGCTCAAAAACCGCAAACAGATCCGAATGATTTGGTATGGGTTTGATATATTCGATTTCCGTGTTCAGCAGTTTTTCATCTCCGGCAGAAATTCCCCGCCGATCTTTTTCCCCCAGCCGGGAAATATGATCATAGCTTTTTTTCAACTGCCGGATATCTGATTCCGGATGCTGCACCAGATACCCCTGAATCAGGTCGCAGCCAATGCTGCTGCAACTGTAATATTCCATTTCTGTTTCCACGCCTTCGGCAATCACAATGCCGCCCATGACATGGGCCAGATTGACAATGCTGGAAACAAAAAGTTTTTTGTTGGGATCATGGGTAATGTCCTGAATAAAAAAACGGTCAATTTTGATAAAATCAGGCCGTGTGTGGTAAAGAAGTTTCAGTCCGGCAAAACCGCTTCCGCAGTCATCCACAGCGATCTTAAATCCCTGGCAGCGGTAGGCATTGAGAATGCCGATCACTTCTTCGGAATTCTGCAGTTCATGCTTTTCCGATATTTCGAAACAGACCGCGTCCTGACACAAATCATAGCGTTCCAGAATTTTTACGGTATTTCCCGGTTTATAGTCTTTTGCATTCAGCACCCGGTTATCCAGATTGAAAAAAAGCCTGACCTGATCCTTCCATTCCAGTCGGGAGAATTTTTCAATGGCCTTTTCCCGCAGCACAATTTCCACAGGATACAGAAAGTTTTCATGATAGGCCTGATCAAAAAGATCGTCAATGCTCTCAAATCCGGCTGCCTCAAAATTGCGCATCAGTGCCTCATATCCGTAGCACATTCCTGTATGAATATTCACGATGGGCTGAAATGCGAAGTCAATTTTCCGCAGCCGGTACATCCACCGGCTGCCGAGAAGTTGTTTTTTCAGCAGGGAATTGCATACTGAACGGCTGTTGCAAAAATTATTCATAACTGTATCCTTATTGTTTGTAATTTGACTTAGGTGATTTACAGAAAAAAATATCCCGGAAAAGCAGCATAAGCTTCCAGCCTGTGCCGGTGAACTGAAAATGGGATATTTATTTTCAGAAATCATCTAATACCAAATCGCCATTGAAAACATGCTTCTGAAAAGGCAATATTCTGTAATCAAGCATAAAAAACTGACCTGATTATATAAAATCAATGGAGAATTGGTATAACATCATCTCCTGATTTGAAAAAATCTGTTTCCCTGTCCGGCATTGCCACATCTTATTAGACAGGTAATTATACATCCATATTGTTAGAATTTTATTTAATTTCTGTGAGAATATGATAAAATCCGGATTTTCGTGCGGACGGATTCTGTCAGAATAAAAGAGATACGGAAATATATGGCATGTAAGCAGTACTCTGTCAGCCCTGAATCTGAGAGTTGCAAAAACCGGATTTTTCGGAAAAATCCGGTTTTTGCAACTCTCAGCTCTGCTGTATGCAGGTTTCATGTGCCGCAGTTTCTGTGAACTGAACAGGGACATTCATTTTCATAAATCATCTTAAAACATAAGTGGGATTTGCCATATAATTTCTGACAGAATCCCTGATAATCCTGAATTTTGCCTCAAACCAACTGCAACCGGTTCTGTAACTGTAAACTTCAAAGCGTAAAAATGTTGATAGTGGGACTTTTCATGCTGATAAAATTATACTATGGTGATCCCGTCTTTTCT
>CAZHPS010000297.1:0-8603 GCA_964534335.1 uncultured Desulfobacterales bacterium
GCGGTTAAAATCCGCCCGGCAGAATTACCAAAATGTTTTAAGTATCGGTATATATTCTTTTCTGTAAATCACATAAGTATCGGTATATTTTGTGTATTCCGTGATTAAAAACAGTATATCAGTCTGCCCAGCCAAAGGTTTTTTCCACAGCCTTTTTCCAGATCCTGCAGATCTGTTCCCTGTCCTGTTCCTTCATGCTGGGATGCCAGGTTTTGTCCACAGACCAGTTTTGGCGCAGATCTTCCATATCCGGCCAGTAACCCACTGCCAGCCCCGCAGCATATGCCGCTCCCAAAGCAGTGGTTTCTGTAATGTAAGGACGGATAACCGGCACATTGAGAATATCAGACTGAAACTGCATGAGCAGTTCATTGCGCACCATGCCGCCATCCACTTTCAGACGGTTGAGTGCCACACCTGAATCCATGTTCATGGCCTCCACAATATCACGCGTCTGGAATGCTACAGATTCCAGCACGGCGCGCGCAATGTGTCCTTTGTTCACAAAACGGGTCAGGCCCGCAATAATGCCCCGTGCATCTGATCTCCAGTAAGGCGCAAACAAACCGGAGAATGCTGGGACAATATAGGCTCCGCCATTGTCCTCCACGGTTTTGGCAAGTGTTTCAATCTCCGGGGCAGAGGAAATCAGTCCCAGATTGTCCCGCACCCACTGGACCAGCGCGCCTGCAATGGCTATGGAGCCTTCCAGACAGTACACAGCTTTTTCTCCCCTGATTTGGTATCCAACGGTCGTAAGCAGACCGTGCCGGGAAGTCACTGGTTCTGTTCCGGTATTCAGCAGAAGAAAACAGCCTGTTCCGTAAGTGTTTTTTGCCTCGCCCACAGAAAAACAGGTCTGTCCCACAAGTGCAGCCTGCTGATCCCCCAGCGCGCCGCAGATGGGTATTTTGGCTCCGAATACGCTGTCTTCAGGCGTATATCCCCAAATCTCTTTATCAATGGAAGGAACGATTTTCGGCATCATGGAAACAGGAATATCCAGAATTTTCAGAATATCCTCATCCCATTCCAAAGTTTTCAGATCCATCAGCAGAGTACGGCTCGCGTTGGTCACATCAGTCACATGCACACCGCCATTCGGGCCGCGTGTCAGGCACCAGATAATCCATGTTTCAATGGTTCCGAACAGAGCATCTCCTTTTTCCGCCATGCTTTTCACACCGGACACATTATCGAGTATCCAACGGATTTTCGGGCCGCTGAAATAGGTGGCAACCGGCAGCCCGGTTTTGCTGCGGAAACCGTCCTGGCCGTAAACCGAAATCAGACTGTTGCAGATGGCATCTGTCCGGGTACACTGCCAGACAATGGCATTGCAAAGGGGAATCCCGGTCTTTCTGTCCCATATAACAGAGGTTTCCCTCTGGTTGGTAATACCCAGAGCCGCAATGTCATGACCGGAAACACCGGTTTTTTTCAGACATCCCCGGATCACTTGCTGCGTGTTTTTCCAGATTTCTGCGGGATCATGCTCCACCCATCCGGGTTTGGGGAAAATCTGCTCATGCTCTTTCCGGTCAAGCCCGATGATTTCCCCTTTCCGGTTAAACAGGATAAAACGGGTGCTGGTGGTTCCCAAATCCAATGCGCCGACATATTTGCTCATAACCGGCCTCCGGCATGTTGTAAGGAACTGATAAATTGAAAAAAAATGATTCAGACAATTTTTCAGAGACATATCATCATTTATTTAGTATAGTATACCCTTTATGCACAGGTATGTCAAAAAAAACAGAAATAGGGAGGAACATATTATGAGAACAGGAAGAATCTTTATACTGCTTATGGTACTGGCGACCGGAATTGCCGGGCCGGTTTTGGGTGCGGACTGCACCTGTGATGTGAACCATGACGGGGACATCACACCTTTGGATGCGCTGCTGCTTTCAGACAAAATACGGGGAAACTGCCCCACTTCGCTGGGAATTCCCTGTGAGGACATCTACAGTGATGTGAACGGGGACGGCAGCCTGAATGATGCGGATGTGCAGATGATCTTTGATCGCTTTTTCGGGCAGGCCGGGAAGTGTGCGGCAATACCGACCTGCGATCAGTGCTGGTTTAAACAGGATAAGGCAAAGCAGACATTGATGGATATTGCATCCTATATGTACGAATTTTACGCCGAACATGATTATTACCTGTTTTCAATTGATAAATACGGAATTTCGGTCAAAAATGACGCATATTATGAATACTCGATCCATGAAGTGGAAAACGATCGAGCGAGTTTCCGAATCATCGCCAGTTCCAAATCTCCCGGAATCAGCGGCGGAGGCAAAGGGGATGATGTCTGGACGTATGAATTTATTTACGTGCAGGCAGTAAATCTGATTCATACCGTCAACGGCTGCCCGGCATGCCCGGAAAACAACTGTCTTTCATGTTTCTGGAATCAAAAATCTGTCAAAAAGAATTTGACAACAATTTCCATAAACGAGGAAGCCTATTTTTCAGAATATGACACATACACCGGCAGCCTTTCAGAAATCGGATTCAGCCCGTCAGTGTATGACAAATACGGGTACACCATTGCAGCGGATAACAAAAGCTTTCTGGCCACTGCAAGTTCCAAAGCTCCCGGCATTATGGGCGGGGGAGCGGGTGATGATGTCTGGACGATTGATCAGAGTCTGGCAATGAATAATACGGCAAATGCATGTTATGACTGCCCAGCACTGTCCGGAAGCAGTTGCGAATATTGGAAAGAAGCAAAACAGTCATTGGGAACAATTGCCAAAAATCAGGAGGCATATCTTTCAGAAAACGATTCATATGCCCCATGCGCGGATGATGCTGAACTGCTTGCAATGCTCGGATTTGCTGTGAAAAGTGCAAATCCGTTATATTCATATAAAACAGAAACATCGGATAACGGTCGGGCATTTCTGGCAACTGCCACTTCCAAAGAACCGGGAATCACGGGAAACGGAAGCGGAGACGACATCTGGACAATCAATGAAAAACTGGAACTGAAGCATACAGTTAATGCCTGTCCTGCCTGCCCCGGAATAACACCGGATACACTCAGAAGTGAAATACCCGCAGCGGGCATTTATTCTTATTCTGAATGCAGAGCAAAACAGAGTGAAGCAAAACAGTCTCTTGGAACAATTGCCAAGAACGAAGAAGCCTATTTTGTAGAGCAGGATACATATGGTGATAATTTACAAAATATTGGATTTTCGATAAAAAGCAGTTATTCCCGTTATTCTTACAAAGTGGAAACAGAAAATGATGGCCTTACATTTCTGGCAACCGCCACATCCAAAGAACCGGGAATTAACAGCGTTGGTGCAGGCGATGATGTGTGGACGATAGATCAGAACTTCAAATTAACCAATACAACAGATGCCTGTGCCTGTTATTCATCAGGCGACTGTCCGAAGTCTTACGCTCTGCTTTTTACCAATATTTCAGATGTAAGCAATGGCGTTACGATAACTGTTTCCCTTGGCAGAACACCCAATGACATTGCTTCTGTTGCTTTCGATCTGCTTTACGACCCTGCTGTGCTGAAATTCAAAACCGCTTCTCCGGGTCTTCTGCTCCAAAACTTTGAAAAATTCTCTGTCCGGGAAATCATCCCCGGACGCATTCGCGTAGGAAGTTACACTTCGGGCAGCCCGATTCCGGCAAACACGGACGCTGATCTGGCAACTCTTACATTTGACATCCTCGGCCCGTGCAGCACCGATCTGAAATTCGTGAATCTCAAAGACAATATGATTTCCTGGCAGGAGCATACGCTCCGCTACAGTGCCGGAAATGAACTGGCCCATGCCATTGCCCTGCTGCGCATTGCAGCGGGACAGAACACCGAAATCCCCGCGTGCGTTCCGGACATCGGAAATGACGGGAAAAAAGGGCTTGCGGAAGCCGTTTGGCTGCTGCAGGAAACAGTGGGCCTGAGATAAGTAGGCAAACAAAAATTTTCGTGTATTCAAAAAACCGGATTTTTCCGAAAAATCCGGTTTTTCTGAAAATTTTATGCCCGAAAATTTATGAAACCTTACTTAATATACAATCACCTGGAGGCAATATGAAAATCCGCATGAAATTCTTCATGCCGGTGGTTATTGTGACCATCGTATCTGTCACAGCCATCAGCTTTCTGTACATGGCAGGTGCAAAGGCAGTGGAGGATATAAGTATGAAAATATATGCTTTATCTGAAAAAGGGACAGAGAAAATCCAAACAACTGTTCTGCCTGATGATACAAAAAAAGCCTGCGATCTCATCCGCAATACAGCGTTACTGGGCGGAGGTCTGATTCTGCTGACATTCTGTTTATCTTTGCTCAGTATCAGCAGAACCATACGTCCCCTGTACATGATCAATGAAGGACTTTCCGAAATTGCCACCCATGTGAAAAGCGCGGCAAATACAGTTCTGATTACCAGTCAGGCTCTCGCGGAGGGTTCGTCCCGTCAGGCCGCTTCCATAGAGGAATCCTTTGCCAGCCTTGAAGTTATGTCCGGTACAGCACGGACAAATGCCCAAAATGCAGAAAATGCAAAAAATCTGACAGAAAGCGGAAATGACATTGTTCAGAAAGCCGGGGAAAATATCCGTCAACTGAGCGAAGCCATGCAGGAAATACGGGAAGTGAGCAGAAAAACGTCTGAAATTGTCAAAACTATTGACAACATTGCATTTCAGACCAATCTGCTTGCCCTGAATGCGTCCATAGAATCTGCAAGGGCCGGAAAAGCCGGGGCCGGTTTTTCTGTGGTGGCAGGCGCAGTACGGAGCCTTGCGGTTCAGTGTGCAACTGCGACAAAGAATACAGCAGAACTCATCGGGCTTATTTCGGAAAAAATTGGAAAAGGTGCGGGAATTTCGGAAAAAACCCTGACATCCTTTGGGGAAGTCAGTGAACATACTGAAAAATTCAGGAAAATACTGACAGATATTGTAAGTGCCTCTGATGAGCAGGCACAGGGAATTCAGGAAATCACAGCAGGCATAGCAGATATTGAAAAAATTGTTCAGCAGAACATGGGCAGCGCTGATGAAACTTCTGTAGCCGCCAGACGTATGAATGTGCTGGCTGAAAAAATGAACAGTTTTGTCAAGGTTCTGGTCGGACTTTCGGAAAACCGGAAACATATCCGTATGCCCCTGCGTCTGGAGGGAATTCTCACCTGTGAGGAATCAGAGGATTTCATCCATTTTGTCACAAAGGACATCGGCACAGGCGGTTCGCTTATTACCACAACCGTTCCGGTGGAAGAAAACAAAATTTGGAATATGAACATTCATCATCACAAATTTCAGTTTCCGGAACTGCGCGTGCGGGTTGTGAACAAAAACTACAAAAAAGAAGAGGAAAGATATATCACCGGCATTGAATTCACTGATCTGGAGCCTGAAACCCGGCAGAAAATAGATGAGATACTTTATCAGTAGGGGTTAGGGATTAGGGGATGGGGACTGAGGGCAGGAGACTTTGTGGGAAACAAAACTCTGTGTCCTCTGTGGGAAACAACTCTGTGTTCTCTGTGGGAATAATACCAACTCTCCATTGATTTGATATAATATGGTCAGTTTTTCCGCTGTTCCGCGTGTGCAAAAAATCGCTTCGCTTAATTTTTGCACTCCTCCAGATTTGCATTCTGTATTGTATAGAATCAATAGCGAATCGGTATTATAGTATTTTCCTTAACTTTTGTCCTTTGTGAACAGCAGGTGCAGGTGCAAAAAACCGCTCCGCTTAATTTTTGCACTCCTCCATCCGGTTTTGCAGAGAACAAAAGTTGAGGAAAATAAGTAAGGTTCCATAAATTTTCGGGTATAAAGTTTTCAGAAAAACCGGATTTTTCGGAAAAATCCGGTTTTTTGAATACACAAAAAATTTCGTTTGCCTACTTATATCAATTCGCTTTCAAAATATGAGCATGCCAAATGCTGTTTTTTCGTATTTTTCGTGTTTTTCGTGGCAAAAAAAGAGGCATTTCCCGAACTTTGAAAGCAATTTGGTATTACTATAATTTTTTTCAACTGCATAAGGTGCGTTCATAAACTGTCCATCCCAACCCTGGAGGTTCTGACATGACTGAAAATTTTCTCTCGTCCAAAGACATTGACCGTTTATCCCGTGAAATGGATGCCCGCCTTGCCGAGCTTGCCGCGTGCGGTGATTCTGTGCAGATCAAATGGATTCGCCGGGGCAATGAGCCTGTGCCGGTTCCGGAAAAAGAATCCGCAATCATTGAAAAAACCGTGACACAGGCCGGGCAGACGCCGGAATCTTTCTGGAAAAAATTCCGCAAAGCCGCGCACGCGGATGTGTGCGAGGAAGGCGGGGTACTCAACAAACAGTGGAAGAAATGGGGCGATCTTTCCAATGAAAAGGTATTGCAGCAGTTTTCGGCCATTATGGTGGCAATGGGATTTACCGGAAACGCGTTGCAGGTGCTGGCCCTGTCCTGCGGTGTGGTGGTGATTCATCTGGGTGTGAAAGCCTTCTGCATGGAAGCCAAAAAAGAGGGCGAAGCAAAGGAAGGTTCCAAATGACTGCAGAAGTGATTCTGAGTTTTCCCAATGAAAAACAGGTGATGGCCGAATTTGCCGGGGAACGCACTACCGCACTGGATTTTGCAAACCCGATCACGGAAAAAGACCGGGACGACATCCGCTGGTATCTGGAAGTCTATGGCACACAATGGACAGCCGATCTGGATGATCCGAAGGCCGACCGCATTGTGGCAAATTTCAAAGCATGGGGAGATGCCCTGTTTCAGACCGCATTCGGAAATGACCATGCCAAACGCCTGTTCTGGCGTTTTTATGACGGTCTGGATAACGCGGGCGGACTCATCACCATAGACGCAGCCGCTCCTGCCGTGCTTTCCCTTCCCTGGGAACTGCTCTGCAAAGACGGAAAACATCTGGTGCATGAATCCCCGCATATTGCCGTGCGCCGCCGTCTTACGGGCGCGGGCGGAACCGGACGGAAATTCATCCCCGCATCCAAAGACACCCTGCACCTGCTCTTTGTGGTGAGCCGTCCGGTCGGAGCCGGGTTTCTTGATCCCCGTGCAGATGCGCGTGCCGTGATGGATGCGCTGGAAGAAAACGCGCCGGGCCGCGTGAGTGTGGAATTTCTGCGGCCTGCCACTCTGAGAAATCTGTCTGAACGACTTGAAAATCTGGGTAAACACAGAAACAAACCGCGTGTGGATATTCTTCATTTTGACGGTCACGGAATGTTTGATAAGACGGAAAAAACAGGTTTTCTGCTGTTTGAAAACAGGAGCAGCGGCGGTAACCCCGTGAGCGCAGATGCCCTTTCCAAACTGCTTTCGGAGCATCAAATCTCTTTGCTTCTTCTTTCTGCCTGTCAGTCTTCAGCATTGGATGAGGATGATCCCATAAGCGGTGTTGCGGCAAATCTCGTTTATAACGGTATTCCGTGTGTAATTGCAATGAGCTATACCGTGCTGGTAAGCACAGCAAAGATGCTTTTCGGGAGATTCTATGCAGGGCTGGCAGATGGAATGGCAGTGGGTGCAGCTTTGGAAAATGCCCGCCGATTTCTTTTCGATCATCCGAATCGCGGGGAACGCCGCAGAGGTGAACATGACCGTTTTACGCTGAATCTTTATGACTGGTTTTCGCCATCACTCTATCAGGACGGTGAGGATATCCCATTGCTGATCCGGCAGGTATCTTCTAACCGATCTGTGAAAACCGTTTCGGATTCAGAAAAAGAAAATATGTCGGAGCAGGGGAGGATTCCTTCTGCCCCGATTACCGGATTTCAGGGACGTTCTAAGGAGTTATGGCTTTTGGAACGCCTTTTCAATGCCGGAGTCCGGAGGGTTACTGTCTGCGGTTTCGGCGGACAGGGAAAAACCGAACTGGCAGCAGAAGCCGGGCGTTGGCTGGTGCGTACCGGTATGTTTCAGAAATGCTGTTTTGTGGATTATGCAGCATATCAGGGGACCGATCCCACAGCACTGGCAGTAAGCAGTTTAGGTGTCATCCTTGAGAAAAATTTGCCGGATGCAAACAAAACCGCAGATGCTTTGGAAGAAATTCCCACTCTGCTGATTCTGGATAATCTGGAATCTTTGGATTCAAAACTCCAAACCGAACTTTTAAATATTGCAGTTCAATGGTCACATTCCGGAGAAACTCGGATACTTATCACGACACGGCAGGAAAAATTGGAGCATCCCGATTTTGGGGAATCAATGAATCCCGAACATCGGTATTTAAAATTGGAAGGACTTTCAGAACAGGATGCGCTGACGCTCTTTTCGGTTTTATGGGAACAGGCTCCACACCCAAGCCAGCCTCTGCCCAAATCCTATGAATTATTGAATCTGTTAAGGAAAGTGGATTTTCATCCACTGTCTGTGGCCCTGCTGGCCTTTCAGTTGAAAACCCGCAAAGTGGCAGAACTGGGCGAACGCCTCGAATCCCTGCTGGCCGAAGCTCCGGGAAAAGGGCCGGACAAAAACCTGCGCGTGTCTTTGGATCTTTCCCTGGAACGCCTGCCCGCAGAAGCACGGAAATGGCTGCCGGGGCTGGGCGTGTTTCAGGGCGGGGCAATGGAGGATGTGCTGCT
>CAZHPS010000298.1:0-8554 GCA_964534335.1 uncultured Desulfobacterales bacterium
CTGCGGTTAAAATCCGCCCGGCAGAATTACCAAAATGTTTTAAGTATCGGTATATCTGTGATCTCTGCGGGAAACATTTTTTTCCAAACAAAGAAAAATCATCCGTTATAAAGAATATTTTTCGGATTTCATAATTATCATGCGCTATTATCCTATAAATCTTGACATAAAAAACCGTGTCTGTCTTGTCGTGGGCGGCGGAGAAGTCGCTACCCGCAAGGTGAATATGCTGGTGCGCTGCGGAGCCAAAGTCACGGTTATCAGCCCGGAAGTCACGGATGAACTGAAAGAACTGTCCAGCAATCACAAAATAAACCTGAACGAACGGGGATACCAAAGCAGTGATCTGAATGAGAATATATTTCTGGTATTCGCAGCCACAGACAATGCGAAAGTCAACCGTCAGGTGCAGGCAGATGCGGATCATCTGAGAATTCTCTGCAATATCGCGGACAATCCGGATCACAGCCATTTCACCCTTCCGGCTGTGGTGAATCAGGGCGATCTGATTCTCAGCATTTCCACATCCGGAAAAAGCCCGGCTCTTTCCCGGATCATCCGCAGGGAACTGGAGCAGAGTTTTGGTCCGGAATATGCGGAATGTCTGCGGATTATGGGAGACATCCGGGAAAATCTTCTGAAAAAAGGACATGCTCCCGAAGCCCACCGCAAACTTTTTCGTTCTGTTCTGGACAAAGGACTGATAAAAATGATAAAGGCAAAAGACAGCGCGGGAGTGCAGACGCTTCTGACCGAAGTTTTTGGTCAGGACGCGGAGTTTTTATAAAAAGTGGCACAAGTTTCCAGCTTGTGACGCCACTCATGAACAAGCTGGAAGCTTGTTCTACTTTATGAACAAACTGGAAGTTTGTGCTACTACATAACCAATTTATTTTTTGTATTATCAAAATCACCGTGTCGGATTACGCTTACGCTAATCCGACCTACTTATTATTATAATTTAAAATATTTATATTTGTAGGTCGGATTAGCGTAAGCGTAATCCGACACCTGATTATTTAAAAATTAAGTTGGTTGTGTACTACTTTATTTTTGAGGATTTTGATTCATGGATTTTCTGATTATTGGAATACTTTTTCTGTATCTGCTGAGTACCGCAGGATATTTTGCCTATCTTTTTCTGCAAAAGGACTGGTTTCACAAAGCCGGGTATTGCCTGATGGGAGTTGGTTTTTTATGTCATACGGCACTCATTGGCTGGGCAACTGTGCGATCCGGCTTGTTTCCCATACACAACCTGCATCAGATACTGTCTTTGTCCGGCTGGGCTGTAAGCGGTTTTTTTCTTTTTTTTCAGCACCAGTTCCGGCTAAGAATCATGGGCATATACGCGGCTCCTCTGGCTGTGTTTCTGATGATTCTTTCCTCCCGGCTGCCGGTGGAACCCGAACAGATAAACAATACTTTCAAAAGTTTCTGGGTGATTCTGCATGTCACAGCCATTCTGATCAGTTATGCGTCCTTTGCTTTGGCATGCGGCGCGGGGATTCTTTACCTTGTGCAGGAACACGCGATCAAGAGCAAAAAGCGCGGCTTTTTTTACTCCCGGCTCCCGTCTTTGGACATGCTTGACAGCACCGGTTATGCCTGTATTATTACCGGTTTCACAATGGTGACTTTGGGACTGATCAGCGGATTTGTCTATGCCAAATGGATATGGGGAAAATTCTGGACCTGGGATCCAAAAGAGGTCTGGTCAGGCATTTTATGGGTATTTTATGCAGTGCTGCTGCATGAAAGGCTGACCGTTGGATGGCGCGGACGGAAATCCGCGATTATGTCCATTATCGGTTTTGCTGTTCTTGTGTTCACATTTATCGGCGTCAACTTTCTGCTGAAAGGGCATCACGGAGAATTTACAAAATGGTAAGTCAGGCAGTCTGCGCGGACACGCGGGAAGATTTTTATGAAAATACAGAAGACAGGAATGCTGTAACAATGCAGCATATGGCAGAAAAAACAAAACAGTATCAGCTCAGTCACAGCCGCTTTCTGCCGGACTGCGGGCTGACGCGGCAGGAAATTATAGTGCTGGGTCTCAATCACAAAACAGCGGATGTGGAACTGCGGGAATGTATCGGTTTTTCCGCAGACGCGGCAGATGCGGCTCTGCTGAATTTTCAGAATGATCCCGCGATTTCCGAAGTTGTGCTGCTGTCCACCTGCAACCGGGTGGAAATCATCATGGCCGCGCCGGATGCACAAAAGGCAGTGACAGCAGCAAAAACTTATATTTCCCGCAGCAAAAATCTGCAAATTTCCGATTTTGAAAAAGCCCTGTACATTCATACCGGAGATGAGGCCGTGCGCCATATCTTCCGGGTCGCGGCAAGTCTTGACTCTATGGTTGTGGGAGAACCCCAGATTCTGGGACAGATCAAAGAGGCATATCGGACAGCCACACAGAAAAAAACATCGGGTGTGATTCTCAACCGGCTGTTGCACAAAACCTTTTTTGTTGCCAAACGCGTGCGCACCGAAACCGGAATTGGCGATCATGCGGTTTCCATCAGTTATGCGGCCATTGAACTGGGACGCAAGATTTTCGGTACGTTGGAGGAGAAAAAAGTCCTGCTTATCGGCGCGGGGGAAATGGCTGAACTCGCAGTGGAACATCTGATCCGGCACAGAGTCGGGGATATTTTTGTTGCCAACCGCACCTTTGAACGGGGCGTGGAACTCGCGGGACAGTTTCGGGGAAATGCCATACGCTTTGAGGAAATTCCGGACGCGCTGACAGAAGTGGATATTATCATCAGTTCCACCGGTTCACCGGGTTTTATTCTTATGAAGGAGCAGGTGAAAAAAGCCCTGCGGCCAAGAAAAAACCGTCCCCTGTTTTTCATTGACATTGCTGTTCCCAGAGACATTGATCCGGAAATCAACCGGCTTTCCAATACCTATGTGTATGATATTGATGATTTGCAGGGTGTGATTGAGGAAAACATCGAAGACCGGAACCGGGAAGCCATGCGTGCGGAACGGATTATTGATGAAGCAGTGATCCGTTTCCGGGAATGGTATGAGGGGCTGGATGTGGTTCCCACCATTGTGGGGCTGCGCAAAAAACTCTGGGGCATTGCAGAGGCGGAAATGAAAAAAACCCTGGGTCATTCCCTCCCGCATCTGTCCGGGGAAGACGGAGAGGCCATCCGCCGCATGATGAACGCGATGATCAACAAAGTGCTGCATGATCCAACGATTTTTTTAAAAAACAAAGGCTGTTATACAGACAAAGCTGCATATCTGGATATTACCCGGAAACTGTTCCGGCTGGATGAGGAATGATCGATTCTGATTTATTTTAGCCACGAATTGCACGAATTATCATTGACTTGATACAATTTGCACCTAATCCGGAGGAGTGCAAAAATTAAGCGGAGCGGTTTTTTGCACAGACACGATCCGGAGGAGTGCAAAAATTAAGCGGAGCGGTTTTTTGCAGGCATGATCCGGAGGAGTGCAAAAATTAAGCGGAGCGGTTTTTTGCACAGACACGATCCGGAGGATTGCAAAAATTAAGCGGAGCGGTTTTTTGCACAGGCACGAATGAACAAAAATTCGTGTGATTCGTGGCTGATTCTGAAACTGCCACAAAGAAATATGTTTCAGATTTCAATTAAGGAGAAAAAAGATGATTCCCAATGAAATAAAAACAAATCTGAAAGCATTGTCCCGCGCTGAAAAATTCCATATTATCCAGTTTCTTCTGAGCGATTTGGCACAGGAAGAAAACAGGGAGATTTCTCCCTTTTTCAGGTCAGGAGATCAGCACTGCTTCTGGAGTCAGTATAATGCTTTTGAGGCTGCCCAAAAACTTCAAAACCTTTTGGAAACAAAGGTATAACAATGAATCAGAAGCAGTTTTCATATTCACAGAACGGTTTGCCGTTTCTTTCAGTCACCTTAATCAGCGGAAACCGTTCTGTTCAGGTATCTGCATTGGTGGATTCCGGGAGTACAGCACCAAAACAGAAATACGGACAATAAACGTAATTCGTGGCTGATTCTGAAAAACAGTCAGGCATGAAACTTTCTGATTTTGTGGCAGAAAACAAAAAATTTTTAATCAGATGAGAGGGACGGAAAAATGACAGAAGAAAAAGAGAAAGAAACATTCGGCAATTTCAATCTTGCCGGGGCTTTGGAATTTCTGAATCTGTTCCCTTACAGCAAATGGGAGATACCGTTTGAACCTGTTTATCCGGGGGAAACGCTGAAAACAAATTTAAAACGTGCGGAAAGACAGATTATAAGTGATTCCAACGAATGGGAACAGCGTCTGTTCATGGAACTTATTTTTTTGGAGGCACTGGAAAACCGCAATATAAGAATGTGGCAGGAAAAGCAGATTGATGCGGGCGAATCTCCGTTCAGAGGCAAGGCGGATTTTGTTTTCACACCGTACCGGGCAAGTTTCGGATTTCCCTTTGTTGTTTTGTCCGAAGCCAAAAGAGATGATTTTGAAAAAGGCTGGGGCCAGTGTCTGATGGCAATGAAATCAGCGATGATGATAAATGAAAAAAACGGTTATACATTTGATATTTATGGAATTGTAAGCACAGGAAAAGTGTGGGAATTCGGAAAATATACCGCAGATAACCGTTTCTGCAAAACAGATGCTTATACAACAGCCCATACGGAATTTATACTGGGAATTCTCTGCGGGATATTTGCAGAATGTGAAAAATATCTGATTTAAATAAAAAAAATCATATTCAAAATCTGGAATGATGCAAAGGGATTGGCATTATTTTTTTCATTTATTCTGAAGGCAGGCTGAAATGCTGACAAAAATCACTTCAAAAAATCAGATAAGCATTCCCAAAAGCATCATGGAGCAGCTTCACGGAGTGAAATATTTTGATCTTGCTTGGAAAGACGGCACAGTGATTCTCAGGCCATTGAAAGAGAATACCACTGATCTTGACAATATCAGATCGAAAATCAGGAAGATAGGCTTGACTCCGAAAACTGTGGATGAAGCGGTTCAATGGGCGAGATCCAAATTTGAAGAGAAGAAAGACAGGAGGCTGTTATGAACAGGATGATAGAAGTGAAATATGAAGGCAATGTTTTCAGGCCACTTTCCGCATTTAATGGACTGAAACAGAATGAAACCGCATGGATGATTCTCTGCTCACGGCCTGAAAAAAAGTCTCTGGATTCTCTCATCGGTACATTGACAAAAGAGGAAGCCTGGGAAATTCTGGAACTTACAGACAGGGAGTTGCCATGACAGCAGCCATAAAAAAGAAATCTGCAACCCGTGTCTCCATTGATCTGCCATTATCCATCGAACAGGATTATGTCAGGGAGGCAATGGCTTCCATTTTGTATTATAACGGCATATTGTCTGAAAAACAGGCACGGACCATGATAGGCAGAACACGGCGGGAATTTCAGGAAGAGATTATTCCGAAATTCGGATTGTCCATGATCGGAGGAACCGCAGCAGATGCAGAGATTGAGATGGCAGCATGCAAAAGACAGTGGTAAGCAACACAGGCCCTCTTATCTCTGTCGAAAAACTGAGAGATGGTTATGGTTTTATACGGAAACTGTACCGCAAAATTCTGATTCCTCCCAAAGTTGCAGAGGAAATTTCAGAGCGGTATGAAAACTTTGAATCTTATCTTCAGCATTATAAAGTTGCAGATCTGATCGAAATCAGACCGGTTGGTGAAATTGTCCGCATTGAAGGTATTCAGAATCTGGATAATGGTGAAATCGAAGCCATTTCTCTGGCTGCCGAATCAGGGTTTGAACTTCTGATAGAAGAAACAATGGGAAGAAGTCTTGCACTGAAAGCAGGGATAAAAATTTCAGGTATTGCAGGACTGATCGGAAGCGCATACAAAGCCGGACTGATCAGCAAAGATGAGGCTGAAGATAATCTTCAGACACTTTTGAAAACATGCCGTATTAACATCAGAGTACATACGGCAGTATCACATTTTTTACATACCGTATGAACAGGATTTGCTGCTTCACCTGATCTGCGAACAGAATGAGTAAGAAAAAAGACTGTGAACGGTTCACAGTTTTCTTTCTTTTTTTGTATGGATAATGTATGACATGCCTGACGGTAAAACTGACGGTAAAATGACAACTTTTAATCAAAAGGAGATGCAAAATGAAACGTTTTTTCAAAGTATCATCAGTGGCTTGTTTTGTTTTCATGTTTTTGGGAATGGGATCGATTCATGCTGTTGAATCTCCAATTTGTGAAACAACCAATGGAAAATGTTATTACATTTCAAATAAACAAGGATCTGGCAGTGGTACATTTGAAGATCCTTTTGGAATGGATGATCTGCCTAAAAGTGATATTAAATATTGCGGTCTTTCCTGCCCTGCTTGTGAAATCCTTCAACCTGGGGATATTTTGTACTTCAGAGAAGGCAGGTACGAATTGTTAACCTGTCCTGGTGATGGTAATTATTATATAGGATATTTGAGAACAAAACAATCAGGATTACCTGATGCACCGATCTCTTTTAAGGCTTATCCTGGTGAATCTGTGCAACTAATAAAAAAAAATGAAGGGAGTCAGCCAATTCTTGGCAATTGTGGAAGTGATTACATTGTATATAAAGGGTTTACACTATTTCCGAATGCCGCAACAGGCGCCAGGATTTCTGGAATCGGTGTTGAACTATCACATTGTGAAATAATAGGGCAGTATGTGGCAACTGCTGATAATCATGATGGTATTCGTATTCAGGCTGCGGAAAATTCATGGATTCATCATAATAAAATTTATGGAGTAACAGGATTGAGTGGTAACAGTGCAGGTATAAAACTTTATAGAACAAAAAATATAATTATCGAAGATAACTATATATATCAGAATACTGCCGGTATCTCTGATAAAGAGTCAGGAATAAATAATACTTACAGGCGCAATTACTTAAATGAAAATATTGACAGTTTTTATGGAAATAATCAAGGCAATATATCTACAATATTTATTTATGATAATGTGATAGCAGGCAGACTTGAGTTGCATTGTCTTACAGAAAATGCTGAGGTTCATGATAATCTGATATTGTATAATTACCTAACAGGTGCATGGGCTGGAGCAACATGGAATACCAAACTTTGGAATAATATTGTTATTTCCAAATCTGATAAAATTGTTGCCTATCGTGAACCTCAGAATGCTTTTGTCAATACAGGTGATAAGCGTCATCTTGCTTATATGGATTATAATCTATATGATGCCACACCAGAGTATCGTTTTGGTGAATATGCTCCTCAACATACGTTCAGGCCGTTTAACATATCAGAAATGCAGAGTATGGGGTTTGAAAACAACAGCGTGGCAGTTAACAGTGTAAATGATGTATTTGTTGATGAAGCTTCCTATGAACTTTTGCCAAGATGGAAAAATTCAGGAAGATACGGTGACGCTTTTGGGCCGGAAAATATTAAGGAAGTTCTTGATATTTCCCGTTATGGAACTACTGCAAAAGATGTAAAACCGAATGGTTATCTTGCATATTACCCCTTTACCGGCAATGCTGATGACCAAAGCGGCAACAGCAAACATGCGTCTGTTAATGGAGCCACACTGACAACAGATCGCTTCGGAACCCCCGGCAGTGCCTATGATTTTGACGGATCAGCCAGTTATATTGCCACACCCATAGAAATCAACCCTTCCGCCCTGCCTGCCATAACCATGTCTGCATGGGTGTATCCCAGAAAAACCGGAGAGGGAAGCCAGCAGAACAGACGGCAGATTCTTTCCCATGACGATGGAGGCTTTGACCGTTCCATGCTCATGGAAAACAGTCAGTGGAGTGCATTTACCGGCATCGGGTGCTGGAATACCGGAGCCGCAGTGGATTTGAACACATGGCAGCATATTGCCGTAGTGTATGATACATCAAACATCCGCTTTTATAAAAACGGTGTTGAATATTCTTACGGATCAGCACCGCAGAACGGTTCCAGTGTCAACAAACTGCGGATAGGCGACAATCCCGGTGAATGGAATGAATTTTTTGATGGAATTATTGATGATGTTCGCATATCGGGCCGTGCGCTTTCCCATACGGAAATTATGAACATATATGAAAACAATCAGTATGTTTCCTGTATCCATACCGATGATGACCTGCTTTTTTACATGTGCGCTGAATATTACGGAAAGAAATACCGTTTTGAAATGAATTATGAGCCAATGCCCTTTATACCGGACGGACATTACTGGAAAATGGATGCGGCCACCTTCACAGAAACAGCAGAAGGCGACTGTATTCCTGTAGTCGATGATCTGACCTTTGACATGTGCGCGGAATATCAGGGCGTGCCATATTATTTCACATTGGATTACTCGCCCCGGACAGATGTTCCTGAAGGTGAATTCTACTGGAAAATGGACGTAAGCACCCTCAGAACCGCGCCATAAATATACATCCGGTTTCCATCAAAGACCCTAATGTTTTTTCAAAACATTAGGGTCTCACAATCAGCCCTTTCAAGGTGAGTTTTGGCAAATTCAAATCAATTTTTTAATCAAAAA
>CAZHPS010000299.1:0-8537 GCA_964534335.1 uncultured Desulfobacterales bacterium
GTTGCCGCGCTGAAAAAGGATTTCAGGGCCATGCTCCGGGATGTGGAAATTTTCTGGCCTGCCCGTCTGATTGCTGCGGGAAATGCGGATGCTGATGAATTTGCTGTCTGGCTGCTTTCCAATACCCCGCGCTTTGAGCAGTCCGCATTCCGGGATTTGGGACTGCATGAATCTGTGCTGAAACTCTTTGCGTCTGAATCCTCCAAAGCCCGTATTTATGCAGCAGAATATGCCCGTGTCCATGCACGGGATCTGTCTTTGGAAACCCTGCTCCGGCTTTTTGCCAATGACGAGGAGGCCCTCCGCAATCTGGCAAAAGATCTGATCAAAGATCGGGACCCGCGCAAAGATGTGGGACTGGATTTCTGGGGCAGACTGCTGGAAATTTCAGAAGGCCATGATTTTGCTGCGGAAATATTGCAGAAACATTTTACCGCGCGGGAACTGACACCCGAATGGTTCCGGGATCGGATTCTGTCCGGAGAAGGGGAATCCCTTGATTTTGCCATCCGGTTTCTTCCGCAAATCCATCCCCGGCAGAAACTGGGAACAGAATTTTTCTGCAATCTTGTCAAAGATATAGACAAGGCACATTTTTTTCTGCAGCCCCAGATTGCCCAGTTTGCATTTGAGGAACTGGCCCGTTCTGATGTCAGCACACTTGATCCGGATTTCCTGCGCACCCATCTGATTCGACCTGATATGAGCGGCTTTGTCCGCATGTGGATGGAAACAGGAAAACTGCGGCCTGGGGTGCTGGGAACCGATTTTCTGAAAACTCTGGCTTATCATCCGGAATGGGAACAGAGTGCATGGATTGCGGAGTTGAAAAAAAGCGGGGCAGAATGGACAAAGGAACTGGAATTCAGTGAGGATTTGTCTGCCTTTGCCATGAAACTGCTCAGTGATGTGCGCTGTTTTTCTGCCCCGGATTTGGGATTTGACTGGCTCATGCAACTGGTGGGACGGAGTGAATCCCGGTATCACAACTTTGCGGTTTCCGTGATGATCCGTTCTTTCCTTCCTGCGGATTTTGCCAAAAAAGAAAGTTCTGCAAAACAGGAAATTTCCCCAGAATCAGCAGGAACAGCCGATTTCGCGGGTGCATCTTTTTTGTTCACCGGCAAACTGGCAACAATGGATCGGAAACAGGCGCAGGCAAAAGTGACACAGGCCAATGGCAAAAACGCGTCTGCTGTAACCGCAGGGCTGGAGTATCTGGTTATCGGAGATGAAGGTTCGCCCCTGTACGGGCATGGCCGCAAGGGAAGCAAGCAGATCAAAGCCGAGCAGTTGATGGAAAAAGGCGCGGGGATTCGCATTATCTCAGAAACCGCATTTTTGCAGATGCTCAGCGGAAAGCAGGCTGCTGTGTCTGAAGATGCACAGGCCGAGGGATGCGAAAGACTGTGGGAAATGCTGACTGCGCCCGGCACCAATGCTGATCGGTTCCGGGATTTTGCCATTACCTATATTCTGCGCCATCATCCGGAGATTTGTCTGGCAGAAACTGACCGTCCCGTAGATCCGGGTGCGGAAATTCCCCCCGCTTTTCTCTGTTTTGAACGGGTTCTGCCCCTGTTTTCAGAGGAACGTGCAACTTTGCGGGAATTTGCGCTGAAACTCGCGCAGTGGGAGTTTAACCGCTGGTCACCGGACACGTCCGGTCTGATGAAACTCTGTGAGAATTCCCATGCAGAAGTGCGTGCCTTTGTTATCCGTGCGCTGACTGCGGAAGAAAAAGCGGAAAACCGCAGATTCCGGGTGGATGCCGCAGCATTGGGAGCAGACGCGCTGATCTCTTTTTGCGGATCGGTTTATGCAGATATCCGCAATCTCGGCATGGAACTGATTCGCAGATTCCCGGCCTGTCAGGAAGCACAGTCTCTGTTTTCCCTTACCGAAAGCCCGGATCGCCAGATACGTGCCTTCAGCGTGCGTATGCTGTGGAATTTGTACCGCAGCAGGCCATACACTGCCGGATGGGAACCGAAAAAGAAAGCAGACGGGTCTGTTCTGACCTCAGCCAAAAAGAAAAAAGATATTCCCCCAATCTGCACTCCGCCGGAAAGACCTGAAAACCTGCCCGCTTCCCATGAACAGATGCGGGATCTGCTCCGGCGCATACTGTTTGAAATTCCCCCTGGCCGGATGGAAAAGGCAGACACAGAAATTTCCGAAGATATGCCCCGTCTTGCTCCATTGCCAGCGCGCAAAGCCAAACTCTGTCTGATTGAAACCCTGCGTGACCTTGCTGTGGAAGAAGGTGCAATGGCCGAAGCCGTTCTGCCTCTGCTGACAGAATTCATGGGATCAAAAGGCATGAGTGAACAGGCCGCGTGTCTTGTTGCTGCCACGCGGATATACACAGCACATCCGCATTTGGGCAAACAAAGCGGGGGCGGAATTGTCATCCGGCAATTCCGATAATCAGGGAAGGATGTCAGACAAGTATAAGTTCATATATTTTTAGTGATAATGAAGGGGTAAGCCCCGTGCTTACCCTATTTTTCAGGGCAACCATATGGGTTGCCCTGCAAGATATGAAAAAATATGAATAAATATTTGTTTTTAGTGTTCAAATGCTCATTTTTCTGTTCTAATTTAATAAGTTGAATGATTAAATAATAACTCATGCTTTTCGTCAAACAGGTGTAATATGGTTGATATAAAACATGAAATAAATAATAAACATTTTTTTAAAATTTTATTCATTGCATCAATTTTTGCATTATTTATAGGTTATTTGATTTTATTAATTATTCTTGCAAGCGATCAGATAACAGATATAAAACAGTCTTTTATAGTAACAAAAATATCTGGAAGAATTATTTTGAAACGTGGAGACAATGATTTGACTGAAGTAAAAAAGCAAATGATTCTTGAACAAAATGACATCATTGAGACAGACAATAATTCTGATATTGATATTTCTTTGGGAAATGGCGATGCTGTCAGAATTAAACAAAATTCTTCCGTTAAACTGGATAGTAAAAGTAATTTGAAACCAATCGAATTACACCTTTTATATGGTGAAGTGCTGTCAAAGATAATATCTGTTAAGAAAAAATTTGAAATATACAGAATCAGAACAGAGACTTTTACAGTCGGTGTACGTGGCACATCATTTATATTAAGCTATCGTCCACCTTATACACTGCTGTCTGTAAAGGATGGAAGAGTGGAATTGACAGATAATCTTGGAAAAAGTATTGAAATTGAGGAAGGCTATAAACTGGAGTTAAGTGGTGATCAACCTCATATATTGAAGGAACTGTCTGAGGAAGACAAAATAAAACTCAATGAAATTGAAGATATTAAAACTGCACTGACCAAATCAGAGTTGAAAGAAATTTTTATCAGCAAAACAAAAAATGACATTAATAATGAAAAAGATACATCAACCGGAGAAGATGAGAGAGGGACTAAGAGAACTAGCCCAGAAATGATCGAAAAAGATAATCAAGAAGAAATACAAGAGGCTCTGACTAAAGAAGAAATAGAATACACCCTGACAGTTTCAATTACCCCTTCTCCTTCTGGAGAACTTAAAGCAGGAACAGTTCAAATTTCCGGAGATAACTGCACATCTGTTTGTACTAAAAATTATGGTTCGGGCAGTGTTGTAAAATTAGTAGCTATCCCTGACGATTCGTTTATCTTTGAAGGTTGGTATTCTTCGGATTCCCTGATTGACAAATCAGATTCTCTTGAGATAGAAATGGATTCAAACAAGACAATTATGGCTGTTTTCATGGTAAACATTCAGTGATTGAAAAGTTCGTTATAAGTTATAACATCCTTGAATAAAAGATTAATAGTATGAAGATGGGATGCAAAAGGTTCCTGTCGGATTTGTTGTTATACCAAATCACCATTTAAAACATGCTTCTGAAAAAATAATTTTCTGTAATCAATCATAAAAACTGCTGCATTCTGTAAAGTCAATGGAGATTTTGTATAAGACAGAAAAACTGCACAGATTATTTTTTTTACAAACCCTGAAATCAAACTTGACAAAAGCACGATAGCATTTCCTTCTCTGCCCGGTCATGTATGATTTTCCGAACATCCCCTGTCCCATTTCCGAACATTCCCCAGGATCGGAATCCGCATAAATATACTGCCAAAAATATATTTTATTATATCAGATAATTGTTTTCAGAATTTTCTGCGCATGCTTTGGCATGAACATTGCTTGTTATATCATTTCATATATAGTGTTTAAGAAAATGTTTGTTCAAAAAACCCTAAGGGTTTCAGGATGACAATGTTTTTCTTAAAAGCTATATTTATTCAAGAAATAACTGTTTTTGCACACAGAAGATCAGTAAATGAAAAAACATATTCTGGTTGTGGAAGATGATGAAGTGTATCTTTCAGCCATATCTGCAATTCTGAGTCATGAAGGCTTCCGTGTTTCAGAGGCATCAGACGGGGAAAGCGCACTGAAGATGCTCACGGAAAACAGCGAAACAGCGGATCTGCTCATCACAGATATCCGTATGCCCGGCATGAACGGCATCACGCTGATAAAAGCAGTCCGTGAATACGGCATCCGCATACCTGCCATAGCTGTTTCCGGGGATGTTGACAGAAAAACAGCGGAAAAACTTTTTGAGATCGGATGCGGGGATTACCTGGAAAAACCCTTTACAAGAGCTGAACTGCTTTCAAAAATCAGCATGGTTATGGGAAATCAGGCACAGGAGAGGAACCAGTTGAAAATGGATACAGGCTTTGTTCCTCTGAAAATGCAGGAATTCCGGCAGCGTGCTGCATTGCAGAACAGTATATGATACCGGTTCGCCATTGATTCTGTACAATACAGAATGCAAATCCGGAGGAGTGCAAAAATTAAGCGGAGCGGTTTTCTGCACACCCGCAACAGCGGAAAAACTGACGGTACTGTATCAAATCAATGGAGAATTGGTATGAGAGATGGGAAGCACATAAAGATAAAATCTGACATATCCATAATGAAAGAACAATGAAAAACAGGGACAGTGAAAAAAATTTTCTTCGGGTGAATGCTGAACTGACAGTCAGCAGACAAATCTTTGATTCAATTAAAAAGTCAGCAGCAGATATCATTTACCGTCTTGATGCACAGGCACGGATTCACAGTATCAGTGAAGCTGTGAAATCATACGGATATTTGCCGGAAGATTTCATCGGCAGGAATATCTTTGATCTGGTGCATCCTGAAGATCGGGAAAAGGCTGTTTACCGGCTCAATGAAAGAAGGACCGGAGAAAGAAGCACAAAAGATTTCAAAATCCGGCTTCTGATAAAAAAAGATCAACATTCCGAATCTCCGGAAAAAGATGCCGCAGAAGCAGGGATCTTCAGTGTAAATGCCCAGGGACTTTATCAGTCTGAAATTCCTGAACCAATGTCATTTGCCGGAACCATCGGCATTGTCCGGGAAGAATATGCGGACAGACAGGCAAAGATAAGGGAAATCGAATCCAATATCCGGCAGGCGCACAAAATGCAGACCATCGGTATGCTGGCCGGAGGCATTGCCCATGATTTCAACAATATTCTGTTTATCATCACCGCCAATGCGGAAATCGCAAAAAATATGGAGGAGCAGAACAGCCGGGTGCAGAAATTTCTTGACGGAATTCTGCAGGCATCTGTGCGGGCAAAGGATCTGATTGCGCAGATTCTGTCTTTCAGCCGGGGCAATGATCAGGATTTCCAGCCATTCAGAATCCAGTCCCTTGTAAAAGAGTCTCTCAAACTGCTGCGGGCTTCCATACCAAAACATATCCGCATCATTGAAAATATCGGGAATGACTGCCCCCCGGTATTCTGCGCTCCCACCCAGATTTATCAGGTGATTATGAATCTGTGCACCAACGCTTATCAGGCTATGGAAGAAACCGGAGGCCGTATGGAGGTTTCTCTGCATGAAACAGAGGGTGCATTGGAAGAAATGGGGAACAGGAAAAAACTGAAGGCAGGCAGATATCTCCGTCTCAGTGTCAGCGATACAGGTCATGGCATTGCCCCGGAATTTATGGATCAGATATTTGATCCTTTTTTCACCACAAAGGAAAAAGGAAAGGGAACAGGGCTGGGACTGTCTGTGGTTTACGGCATTGTTGCGGGTCACGGCGGTGAAATCACGGTAAGCAGTGAGGTGGGGAACGGGAGCGTTTTCCGTGTGTATCTGCCGCTGGCCGAATTCCCGGCTGCAAAAACTGTTATCCCTGTACAGGAAAAAAAAACCGTGAACAGCGGTCAGGAACGGATTCTTCTGGTCGATGACGAGGAACAGTGTGTGCGGATGCTCCACAGTATGCTGTCAGATATGGGGTATGATGTTACATCCATGACAGACAGCAGAAATGCTTTGGATCTTTTCCGCTCACATCCTGCGAATTTTGATCTGGTTCTGACAAATCTGAATATGCCCGGCATGACCGGTGAAAGACTGGCGCGGGAAATGGCAGGCATACGGCCCGATATTCCTCTCATCTTCTGCACCGGTTTCAGTGAATGTATGGAAAATCCGGGGAATTTCTGTGTGTCCGGTCTTCTTGTCAAACCTTTCAGCAAAAAGGAACTGGGAGAAATGATCCGGAATGTGCTGCAAAAAAAGGGGCTGGCAAATGATTTTCTGACACAGGAAGCCTGTGGCAAATCCGGAGATTGCAGTAAATCAGGGGAAAGTCCGCATGATTGAACCTGAGATTTTTTACCGGGAAAAAAATGAATTCAAAGACAATGATTTGGTATGCCATTGTTTTGAATATACCAGAAAACAGATTGAAAACGACTGGCTGGACAATGGCAGATCAGTGATTCTGGAAAAGATTGCATTTGAAAAGAAAACCGGTGGATGCAGTTGTGCGCAGAAAAATCCGAAAGGACGCTGATGCCTGGCAGATGTCCGCCGGGTGGTGGAAACATTTCAACAAAAAGGGAGAAAAAAATGAAAAACATGGTAATGTACGGCGGATTTGCTTCTCCGCTGCCTATGATCTGGATGTCGGTGACATTATTCTGGCCGATGCGGTATGTGGAAACCCTTATGGAAAATTTCTGGCCCAGAAACGCTTCTGTGCGGAATTCTCCGGACAGGGGTTATCACTGTCATGATGGCAGTGGAACAGAATACTGGATGTGGTAAATTCATTCTCTTTCGGGGAAAAAAGAAAGAGGAGGAATAAATGAACCCCATATTCCGGGGCCGTGAACGCGGAGAACAAACCGGTTCACGGCCCGACATCCGGTTTACGGATTTTGGGGCTGTCCTGTTTCCTCCTGACCGAGCAGTTTGTTGAGATTGAAAAAATTCAGCAAATCCATTGTATTGTGATAACGGATCGGGCCGGTTCCCTCTCCTTTGCCTCCGCCTCCGCCAAAAAGCGTTTCCAGAGGAAGCAGTTTTGCGCCCTGCATCACTTCTGCCAGTCTGGAGGCCACAATATACTGCGCACCTGAACCTCCCCACGCGTCCACCATGGCTTTCTGGCCTTTGGCCTGAGCCAGAAGTTTGGCCTCAATGCCCTCGGCCTCTTTCTGCGCGGCATACAGCACAGCCTCTGCATCAATCTTTTTCTTGGCAGCATCTCCTTCTGCCTCAAATTTTTTCTGGGCCATAAGAATCTCAGCCTCATCCCTTTTCTGTTCTGCCGCAATAATGGCCTGAATTTTGATGGTTTCTGCCTTGACCTTTTCAGACTCAAACACAACCAACTGCTTCTGCCGGGAAAGTTCTGCATTGGCCTTCTGCGTGTCCTGCTCCTGCGTGTACTGTTCTTCCAGTTTCAGGGCTATCACTTTCTGGGTAATGGGATTGCGCAGTTCCGCAGGCACATCAAAATGCCGGATCAGGGTCTGGTGGACGATAATATTGCTTTCCTCACATTTTTCCTTTACTGCCTGGTGCAGATCTGTCTGAAATTTCTCACGGGTCAGACCGTGAATAAATTCCTCGCCTTTGTTTTTGGAACCGATGACACGTGCAAAGGAACGGGCAGAGGGACGGATTTTTTTGTCGCGTACCGTGTTGATGTCCCGGCCCACCGTTGCCACAATCAGGGGGGCATTCTCTGCTTTGATCTGATAAAGCAACGTCAGATCAAACTGGATCAGGAATCCGTCATCTGAAAGAAAACTGATGGCATCATCTCCGCTTGTATCCTCACGTTCACCCGGTGTACGGGTCATTTCATACCGCTGTTCCCGCGTATCAAATGCAATGATTTCATACTCAAAGGGATTGACATAATACATGCCCGGCGGCAGAGTTTCCTCCAGAATGCCGCGTTCTCCGGGTTTTGCCAGCAACTGGGCTGCGGATTTTGCCTTGCCGGTTTTGGCAATCTGCACCCCCACGGAACCGTCGGGAACAATCACGGCAGGAACAACTCTTACCTCTTTGTCATAGGGGTTGATATAATACATGCCGGGCTGCAGCACTTCCCTCTGAATGCCCTGAAATTCATCCTCCCGGCTGACCAGGATGGTTCCGGCCGGAGGCACCTTTCCCACTTTTTTGGTGACAATGCCCAACTGTC
>CAZHPS010000300.1:0-8513 GCA_964534335.1 uncultured Desulfobacterales bacterium
CACTCCTCCGGATTTGCATTCCGCATTGTATAAAACCAATGGCGAACCGGTATAACCGGAGAGGCTTCCTGTTTTTTCTCCCATCTGATGCTCACTGTTTTTGCAGCAGAACAAGGGACAGTTTTTCAAATTCCCTCTCCAGTTGTGCTGTCTGCTGTTTTGCAGAGGCAAAATTTCCGTTTTTTGCCGCATGCTCAATCTGCAAAGCAATATCCCGCATGGCATATGCACTGATATTTGCCGAAGCTCCTTTGATGAGATGTGCTTTTTTCCCCGCAGCATCCGCGTCATTTTCCGCAATGGACTGATGCAGATCCCGGAGCTGGACAACCATATCCTCAAGGTAAATACTGGTCAGTTCACGCAGAAAATTTTTGTCTCCTTCCAGCCTTTCCATCAGATCATCCCTGTCAAAAATATATTTTTCATCCATACCTGCATTTTTTTCATCCGCTGTATTATCCCCTTTTTCCCTGTCCGCATTCTGATCCGCGTCTGCTTTGCTGTTTTCTCTTATTCTGCAAAATTCAGGGCCGGGCGGCAGAAGAAGATGTTTTTCAATAACCTGCAGCAGTTTCTGCGGCTGAACCGGTTTGGTGAGATATTCATTCATGCCTGCCTCAAAGCACCGTTCCCGGTCATCCTTCATGGCATGTGCGGTCAGCGCGATCACCGGAACCCTGCTTTTCAGTTCACAGCGGATAACACGGGTGGCTGTAAGCCCGTCCATTTCAGGCATATTCACATCCATAAGCACAAGGCTGAAGGGATATTTTTTCAGTGCCTCCACAGCTTCCCGGCCATTGACAACCGCATTCGTGCAAAATCCGTTTTTCTCCAGAATTGCCACTACCAGCATCCGGTTTACATCATTGTCTTCTGCCAGCAGTATACGGTGCTGCTCTTTACAGACATCCGTAAGAGAGGGCGGCTGTGCGGAAACCGGGGAACTGTCCGGGTTCCCGGAAAGCTGATATGCAGATTCACCGGACGGTATCCTGAAAACAGCACTGAACCAGAAAACCGTTCCCTTTCCGGGCCGGCTTTTCACATCAATCCTGCCTCCCATCATTTCCACCAGACTTTTTGAAATGACAAGTCCCAGACCGGTTCCGCCGTATTCACGGGTTGTGGACGCATCCACCTGTGAAAAGGATTTGAACAGACGATCCAGGCGTTCCGGCGGAATGCCAATGCCTGTATCGCTGACCGTGAAGTGAACAGTGCCTGTATCCTGTTCTTTTTCATCCAGACAGACTTCAATTTTCACCTGACCGCTTTCTGTGAATTTGACAGCATTGCCAGTCAGATTGACCAGTATCTGGCGCAGACGTTCCGGATCTCCGATCAGTCTTGCGGGCACATCCGGCTGAACAGTACAGGAAAAATCCAGAAGCTTTTCCTCGGCCATGATTCTGAACATATCAGACAGGTTTTTCATAAGTGTCTGCAAATCAAAAACCGTTTCCTCCAGTTCCAGTTTTCCTGCCTCAATTTTGGAAAAATCCAGAATATCATTGATGATTCTCAGCAGGGAATCTGCACAGTTCTGCGTTGTCTGCACATAATCCCGCTGCTGGGGACTAAGATCCGTGTCAAGCAGCAGACCGGTCATGCCGATAATGCCATTCATGGGCGTCCGGATTTCATGACTCATATGGGCCAGAAACTGGCTTTTGGCCTGATTTGCGGATTCGGCAAGCCATTTGTCCCGCTGCGCCTTTTCCATTTCGTGCATAAAATAATGGGCATGGGAGCCGAAAATCAGAAAAAGACACAGGATGATGACACGGTGAATCCAGATCACATGTATTTCCAGGCCGGTAAAGGTATGGAAGAAATCTGCTGGAGGCGGAAAAATCTCCAGAAAGGATTCAACAAGACAGTAAGATACTGCAAGGGCAATTCCAATGAGTATCATCTGGTACCGGACAAATATGTTTTTCTTTTCCTGCATTTCACATATCCCCACTTTGTCAGCAGGAGTGATTCACTGCCAAATTTCTGTCAAGACTGCTCTGTCACAGTTCAGGTTCAATGATTTCTGATGCCCACTTATATTTTTTGTCCTTCCACAATGCCAATCTCATCTTCTGTCAGGCCGTAAAGATCGTACACCAGCCGGTCAATTTTTTTTTCCAAAGCAGTGGTATCCGCGTGCAAATTTTTCTTTTTTGCTGCAAGAATCTGATCAAACAGTTTCAATACAGCGTTTTCCTGTTTTCTGTCTGGAACAGGAACAGGCAGAGGCTCCAAAGCCTGCACACTGATGATCAAATCCCCGGTTCCTGTTTTTGGCGCAGTTCTGAACAAATCCCATGCGCAAAGCCGGGAATTGAGGACAGCGCAGAGAAATTTGACTTTTTTTCCTGTTGCAATACAGGTGCTGTCCAGACAGTATGCCCCGCTTTCATCATAACAGAATCTCAGTATGGAACCGATTCTTTTCCAAACCAGTTTGGGTTTTTCAAAATCCTGCCAAAACGCTATGTTATCCTGGGTTTCATACCAATTGTGAGATGTTTTTTTTCTTGTTCCCTTTTCTCCGGTTTGATGAAGACAAACACCAAACGATTGGAGGTATTTTTTTACACCAATGTAATCATCAATATTGATTTTCAAACTCGGAAAGGTTGCTATCACCCAGCTTACAATTTTATCCGCTTTATACTTCTGAATATCCCTGCCCCGTAACAAAGGCTTTATGATTTCAGCAGATTTTGGATCTTCCGCAATCAGTCTGTTTCTGGTTTGCTCATCAATAACAAAGGCTTCATTGTAACCTGTCTTTATACCAAAATTGATGGTAATATTCCAATCCTTCAAAGGTATTCCATTTCTCTGAATTTTACGGACAAGAGCAAGTGTATCAGGATCTTCAAAACTCCATGTGTTTTCCGTCAGGGCATTGTTTGGATACAAAACCGCATGATTTGCAATATAAGTTTCAAAATTTTTTGCAAAATCATCCCCCTTTTTTATCTGCCTGAGTACAAACATACTGTTTTCATCAGGTTTTTCCTTCACAAAACCTGCGACTGCGGCATCAACTGTTGCCTCATCAAAAACAGGAATTCCGCCAAAATCAATATAATGTGTCATCCGGGTTTTTTCCGCAAGGAATTTCCGCATTGCCTGCCCGTAGGCGGCTCTTGTGAATCTGCCGGATATGACAAACTGAAACACGCCCCTGTCTTTGAGAAGACGGTAGCCCATTTCAACAAAATAGGTAAGCAGATCAGCCGTGGGCCGGTAAATTTCAAATTTTGACTGCAGATACGGTTTGATTTCAGAAAACGCCTCCTGCCGGATATACGGCGGATTGCCAATCACAATGTCAAAACCCGTGAACTCTCCGTCATCACTGAGAACTTCGGGAAATTCAAACCGCCATTCAAACGCGTTGTCATATATTTTTCCGTTCTGCAATTCCTCCATTTCCGAACCGAGATGTTTTATATCCGCCTCCAGCTTCCGCTGTTTCCGCTCCCTTTCATTTTTCTCTTCGGGTGTTTCCGCAAACAGATGATTCCGGCTGAGCAGATCATAAAGTTCACCGGTGAGTTTTTTCATCTGTCCCACTTTGGGACTGTTGGCTCCAAGTTCCACCCGGAAGTCCTTTTTGATGCAGGAGATGAGTTTTTCCAGTTGCCGCTTTTCCTCACTGTTCCGGGCATGGCGGTAGGTCTGTACTGCTGTTTTGTATGATTCAACTGTCCATCTGCTTTTTTTCAGAATTTTTTTCACATCCGCATCCAAAGGAAAGCGGCTGATCAGGGAGTTCCCGCATCTGATGTTGATGTCAATGTTGGGCAGCGTTTCCAGTTCTTTGTCATTTTTGTAATACGCATGTTTCAGCAATTCAATCCACAGACGCAGACGGCAGATTTTCACGGAATTGGGGTTGATGTCGACCCCGAAAAGGCAGTTTTCAATAATGCTCTGCTTTTCATGGAAAAATGTTTCCTGAATGCGGCTGCTTTCCCTGTTTCCGGGCCTGTATTCAAAAAGCTCCCCGTCCTCATCTGTGACAGCAATCTCATCATTCACCACATCCGCATGAATGTTTTTCAGACGTTTTCCGTTCCGATCCTGCAGTATCCCCAGATCGCTTTTGACTGCAATGATTTCATTGAGTGCGGACACCAGAAAATGCCCTGAACCCACGGCAGGATCGCAGATTTTCAGGCTGCTGACAATTGCATTGGCTTCATTCATATCATCGATTCTGTTGTAAAGTTCATCAAAATTTTTGCAGTTCCAGCCTTTCCTTTCATTGAATTTCTGCACCGCCGCACGGCGCACAGTCTCACGGGCCATGTACATTGTGATAAATCCGGGCGTAAAAAAGGAGCCGTCCTTATACCCGTTTATTTTTTCAAAAATCAGACCAAGCACAGAGGCACTGATCAGGGTTTTGCTCTCTTCCTGTATATCGCCCCCGCCCTCAGCGGCAAAATCATACGCGTCCAGAAATGCAAACAGATATTCAAGGGTGTTCATTTCCCCGCCGCGTTTTTTTCCACTGTGATCTTTGAGAACAGTGAAAGGGAAAACCGGAAGTTTCTTTTCACTGTCCAGACCGCTTATGAAAAACGTGTTCTGTTCAAGTTTTGCGGGTTCAAAAAGGGAACTGTTAAGATACGGAACCTTTTCAAAAATCTTTTGCAGTGATTCATCCCGGTCTTCCGGTTTGCGGGCCAGAACCTGAAAAAAAAGCCGGCTGAGACTGTGAAAATTTCTGATTTTTTCACAATGCAGAAATGAACAGGATTTATCTCCTTTGTGATATTTGATTAACTGTGCCTCAAGCAGTTTGAGAAAAAGGAGACGGTTCACCCAGGTCAGCACCAGTTCAAGACCCACTGAAAACAGTCGTTCCTCATATGTTTCTCCGAACTGCTCCGGATTTTCCAGACGGTTTATTTTTTCATTGGCATCAAGCTCGGCAATGGCATTTTCAAGCAGGGAACCTGCATTCCGTTCGCCATCTTTTTTTCTCTGAATGAGTTTCCGGTTTCCCTCTTTTGTTTCGTTAAGGCCAATGATGTGAAGCAGTTCCGAATAAAAAGCCCTGTCAAGGGTGTTGCTGTCATTGGCAAAGGGAAGTTTGAGCAGATGTTCCGGAGAAAAAAGTTTGAAAAGAGGAACAAGTTTCCTGTCATTTTCATCGCTTCTGTTCCGCAGAGCATCTTCGTATTTCCGGATGTCAAAATGCGCAAATGAAATCTCTGATGTGATTCCCGCAATAGCGGGAGCGGCAATTTCTTTGTAAAAAAAGTCTGTTGTCTTCCCGGACAGACGCCCGGCCTCAAAGTCATCAAAAAGCGAAACCAGATTTCTGTTCTGTGCAAATTCTTTTTCAAAAAAATTCGCATCAAAAATAAACCATTCATAAATGTCAGTGGCAATCAGATGGCGGATTTCCAGATTCTTTCCGCTGATCCGCTCCCGGAGATAATACAGAACAAGTTCCTGAAATGCCTTGACATTGATATTGTCATGCCGCAGCATTTCCACTTTATTGCCCGGCTTTTTGGTTTCAATGAGCACAGCAACAGGACTTTTGGCATCCTTTCCGCTGTGAATGACCAAATCCATATGGCCTTTGGTGCTGATGAAATGATTCGGATCGTAAAAACTTTTCCGCAGAAAATCTGACACCAGATTTTTGTGAAATTCCTCTGATTCATTCTCATTGATCCGGTCAAGCAGCCCGATCAACTGCGTCCGGAAATTCTCAAACTCATTTCTGACTGCTTTGATCTTCAGAAATGCCTTGTTCAGGGCTTTGCGCGGGGTCAGTATATTCAGATTCATCGTTTTTTATATTCCTCCTTCCACAATGGCAATTTCCTCTTCTGTCAGGCCATAAAGCTCATAAACCAGCCGGTCTATTTCTCTTTCCAAATCTGTGGTATCCGCGTTTGGATTTTTCTTTTTTGCAGCAAGGATTTTGCTGACAATTGAAACTGTTTTCAAGGCAGTTTTTCCTTTCTTTTCAGCAATGGGAATTTGCTTTAAACTGAAGATAGTTACCTGCGGAAAAGTCGTTTTGAAATCAGAAAACATTATTTTCCAGTAATATTTCAAAAGACTTGAATTGATTATTGCCAGCCAGTATTTAAGATTGTCCAAATCCCTGTCTGTGACAGTAAAAATATTTCCGGTGACAGCATAGGGTTTCTCCAGCAGAGTCGCAATGGGTTCTGTTCCTATCTGACGAATGCAAATTTTATATGGTGAAAGATGCACTTCTTTATCCCAGCATCCGCCTGCTGTTTCCGGTCTTTCAAACAAAACAAATTCGTGTGGATTGTTATAAGCATATCTGAGAATATCTGAACCTGTAAGAACAGGAATATGATTCTCTGAAATTTTTGTCTGTGAAAAATATTCAGCCCTGTTTCCTGTAACCAATCCTCTGTTTATTCTTGAAAGCATATCAAGATGTTTGTTTTCTGCCATTTTATTGATAATCGGGAAATTCTTTTCATCAATAAGCAGATTCCATACACTGCCCGGCAAACTTTGAAAATGTTTCTGCTTAATTTCATTGTATTTTGTATTTCCTGCGATTACCTCTTCAAGTTCCGCAGTTGTTCCGACTGTATGCGCACTGTCTTTAACCTTTTCCTTTTTTAATAAAAAAATTGCTGTATGCACATCGGCAGCATCAAAAACCTTTTCTTTGGCTGCAGCAATTTTGTAAATTTCATGATTTTCAGCAATCATACGCCTTAATCCTTCCGCATACACATTGTTCAAAAGTGTGCTTGGTGAAATATAACAGAGAAAACCTTTATTTTTAAGAAGAAAGGAACCTTTCTGAAAAAACAGATGAAATAAATCAATCTTAAAATCAGCAAAAGGATAAGAAGTTTTCATATACTTAATTTCATTGGGAGAAGTGTTATGTGGCTGAATCATTTTATACGGCGGATTTCCAATCACCATGTCAAATCCGACAAAATCCCCGTCATCATTCAGCACTTCAGGAAATTCAAACCGCCATTCAAAGGCATTGTGATAAATCCTGCCGCTCTGCATTTCTTTCACTTCATCACTGAGTCTGCTGATTTCCGCCTCCAGCTTTTTCTGCTTCTGCTCCCGTGCTTTTTTCTCTTTCACTGTCTGTTCAAACAGATGGTTCTGATTCAGCAAATCATACAGTTCACCGGAAAGTCTTGCCAGAGATTTCTCTTTGGGATTGTTCGCTCCAAGTTCTACCCGGAAATCCTTTTTTATTTCGGCCATCAGCCTTTCCAAATCCCGCTTTTCCTCACTGTTCCGGGATTGCCTGTAGGTCTGCACAGCGATTCGGTAGGAGTCAACTGTCCATCTGCTTTTTTTCAGAACCTGTTTCACATCCGCATCAAGCGCAAAGCGGCTGACAAGGGAGTTTCCGCATCTGATGTTGATGTCAATATTCGGAAGTGTTTCCAGTTCTTTGTCATTTTTATAATACGCATTTTTCAGCAGTTCAATCCACAGACGCAGACGGCAGATTTTCACGGAATTGGGATTGATGTCAACACCGAAAAGGCAGTTTTCAATAATCCTCTGTTTTTCATGGAAAAGAGCCTCCTGCACGCGCTGACTTTCCCTGCTTTTGGGATGATATTCAAAAAATTTTCCGTCCTCATCTGTCACAATGATTTCATCATTCACCACTTCCGCAGAATAATTTTTCAGGCGTTTTCCGTTCCGATCCTGCAGTATCTCCAGTTCGCTTTTGACCGCAATGATTTCATTGAGTGCGGAAACCAGAAAATGGCCGGAACCCACTGCCGGATCACAGATTTTCAGACTGTTGACAATTTCATTGGCTTCTCTCCTGTCTTCAATTCTGTCATAAAGATCGTCAAAATTATTGCATTTCCATCCTTTTTTTTCATTGAATTTCTGAACAACCGCACGGCGCACAGTTTCTCTGCACATGTACATTGTCACAAATCCGGGTGTGAAATAGGAACCGTCTTTGTAACCGTTGATTTTTTCAAAAATCAGTCCCAGAACTGAGGCACTGATTAAGGATTTTTTCTCATCCTGTATTTCTCCGGAGCCTTCAGAGGAAAAATCATAGGCATCAAGAAATGCAAACAGATATTCCAATGCCCTGAGATCCCCTGTGCGCTTTTTTCCCTTTTCATCTTTCAGCACAGTGGAGGAAAAAACCGGAATTCTGTTTGCATCCTTGAGATTGCTGACAAAAATGGTTTCATCTTCAAGTTCTGTGGGTTCAAACAGGGAACTGTTGAGCCAGGGAATGCTGTCAAAGGCGGGAACCACCTCCGCGTCCCGCTGCTCTTTTCTGCAGGCCAGAACCTGAAAGAAAAGGCAGTTAAGCGCATCAAAATTTCTGATTTTTCCAATATGCAGAAATGCGTATGATTTGTCGCCTCTGTGGTAAGCGATCAACTGCGCTTCCAGAAGTTTAAGGAAAAGAACCCGGTTTATCCATGTGATGACCAGTTCAAGTGCGGCGGTGAAAAGTCTTTCCCCATACGTTT
>CAZHPS010000301.1:0-8481 GCA_964534335.1 uncultured Desulfobacterales bacterium
TGCAATGTTTCCGCAAGGCAATGGAACTGAAACCGGATTATGATGAAGCCTACTGCCGTCTGGTGCATCAGTTGCAGTACGCGTGCGCATGGGAAGAACTGGAATCTGCTGCTGCCAAACTCGACAGTTTGACAGACAATGCCCTGAAAAGCGGGAAAAAACCGGTGGAAAGGCCCTTTGAGAATCTGACCCGCCATGCTGATCCCGCGCGCAATTTTGCCATTGCCAAAGTATGGGCTGCTGATGTTGCGGCAAACATGAAAAATCTGCATCTTTCTTTTTCCTTTGATGACAGAAGAACAGCCAAAGAAAAAATTGTCATTGCTTATCTTTCCAATGATTTTCACAATCACGCGACTGCACATCTGCTGCTGAGCATTTTTGCCCTGCATGATCGGAAAAAATTCAGCATCTTCTGCTATTCCTACGGAGAAGATGACGGGAGCCGGTTCCGCAAACAGATTGCAGAGGATGCAGATCAGTTTTTCGATATTCGCCTGATGAGTCATGGAGATGCGGCAAAAAAAATCTATGCAGATCAGGTGGATATTCTGGTGGAACTCAAAGGATACACCAAAAGCAACCGGCTGGGCATCTGCGCGCTGCGTCCCGCGCCGGTGCAGGTCACGTATCTGGGATTTCCCGGCACAACCGGCGCAGATTTTCTGGATTATTTTATTACTGACCGCATTGTGAGTCCTGAAACAGATGCGCCGTATTTCAGTGAAAAACTGGTATGGATGCCCCATTGCTATCAGGCAAATGACCATCAGCAGAAAATTGCGGAAAAACAGTGGAAAAAAGCAGATTTCGGACTGCCGGAAAACAGTTTTGTTTTCTGCTCCTTTAATCAGTCCTACAAAATTGAACCTGATACATTTGATCTGTGGATGTCCATTCTGCGCAAGGTTCCCCGGAGTGTGCTGTGGCTGATGAATTCCGGGGATACGGCAAAAGAGAAACTGGGGCAGGAAGCGGAAAAAAGGCAGGTTCAGCGGGATCGTCTTTTTTTTGGGGAACATATGCCAAAGGATGAGCATTTGGCGCGTTACAAACTCACGGATTTGGCATTGGACACGCGCACAGTCAACGGCCATACCACCACCAGCGATGCGCTCTGGTCCGGCGTTCCGGTTATTACACTCAAAGGAAAGCATTTTGCATCACGGGTATCAGCCAGCATTCTCACTGCCATCGGACTGCCTGAAATCATAGCCCATACTCCGGAAGAATATGAACGCATTGCGCTTCATTTGGCAAACCATCCGGAAAAACTGGACGCTCTGCGGAAAAAACTGGCAAAAAACCGTTTGAAAAAGCCCCTGTTTGATACTTCCCGTTTTGTAAAAAATCTGGAAAAAGCCTATGCGGAAATGTGGAAAAAATTCCTGTCCGGTCAGGAACCTGCGCATATTCAAATCAAAGAAAATCTGATGACACGGATGAAGCATATACCGATACTTAAAACATTTTGGTAATTCTGCCGGGCGGATTTTAACCGCAGAGTAACGCAGAGTTTCCGCAGAGTCACACAGAGTTTTTCTTTGCGGAATTCAGATATGAATCTGAACATCTCCAAATGTTTCAAGTAATGGTATATGTTCTGATTTCCGATTTTTTTCCCCTTCTGTCAAATCCGAAAGAATTTCATCATGAACCCTGAGAGTTTTTAAAATCCTCAGGGTTTGCGGAGTTTCACATTCAGAAAATTCCATGAAGTGGTAGTGCCAAACTTTCAGTTTGGACTCCTCAAAATGTCAGGAAACTTATTTTAACCGCAGAGAACGCAAAGATTCTGTAAAGGAAGAGAAAATACTTTGCGTTATCTTCTTGAATTTTGAGGCATTTGCGGTTAAATGAGAGAGAATTTACTTGACAATTCCATCAGCATTTCAAATTTCGCATCAGTGTTGAAAAAAGATTTTTTGCGTGTTACATTATAATAACAAAGGAGAAATAAAATGAAAAATCAGCAGATGTCACGCTTGGATCGTATAGAAAAAGAACTGGAGGTTTTGATCGGAGGGATAGGGGAACTTCGGGAATCTCAGAAGAAAACTGATGAGATGCAGAAAGAGACCGGACAGCAGATAGGGGAACTCCGGGAATTTCAGAAAGAGACCGGGCAGCAGATAAGTAAACTACTTGAATCAATTCAAAAATCACAGGAAGAAAGCCGCAGGGAAATGAAGGAACTTGGGGATTTTCTGAAGGATGTCGGCAGGCAGCTTGGAGAAATAGGGATTGTGCAGGGCGAGGTGGCTGAGGATTTGTTTTAACGGAATGTGAAACATCTTTTCAAACTCAAGCGAAAACAGTTTGCCACTGTGATCCGAAATCTGAAGAAAAAGGGAACTGCGGAATACGATATTGTAGCATCAGACGGGGACGAGGTTCTGGTGATTGAGGTGAAAAACAAACTGTCTGTCAAAATAGTAGACACTTTCATCAGCAAAAAACTCCCGAATTTTCGGACAGTGTTTCCGGAATACAGAAACTGCCGTGTGTCAGGCGGCATAGGTGCGCTTGTGGTCAAAGATGAAGTGGGACGTTATGCAGAAAAAGCAGGACTGTATGTGCTGACTCAGACAGATGACGGAGGAGCCGCTCTGCTGAACAGTAAGAATTTCAAACCAAAACTTTTCTGATGCAAAATCGTTTCCGGACAGGGAAGAATGCCTGTATTTTTTTAACCTACTACAGGACCACGTTGAATTTTATATATTCCCCTCTTGAGAGGGGCAGGGGTGTGTCCGGAATTGCACACCCAAAACACACCCCTGCCCCTCTCAAGAGGGGAATTGATACCATAAAATCTAAATTGGTCATGTACTACTACATAACCAATTTATTTTTTGTATTATCAAAATCACCGTGTCGGATTACGCTGACGCTAATCCGACCTACTTGTTATTATAATTTAAAGTAGTTATATTTGTAGGTCGGATTAGGCCAAAGGCCGTAATCCGACATCTGATTCTCTAAAATTTAAATTGGTCATGTACTACCAACAGTTCGGTAATTTTTTCTGATTTCTATTCTGTAAAAATGTAACCTTCTGAAATCATTAAATACGAATTTTCAGGCAGGGATTTATAACCTTCTGAAATTATTAAAGCCGAAATTTTTTACCGAACTATTGGTACTACTATAGCCTTTAAGAAAATACTTTTGGGGTTTCACGTAGGTTGGGGTGAGGAACGAACCCCAACAGAATCAGGGTTTTGGGGTTCACTGTGTTCACCCCAACCTACCCAAAATAATTATCTTAAACACTATAATAGGCTTTAAGTCGATTTCCAGAAAAGAATATACCACAAAAGTAGCATAAGCTTCCAGCTTGTGCAGTGAACTGAACATGTATATTTATTTTAATAAATCACCTAAGAAAATAATTTGGGGGTTTCCTGCAGGTTGGGGTGAGGAACTAACTCCAACAATTTCAGCATGTTGATGTTCATTCCTCACCCCAACCTACTCCAAAATAATTATCTTAAAAGCTATAAATACACCGAACATTATCGGAAATAAGGCAGAACAAGCTTCCAGCTTGTTCATGAAACCCGGCACGAGCTGGAAGCTTGTGCTACTTTTTATTTCCGACAGTATCTGCAGATTAGGTCAGTGCAATATGAAATATGAAAAAAATAACTGCCCATTAACCTTTGTGAAACTTCGTGGTTTTACATCTTCGCGGCAGATTAAAAAAGTTGTTTTTGCTGAATTTTTTTCAGATTTTATTATATAACCAATTATAATATAAGGATATTCATCTTGGAAACCGCAGAAAATTTGTTTCATACTGCCATGCAGTATCATCAGGCAGGCAAGCTGGCAGAGGCCGAAGTCTGCTACAAAAAGATTCTTGCAGCAGCCCCGAATCATCCGGACGCGCTTCATCTGCTGGGCGTGATTGCTTTTCAGGTGGGAAAAAATGACATAGCCGTGAATCTCATCAGCAAAGCCGTGCAGATCAGTCCCCAGAATCCCCTGTATTACAACAACCTTGGCTCTGCCTTGAAAAACTTGGGGCAGACGGATCAGGCACTCGCGTGTTATCAGAAAGCAGTTGCACTCAGGCCGGATTATGCAGATGCGTATTTGAACATGGGGATTACCTGCAAAGACAAAGGCTTGCCGGATCAGGCCATCGCGTGTTATCAAAAGGCCATTGCCGCAAGACCGGCTTATGCAGAGGCATGGCAGAACATGGGCGCGGTTTTGGCAGCACAGGGCAAAGCAAATGAGGCAATTGCCTGCTATCAGAAGGCTCTTGCGATTCGACCAGAATATCCGGAAGTCCTGAATAATATGGGAATTATTCTCAAGGAACAGCACCGCTTTGACGAGGCACTTTCCTGTTTTCACAAAGCTCTTGCGCTTAAACCTGCATATGCAGAAGCCCATAACAATATGGGCAATGTGTTCAAGGAAATCGGAAAGTTGGATGAGGCAGCCGCGTGTTATCAGAAATCCATTGCACTGAAACCCGGTGACGCGGATGCCCATATCAATCTGGGGATTATTTTTCAGGAAAAGGGAGATACAGAATCAGCGATACAGTGCTATCGTCAGGCATTGGAAAAAGATCCGGAAAAACCCGAAGCCCTGAGTTATCTTTCCCAGCAGTTGCAGCAGATTTGCCAATGGCAGGAACACAGACAACTTACGGAAAAACTGGATCATTTCACAAGACTTGCTCTTGATAAAGGCATACGTCCTGCGGAAAGGGCATTTGAAAGCATTACCCGGCGCGCGGATTCAAAACTGAATTTGGAAATTTCCAGAGCATGGAGTCAGGCTGCTGCAAAGGCGGTTCGTGATGTGCCTGTCAATTTTTCTTTTGCACACAGAAAAGAGCAGAAGAAAAAAATTGTGATTGGCTATGTTTCCAATGATTTTCGGGATCATCCTGTGGCTCATCTGATTGCAAGCCTGTTCCGTCTGCATTCGCGGGATCAGTTTGAGATATGCTGCTATTCATACGGAAAAGATGATGCAAGCACTTACAGGCACAAAGTTCAGTCAGATTGTGACCGGTTTACTGACATTCGCGGGCTGAGCCATATGGACGCGGCAAAGCAGATATACAACGATCAGATTGATATTCTTATTGATCTGATGGGACATACAGCAGGAACCCGGCTGGAAATCTTTGCACAGCGTCCCGCGCCGGTTCAGGTCACCTGGCTGGGTTATCCCGGAACCACAGGCGCGGATTTTTTTGATTATATCGTCACAGATTGCATTGTGACACCGGAATCGGATCTGCTGTATTATACGGAAAATCAAGTATATATGCCACATTGTTATCAGATTGATGACAATACCCAGCCTGTTTCGGAAAAACAATGGACAAAAAAAGAACTGGAACTGCCGGAAGATGATTTTGTGTTCTGCTCTTTCAATCAGAATTACAAGATTGAACCCGTGATATTTGACACTTGGATGAATATCCTGAAAAAAGTGCCTGACAGCATTCTGTGGCTGCTGGAAAGCAAAAAAAGTGCAAGGGAAAATCTGCTGCGGGAGGCGGAAAAAAGAGGAGTGCAGAAAGACAGACTGGTTTTTGGGAAAAGATTGCCAAAGGCCGAGCATCTGAAACGGATTTCCTATGCAGATTTGGCATTGGATACACGCATTGTCAACGGTCATACCACCACCAGCGATGCGCTCTGGGCCGGGGTTCCGGTCATTACAATTTTGGGAAATCATTTTGCATCCCGCGTGTCCGCGAGCATACTCACAGCCATTGGACTGCCTGAACTGATTACCCAAAATCCCGCGCAGTATGAGGACTTGGCAGTGCGGCTGGCATCTGAGAGAAATGAACTGAAAAAAATCCGGCAGAAACTTGCTGCAAACCGTTTGAAAGAACCCCTGTTTGACACACCCCGGTTTGTGCGGAATCTGGAAGTGGCTTATCTGAAAATGTGGGATATTTTCAAATCAGGTCAGAAACCGTGCAGGATTGATGTCCGTGAAAGATAGGAAACTGTACCTTGTTTGAACAGCTGATTCATCTGATTTTTCTGATTACGCTGATTTGTGATGATTATGTATGCCCGGAGTGCCGAACTGAAAGTTTGGCAGAGACCGCAGGCTTCGGAGTTTTTCAGCGAATTTGATTCACTGCCAATTTTCTGTTGCTTACTTATGAAACTCATGTTACGCAGACTTTTCAAAAATCAGGAATCTATCCGGTTTCATAGTCATTACGGAGTAGTACTCTGTCAAGATTTAAATGACGGGTTGTTTTTCCTGTAACTGTCCAAACCAAAGGCATTTTTACCTGTCAGCGTAACCTTGACAGAACAGTAGCTGGAATCCGTTGATTTGAAAAACTTCCGGATACCGACTTTCGTTGGTATGACGAAAGTACGTAAGGTGAGTTATGAAACAAATGAAAATACCAGACAGAGAGGTGATTCTGTGTCAAAACTAATCCCTATAGAGTTGGAGGATGGAACTGTCATTTATATGGAATCTTCGGAAGATGTGAATGACGATTTGCTTAAATCCTTTACAGACCCGTCAGAAGAAGGACTTGTCTCCAAAGGCGATGGCATGAATGCGGCTGTTCAGAAATTCAAATCTTTGGAAGCAACTATCTGATCCTATACAATTTATACTCTGAATGCGTTTAAAGAGATTGCAGCCGCGAATATTGACAAAGTGAGTCTTGAATTCGGCATCAAAGTCGGCGGTGAGGCAGGAATTCCCTATATTAACGTGAGTTAGATGATTTTTTCTGTATTATTGGTGACATAACCGTAAAAATATTGTACAGACGGTTTTCAGACAGCCTTAACTTACCCGGACAGGAGGAAAAAATGAAAACCGCTGACCCTAATCAGGGCAGTATTACCGTTTTTACAAAATTTTACTTTGAAATCAGTGAGTTTGTGAAGACATTCGGACCCCTTTTCAGTGCACATCTTATTGGTGCCCGCCGTCAGCGCCCTTTCTGCCGTATGTCTGTATGTGAGATTATTACTGTTCTGATCGGATTTCAGATTACAGGCGGTCAGAATTTCAGACAATATTATAATGATACAGTCTGTCAGTTTCATAAAAACGAATTTTCCTCTCCTGTTTCATACAGCAGATTTGCAGAGATATGTCCAGCAGTTATAATTCCACTGATGCTGTTTCTGAAATTCCGCATGGAATATGTACCTGATTCAACGCCTCTTTCTGTCTGCATCAATCCCAGAATACGGCATCACAAAGTTTTTGCGGAAACGGCTGCCCGCGGCAAAACATCACGATCTGCTTAAAAATTTTTTTCAGACTGAACATTCACGGGACCGTTCCGCATACGGATTTGTAACGAATCTCTTCAGTGCCCTGATCGCGTACACTTTTTATCCCCAAAAACCTCATACGAGAGGAATTGATCTCAGTAACGCATTGATTACAATATGAAATTCATAGAACTCACGTTATAATACCAAATCGATATTGATTTTATACAATCCGGTCATTTTTTTCTGTCTGATTACAGAAAATTCTTTTTTGATAAGTATGTTTTCAATGGCGATTTGTTATAAAGGACAGTCCACTCTCTGCATTTCATCTTTTCAGTCATAAGGAAAAAAACGCAGGGCGCAGGGCAGCGAAAGCAAAGACAGGGCAAAAAGCGGTTCCGGCCTGCTCTTTGCAGTTTTTGCGGCAGTCCGCAGTTAATTTGTCGGAATAGATTCCTGAAATCAAAAACCCAAAGACCGGGCGATCAGCACCACAGCAATATCGGTCATCATGGGTTTCCGGTGCAGAATTGTCGTAATCCGGCAGATGCGCTGCGGTGAATTGCAGTCCGTGCAGATGCCGGTTTCCGCGCAGGGTGTTTCCATATTAAGGCTTTTGGCACGCATTGGGGCGGCCACTTCCTGCACTCTTTTCAGGGCAGACGGCAGATCATGCCTTACCTTGTTCATTCCCGCCACAATAACCACTTTGGGACAGCCAAAGCTCATGGCATTGTTCCTGTTGCCCACACCATCCACATTGACGATTTCACCGCTTGCTGAAACTGCGTTGGCACTGCAGAAAAAACAGTCGCAGCGTCCCTGCATCAGGCGCACTTCCAAATCCGTGCTTCCCTCAGGCCTGTTCCAGTGATCCCATACGGTTTTCCCCTGTTTTTTCAGTTCATCCGGCAGATTCAGAATCCGTGTGGTGGATGAACCTCCGAAACCGAAACTTTTGCAATCTTTCACCATTTCCAGAATCAGACTGCGGGCTGTGTCTGTATCCGGAACCAGATGAGCGTCAAATCCGTGTTTTTTCAGATTTGTAACGCATTTCATACCCAGTTTTTCCCATAACCATGACTGATAACTGCTGTCGCTGTCTGTGTATGCGGTTTTCATATTTTCCTTCCTGTAGGTTTATTGGCAGTGCTTCATTTCAGTTAGGTGATTTAAGTAACCTTCCATAAATTTTCGGGTATAAAATTTATGGAACCGTCCTTAATAA
>CAZHPS010000302.1:0-8477 GCA_964534335.1 uncultured Desulfobacterales bacterium
AAAATACATTTTTTAAAATTTTATTATACATGAAGATTTATGGAAACTTACTTAACTACAAGGATTTTCGATAAGAAGGGATTGTTTGCCCCCTGAAATCCTTTCTTATCAGAAATCCCTGTAGTTCGTAGGCATCTGTTTTCATGCTTTATTCATAATCAGAAAAACTCTGAAAAGCAAGTTTTTTTGCGCCCGGGGTTTTCCGAACCTGTCACGGAATCCATGAAACGCAAAAAAACTTGCTTTTGCTGATTCGTAAAGGTAAAAAGGATAGTGGTTCAAATCCGCTGATCTCAGATAAAAAATATCTGAAAATATGGACTTAATTTTAACAGATCAAGCGGTTTGACCCACCACTGTAAAAAAAAGATAAGTAAGGCGAGCCAATTGCAAAACTCCATCTTTGTCATTCCGAAGAAAGCCGGAATCCAGTATTTTCAGACTGTTCCTGACATCTTTTTTCTCCGGTGTGACAGTTTTGGTGAGTTTTGCAATTGCCTCAGGCACCATAAATTTTCTGGTGTAAAATTTTCAGAAAAACTTTATTTTTTCCGGAAAAATCAGGTTTTTTTATACATGAAAACTTTCGGTCGGATATTTATTGGTTTGTCAAATAACTTTCCTGACATTTTGAGGAGTCCGGACTGAAAGTCTGGGAACCTGCCAGACTTTCAGTTTGGCACTCTTCTGCGGATTTCTGTAAAAAATTTATTTGACAGACCACTTATAAAACAGACATTTTTTTTGAGGACTGAACATATGACAGACAGAAAACAGACAGAGAACCAATGCCCTGTATGCGAAATGGAATTGCCGGAACCTGTGCCGTCCTTTTGCGAGCGGTGCGGCTGGGAACTGAAAAACGACCTGACCTTTGGAATCTTTCTGGATCTGCCGGATGCGGTGATTGAGGAATACCGGCAGCGGGTGGGGATTGCACGGAAGCACTGGGATGAAAAAGCGGAACTGCTGAAAAAGCAGGCGGAACTGGAAGAAAGACTGCGGCGGATGGAAGTGGAGATGAGGAAGCAGAGGGAATCTGAAACCGTTCTTCATTGTCAACTATCCAAATTGATAGAAGAACTGAAAGAGACAGAAACGGAAATCAGGAGAGACATAGGGCAGGTGCTTATTCCAAAGATAGGCATAGAAACTGTAAGCGGTATGGAATTTATTTATGTTCCGGCAGGAAAATTGATCAAAAATGGTAAAGAAGTAATAGTGAATCATTTTTATATTGGAAAATTTCCTGTAACTCAGGGGCAGTGGAAAAAAATTATGGGAAATAATCCATCCCATTTCCAAAAGGGTGACGATTATCCGGTGGAAAATGTATCTTGGAATGATGCAAGGGAATTCATTCGGGAACTGAATCAAATATATCAAGGAACAAATCTCAGCTTCCGCCTCCCTTCGGAAGCTGAATGGGAATATGCTGCACGGGCCGGGTCAGACGGGGGCTGGTGCTTCGGAGATGATGAAAGGCTGCTGGAGCAGTATGCCTGGTATGACCAAAATTCAGGTGGCTCCACCCATCCGGTGGGACAGTTGAAGCCCAATGCTTGGGGACTGTATGACATGTACGGCAATGTGTGGGAGTGGTGTGCAGATACAAATCTGGGTGATTCGTACTATAGACTTCTTCGTGGCTGGAGTTGGAATACCAGAAGAGGCCCTGTTGAGTTAACTGACTACGGATTTCAAAACTTCGGCAACCGCTCCAATACAGCGGGCTTCCGTGTCCTCGTAATGCGAATCTTGGGCCCCAGGATTTTAAGATTTAAGCTTGGGCTTATGTGTCCCCGCAATTCTGGCGGTGATTGTTTGAACTGGGATTGCAGTACTCCACTTTTTAGATCTGTCCCCCAGCCTGAACCTGTAAACGTTACTGATTCTTATGTGGATGAGCATATACCTGAAACCGGACCTGCACTTTCTGTAGATGAGCCCGAATGGACTTCAAGTGCTACAAATGAGGATGAAGAAATTCCGCCTCCGCCTTCTGAAATTCGGCCTTCTATATTTTGAAATTTTTAGACAAAAGCAAAAATATCATTTCAGTATAAATAAGGAGCTATCCTAATGAGCGGAGAAAAACGTACATATGTATCGGTGGAAGAACAGGAACTGCGGCGGTTAAGAGAGCAGGAAAGCCGTCTGCGGACGGTGAACCAGGATCTTCCGGATCGCCTGAATGCCATCCGGCAGCAGGCACAGCGGGAAATGCAGAACCGGATTGCACCTATGGAAGCCCGGCAGCAAAGGCAGGACAAAATGGTCAGAGGGCTTCAGAGTGATCTGGCCCGTACAGAAAGAGAGACTCACAAACGTCTGAACCGTTATCACAGGGAATTTACAGATGGCCTGCAAAAACAGAAAGGTGAAATTTTGCAGATCGTTAAAAAGCAGAATCGAAAATTTGCCAGCAAACAGGAAATGCAGAACCGGATTGCACCCATTGAGGCCCGGCAAAAGAGACAGGAAGAGAAAGTTCAGTGGCTTCAAAATGGTTTGTCCCATCTGGAAAGAAATACTCAGAATCGTCTGGACAGTCAGCAAAGGGAGTTTACAGAAGGGCTGAACCTGCAGAAAATGGACTATCTTCATCGTTTTGAGGAACAGGATCAGAAATTTGCCAGCAAACAGGAAATGCAGAACCGGATTGCACCTATCGAAGCCAGACAGCAGCGTCAGGAGGAAGTTGTCAGTGAACTTCGGAGTGATTTATCCCATCTGGAAAGAAATACTCACGATCGTTTGGAACACCAGCGCAGGGAGTATACAGAAGGGCTGAATCAGCAGAGAGGGGAGTATCTTGAGCTTTTTGAGCAGCAGGATCGAAAATTTGCCAGCAAACAGGAAATGCAGAACCGGATTGCACCTATTGAAGCCAGACAGCAGCGTCAGGAGGAAGTTGTCAGTGAACTTCAGAGTGATTTGTCTCATCTGGAAAGAAATACTCAAAATCGCTTTGACAGCCAGCACAGGGAGTTTACGAACCGTCTGAATCAGCAGAAAGATGAATATAACCGGTTGACTGAAGATTTGGACTGGAAATTTACCGACATGATAGAGTGCGAGCGTCGGGAACGTCAGCAGGATGTTGAAGATTTACAAAACCAGATCGGTGAAATTGTGGCCGATGCAAACCGCAAACAGTCTGCCGCAGCCGCGTTTGTATCAGATTTGTCCAAAATCATGCAGGAAAGCGCAAATCTTCCCCATGAACGATTTGCGCCCGGACAGATGGAAAGCATACAACGCCATGCAGAAGATGCAAGGCGCAGTCTGAATGCGGGAATGCCCGAAGCCTGTCTCAGTACGGCCCAGAATGCTTACTGGGATCTGGCGGATCTGCGGGTGCTGGTATTGCAAAAGGAAAGGGAATTCATGCTTATCCATCAGGCTGCAATGGAAGAAGCCCGTGCCATATTGGAAGAGGCCAGGGCCAACCGCCAGTATCAGTTGGAAGTGGGCGAAGGTGCGGAAAAGGATGTGTTTTCCCTGGAAGTGGATCACTGGACAAACGGGGAACTGTCAGCGTATGAAAAACAGATTGCGGACAGGGAAAAAATCCTGCGGGAAGGGGAAAAGACCCTGAACGCGGATCAGGTCAGGGAAATTCTCAACGAACTGGAAAACATGAAACCCTGTCTGCCGGAGATTGTGGAACATGCCCGGCAGAATATTCTGGCCTCCCAGCTGCGGAGCAATATTGCGGAACTTGCCGTCAGCGCGTTTCAGAGAGAAGGTTTTGCTGTGGATGATGCCGCATATCAGGGCAATGATGAACGCCAGGCATATGTGGTGAAAATGAAAAACCGGGCAGGAACCGAAGTGGTGACGGTCATCAGTCCGGTGCAGGGCGAATTTGGCAAAAATACGGTTTCTGTGCATTCCTTTGATGAAGGTTTCACTGATGAAAACACACTGCTGCAGCGATCACAGGAAATGGTGTCCGCACTCAGGGAACAGGGTCTGGACGCGGGACAGCCCCAGTGCGCGGGTCATGCCAAACCGGAATTCCGGGATATGGAGACTGTGCGTCAGCAGGGCACACGGAGCCGTTTATGAATGTTCCCCGCATTTGCCATTCCCTCAGCACAGACAGCGGATCCCGTTTTGTCATTTTTTACGGAAATGTCAATGATGAATTCTGTGATGAGGATCTGGTGTTCGGCAATATTGACTTCATGCTCTGGCGGTATTTTCAGCAACAGGGATACACGCGCATTGTGTTTTTCCAGGGTGCGGAAAAGATTTATTTTTTTGATGAACAGTCCCGCAGCCTGTGTCTGCCAGAATCCGCTGCTCCGGCCCGGCAGTCCCCTTCCCCGCTTTCCGGTATTCGCGGCGGGCCTTTGGGTAAACGGAATCTGCTGGGAAGACGGTCTGCGGCTCCTTCTCCGGGTTCTTCTGAAAACACAAATCCCAATCCTCCCGCATCCGTTCCGCCAAACAGGGGACAGCGAAGCATGAGCGATCTGTCGGCTTTGCAGATTCTGGATCACATCATCCGCAGGGAACAGGAAAACATTCCCACAGCCGTGATTTTCACCCATGCCGAAGACCTGTCCCGCATGAACCTGCAGGGCGCGGGTTTCCGGGAACTCCAGAACCGCATGGTGCACTGGGCCAGAATGCCTTCGCACAAACCGGATCGGTGCGTGTTTGTGTTTCAGTCCGCAGACCGGGAGCAGCTTGGCCGGATTCTGGAAAGAAATGAACTGTCTGTGCTGTCCAATTTTCTTTCTGCGGAACAGGGCAGGGAAAGCAGTGTGATCCGCGTTGCCGGGCCGGATCAGAGCGAAATTCTGCATACCATCCACTATTACCGCATCTGCAAAGGGCTGGGTGTGGACTGGAAACATCTGGAAAAAATTGCCATCCGTTTATCTGCGGAAAATCAGAGACTTTTCGGACTCAGGGCCAGGCTGGAACAGACGCGGGAACTCAAACCCGAAATTCTCCGTGCATGGTTTCCCGCGTCACGGGCTTACAGTGAAAAACCGGCTTTGGAAAGGCTGGAGGAACTGGTCGGACTTGCTGCGGTAAAGACCCAAATCCGCAGAAAAATGGCAAAAGCCGAAGTGTTTGGCAAAAATCAGTCCGGAACCCTGCACATGGCTTTTCTGGGCAATCCCGGAACCGGAAAAACCACAGTGGCCGAACTGGTGGGGGAAATTTACCGGGACATCGGGCTGCTCACACGCGGTCATACCGTGACAGCCGAAAACCGGGAAGCTCTGGTTGCCGAATATGAGGGGCAGAGCGCAGTAAAAACCAACGGCCTGATTGACCGGGCTTTGGACGGGGTGCTGTTTATTGATGAGGCCCATAACCTGATCCGGGAGGAAGGCAGTGATCCGTTCGGAACCGAGGCCGTGCACACTCTGGTGGCCCGGATGGAGCGGGAGCGAAACCGGCTGTGCGTGATTCTTGCCGGGTATCCCGAACCCATCCGGCGGCTGATAGCCTCTGATCCCGGACTCAGAAGCCGGATCAAAGAGGAAATCCTGTTTGAAGATTACAGTCCCGATGAACTCATGCAGATTTTCCGGCATATGGCAGAATCCCGCTCTTCGGAAGAAATTCCGTCTCCGGTGCCGGAAACCTTTGAGACCGTTTCCCAAGTGCTGCGGAGAATGTACGAAACCCGCGGGAAAGACTGGGGAAATGCCCGTGAAGTCAGAAATCTGTATGAGGACATGCTGGAATCCTATGCTGTCCGTGTCCATCAGAACAGTGAACAACCGCAGGCAATTCCGAAAAATCTTCTTCCATTGGATATTCCGGAAAAATACCGGACTGCTGCAGCAGAAACAGATGAAACCGAAAGCGTTCTCCGGGAAATCGAATCCCTGATCGGTCTGGGTGCAGTAAAAGATTTTGTGCGAAGACAGGTGGCCTATCTCAAAGGCACACAGCAGCGCAGAAAACTCGGTCTTCCCGTATCTGCTGACCGTTCCCTGCATATGGTGTTCACCGGCAACCCCGGAACCGGCAAAACCACCATTGCCCGGCAGATGGGGCGCATTTTCCGATCTTTGGGCATTCTCCGCAAGGGGCATTGCGTAGAAACTGACCGGGCAGCAATGGTCGCTGGTTATGTGGGCCAGACCGCTGCCAAAACCGAAGCCAAAGTAATGGAAGCCCTTGACGGTGTTCTTTTCATTGATGAGGCATATACCTTAAGCCGGGGCGGTGAAAATGATTTCGGCAGGGAGGCCATTGACCAGTTGCTGAAAATGATGGAGGATCTCCGGGGCCGTGTGGTGGTCATTGCAGCCGGATATCCGGATGAAATGCGAACTTTTATTGACAGCAACCCCGGATTCCGATCCCGCTTCACCCAGTATGTGGAATTTGAAGATTATTCGCCGGAAGAACTGGTGGAAATTTTCAGAACTTTCTGTTATTCTTCTGCTTACCGAATGACTTCTGCTGCCGAATCCCGTCTTCGTGCCTATGCAGAAAACATCTTTGCCGCAAAAAGAAAAGGATTTGGAAACGGCAGGGAAATGCGCAATCTGTTTCAACGGGCCGAAGAATTCCTGAACCTCCGGATTTCTGGAATTGCAGAGCCTGCGGAAGAGGATCTTTGCACATTTCAGGCCGAAGATTTTGCTGTCTGAATACGATTTATACCCAATCGCCATTGACTTCATGCGAATCACATGAATCACAGTTCAGACAGTTTATGAAAGATTCAAGGAGAATTAACGTAAAGGAAATTTCATGAAAAAATGCCCTGTATGTGAAACCGGACTTTCCGATCCTATCCCCTCTTTCTGCACCCAGTGCGGCTGGGAACTGAAAAACGACCTGACCTTTGGAATTTTTCTGGATCTGCCGGATGCGGTGATTGAGGAATACCGGCAGAGGGTGGGGATTGCCCGGAATATATGGAATGCAAAAGCCGAACTGTTACGGAAACAGGCCGAACTGGAGGAGAAGCTGAGGCTTCTGGAAGCGGAGATGAAGAAGAAAAAGGCTCCGGAACCTGCGCCAAAGCCGAAGATTCCCAAAGCAGCGGACAGACCCGCGCCAAAACCGTCTGCTCCGGAATATTCGGAAAAAACACCGGTGCCGGATTTGAAAAGAGATCCGTTTGAAACACCCGCAGAGTTTGCGGAGCGGATGAAGAGTCATCCCCCGGTTCCGGCCGGCACAGCGGAACTGGTGCGGGAGGAATATGACATTCACACGGGCCGATTTCCCCTGCGGGTGAAATGGGCCGGATGGATAAAAGAACTGTCTGAACGTATTGCAGAGGATGACAGTCTGCATATCACCGTGGAGCGGGATACAGCCCGGAGCATCTATGCGGACAGTCCCAGACACAGCGTGTTTGTCCATCTGAGGGTCAGCGGGGAAAGGGCCGCTGCGGACAAAGCAGAACTCTGTGTCCGGAACCGTGTTTTTCCAATAAAAGGCGGTTCCCTGACGGACATCCCCCCGGGTAAGACATGGACAGAACCCGTAACCGGCATGGAATTTGTTTCTGTTCCGGCCGGAAAGTTCATGATGGGCGATGTGTTCGGAGACGGTTATGATGGTGAAAAACCCGTGCATGAGGTGCGCCTGAACAGTTTTTACATGGGCAAATACCCGGTGACACAGGGCCAGTGGAAAAAGGTCATGGGAAGCAATCCTTCCCATTTCAAGAAAGGGGACAGTTATCCGGTGGAAAAGGTGTCCTGGGATGATGTCAATGAATTCATCCGGAAGCTGTTCGCACTGAACCAGGGGAAACACGTGTTCCGTCTGCCTACCGAGGCCGAATGGGAATATGCGGCCCGAAGTGGTGGAAAAAAGGAAAAATATGCAGGCGGGGATTATATTGACGATCTGGCCTGGTATGACGGCAACAGCGGGAGTGAAACACATCCTGTGGGGCAGAAAAAACCCAACGGACTGGGAATTTATGACATGAGCGGCAACGTGTGGGAGTGGTGTGCGGACTGGTACGGGCCGTATGGTTCAGGTGCTGTGAGCAATCCTTCGGGGCCGTCTTCCGGTTCTGTCCGCGTGTATCGCGGGGGGAGCTGGTTCAACGTGGCGGGGAACTGCCGCTCTGCCAACCGGAACAGGGGCGGCCCCGGCGGCCGGAACGGCGGCCTGGGCTTCCGTGTCCTCGCAGTTCCGGCGGCCGGCAGGTTGTCTGAACCATGATTCACAGGATTAGAGGATTGACAGGATTTGTTTTTTTCCTCATTCCCACGCGAGTGTCTAATACCGATTCTCCATTGGTTTTATACAATGCGGAATGCAAATCCGGAGGAGTGCAAAAATTAAGCGGAGCGGTTTTTTGCACACGCGCAGCATCGGAAAAACTGACGGTATTGTATCAAGTCAATGGAGAATCGGTATAAACTGTGCCGCAGGGATTCTGTGCAAGCAGGGATTTTTGATTGTCTGAACTGTGATTCATCTGATTTGTCTGATTATTCTGATTTTATCCGCACCTTAATCAG
>CAZHPS010000303.1:0-8457 GCA_964534335.1 uncultured Desulfobacterales bacterium
CTGCCCAGCAGATCCATTGCCTGAATGCCGGTTGTACCTTCATGAATGGGATGAATCCGCATATCCCTGAAATGCTGCTCCACCGGAAAATCCTCACAGTATCCGTAACCGCCAAAGCACTGTATGCTTTGACTTACAGAAAGAATTCCCATTTCCGAGGGATAGGTTTTGGCCACAGGTGTGAGGATATCCAGCAGGAGTTCATACCGCTCCCGTTCTTCGGCAGGAACCGTTTTTTTCCTGTCTTCATAAAGCGCAGCGAAAGAGAACCTTCCACCACAGCCCGCTGAAACAGCAGCATCCGTCTGATGTCCGGGTGCCGGATAAGGGGAATCTGCGGGGAGGATGGATCTTTGGCAGAAAGTTCCCGGCCCTGTGTTCGGGTTTTGCAGTATTCCAGCGCAGCATAATATGCGGCAGAGGCAATCGACGCTGCGCCAAGTCCCACCCCGATTCTTTCCTCGTTCATCATCTGGAACATATATCCCAGCCCATGATGAGCCTGTCCCAGCAGACAGCCCTGACAGTCGCCGTGATCTCCGATGCTGAGTTCGGTAATGGACGCGCCCCGGTATCCCATTTTGTGAAAAATCTGGGAAACAGTAATGTCATTGGCAGTCAGTCCGTGTTTTCCATCGGGCCGTTTTTTGGGAACAGCAAAAAGGGATATGCCCTTTGCTCCCGCAGGCGCGCCCTGTATGCGGGCCAGCATCAGGTGGACAATATTCTCCACACCATCGTGATCTCCGGCTGAAATAAATATCTTGCGGCCGCTGATAAGATAATGATCTTTGTCTGTGGGAACAGCAGTTGTGAGGATGTCGCTCAGGGAACTTCCGGCCTGGGGTTCAGTCAGAGCCATAGTTCCCTGCCATGTTCCGGACAGGAGTTTTTCCAGATAAGTCTTTTTCAGATTCTCATTGCCAAAGGAAGCAATCAGCCGGGCCGCGCCTGCTGTCAGTCCCGGATACACAGATGCCGAATAATTGGCTGCAAAAAACATTGCATAACACGCGTTTGAAAGCAGAAACGGCATCTGTTCCCCGCCGCTCTCTTCCGGAAAAGTGGCTGATATCCAGCCGCCCTGTCCGAATTCTTTCATGATTTTGGACACAGCAGAATGAACCTTTACCTGCCCTGCGGAAAATGCAGGCGGTTTCCGATCCATTTCCTCAAATATCGGATGCAGCAGATTCCGGGACAGTTTCAGGGCGGCATCCAGCACCATGTCAAAGGTTTTGCGTGTATGCTGGGAAAAATACGGCGCACGGGTCAGGGATTGTGCATCAAAAACCTCGTAAAGCAGAAATTTCAGATTCCGCATACTGACAAATTTTTCAGCCATAGGATTCCCCTTATATTTTTTTCACATACTGCCCAACCGCCAGCAGGGTCTGGTTCCGGTCTTCTATGTTCAAAGCCTGCTCCAGCCCGCCCGCGTCCATATTCATATTTACAGCCTCTTTGGTCAGGCGCAGGCCCATATGGTTTTTGGACATGAGTTTGCGCGCATATTCCATAGCTGTATCCATGAGTTTTTCTCTGGGAACCATCCGGCTGACCAGTCCGAGATTCACAGCCTCTTCTGCTTTCATAAAATCGCCGGTGTACATGAATTCATAGGCACGGCCTGCGCCAATCATGCGGGGAAGAAAATAACTGCAGGACATATCTGCGCCGCCCAGCCCGATATTGATATAAGCCGCAGAAAAACGCGCGTCAGGACTGATGATGCGAATATCCGAGGACAGGGCAAAACTGAAACCCTGCCCTGCTGCCGCGCCTTGAATCATGCAGATAATGGGCTGAGGCGCACGGCGCATGGCAAGATTCAGACGTGCCAGCCGTGCCTGAAAACGGTAGAATTCCGGTATACTCATTTCCGGCGCGAATTTTGCGGTATCCTTCATATCCAGTCCCGCGCAGAATCCCTTTTCCCCGCTGCCTTTCAGAAGAATCACAACAGTGTCAAGATCATAAAGCCGTTCCCGCCAGAAATGTTCCAGTTCCTCCATCATCAGAAAACTGACAGCATTGTAGGCTTTGGGACGGTTAAGGGTCAGCAGGCCGATGCCTGTTTCCACTGTTTCGTACAGGATAGTTTCGTATTGCATTGTTTTCTCCGTATCTGAGATGAATACCATTGTATCGTTTCAGCTAAATTGTGTATATTTTTCATAAGAATATCGGATTGTCGGATTACGCTTGCGCTAATCCGACCTACTGCATTGTTTCAACTTAAATTGTTGGTGTATTTCACGGCAGTACCGGATTGTCGGATTACGCTTGCGCTAATCCGACCTACAACTTTAGATGAAACAGTGCAGCAGAAATAATCAGTAGGTCGGATTAGCGTAAGCGTAATCCGACACAGTGATTTTCATAATACAAAAACCAAATTGTTTATTCAGCAGCGGGTCAAACCTGCGTTTTGTACAGAAAACACTCTGCGTTTTCTGCGAACACTTTGCGTTCTTTGCTGTTAAAAACTGTCTCCGTCAATGGCTTTGATCCGCAGGACTGAAAAAATTTGTGCTTTTCCAGAAAAGCATGAACAGCTTTTGCATATCCGGCCTGAAAAGAACTGTCACTGTGTCCCGCACCGTTGGCAATCCATATTTCCGCACCTTTGCCCGGAAATCTCCGCGCCAGTTTTTGGGCAAAAGCTGGGGGAAAGGTTTCATCTTTTTCTCCGTGAATGAGCATGACCGGAACTTTGATGTGTGGAGCAAGACTTCCGGGACTCAGGGCAGTCATCTCTTTGGGGTACAGCACTTTGTCCAGACAGAACACAATGGCCGGCCCGAAGATGGTTCCGAAATATCTGTTGAAAGATTTGTACAGACTGACAAGGGACGGTTTTATATCCGCATAACAGCCTTCCAGAAAAAGCAGTTTCACCAAATGGGGCTGCCGGAAAGCCGCAATGATCGCACCTGCGGCTCCTGCGGAATGTCCGTAAAGAATGACCGGTTCTCTCACCCAGCACAGAACGCTTTCCGCGTCCTCACCAAATCGGATTCCGTTCATCATGCGGAATCGCGATGATTCCCCGTGATCTCTTGCGCTGTGAATCACAGTGGTATATCCCCACTGTCCGAAAAGTCTGGCACGGTTGACCATGCGATCCCGGTTTCGTCCCCATCCATGTGCCAGTACCACAATTCCTTTGGAAGGCCCGTCAGGTTCAATGCGCCATACTTCCAGAAATCCGCCATCCACCGAGGGAATTTTTGTGTCTGTCACCCTGCCCCAGTCCGGTTTTTCACACACCGGTCGCCGGGGCAGACGATGAACCATATAGGTAAATGCGATGGAAAGCAGCACATACAGCAGAAGCAGGATGGCAATCAGGCTCATCATTTATATCAGCCCTCTTTCCTGTGCCATGGTCATATAGGTTTCAAACAGATTTTTGGGCGGAATGTACTGTTCCTGTGTTTCCTTCTGATGCAGGGAAATGGCATCAGTCGGGCAGTGGGTTACGCACAGACCGCAGCCGATGCAGCGATCCACATTGACTTTGGCAACGTCTTCCACGGTAATGGCATCCATCTGGCAGCGATCCACACAGGTTTCGCACGCGGTGCAGTTTTCAGCATCCACCACTGCATAATAATTGGAATTGATGGCTTTGGCCGGGCTGTCGAATTTTTTCAGATTTTTCAGCACCTGACAGCAGCATCCGCAGCACATGCAGATATTCGCGGGTTTCTGAGAGTTTCCCGGCTGCAGCACCAGACCTGCCTCCAGACCGGTTTTCAGCACATTCAGAGCCTCATCCTGTGAGATATAACGTCCCAGCCCGTTTTCCTGATAAAACTGTGCGCCGGTTCCGAAAACCAGACAGGTTTCCATTGGTTTGCCGCAGCCTTTGCCCACCATTTCATGCTCTCTGCGGCAGATGCAGGGCGCGACCAGAATTTTTTTCTGCTTTCTGATGATTTCCTCTGCCACATCATAAGGCATGATGGTCATTTCCGCTTTCATGCTTTTGGAAACCGGAACTACCCGCAACTGCTTGGTTTTCTGTTTCAGCACCCGTTCTTTCATCAGAATGGGAAGATATTCATTCACATCCCGGATCAGATCTTTGTCCAGATCATTGAGATGGTATTCCCAGATTCCCACCACAAACTGCGCAGCCATATAAGTGGTCACGCCGTCTTTTGTATGCCGAAAAATCAGCCCTTTTTGGGACATGCTTTCCAGCATGGGAGCCAGTTCCTTTTCATCCCGTCCCAGCCGCGCGGCAATGGCCCCGTCAGGTTCCGGCATCATCATCAGTCCAGATGCGATTTCCGCTTCTTCAGGTGTAAAAAGCCGTTTGAGGATACGCAGTTCCACTCCGTTTTCTGTGGGCGGAAATCCCGCGGGGAGATTGTCCAGATGTTTTGCCAGTTTCTGATATACGTCTGCCATGTTTTTTCCTTTAATTAAATGGTCAAATTAAATGGTAAATGGTAAATGGTAAATGATGAATGGTAAATGGTGAATGGTAAATGATAAATGGTGAATGGTAAATGATAAATGGTAAATGATAAATGGTAAATGATAAATGGTAAATGATAAATGATAAATGGTAAATGATAAATGGTAAATGGTAAATGGTAAATGGTAAATTTCCAAATATTCTTCATTCTTCATTCATCATTAACAATTCACCATTTACCATTAACAATTCATCATTATTCTCTATGCGCCAGCACAGCCATTGTCACTCTGGATATGCAGATCAGATCATTTTCCTCATCGTGAATGCGTACTTCCCATATCTGTGTTGTTCTGCCCATATGCACGGGTTTGGCGCATCCGATGACATTTCCGTTGCTCACGGATCGGATGTGGTTGGCATTGATTTCCAGCCCCACGCAGTAAAATTTTGCAGTATCAACACAGCAGTTCGCGGCAAAACTTGCCAAAGTTTCTGCCAGAGCAACCGAGGCTCCGCCGTGCAGAATGCCCATCGGCTGATGGGTGCGGTGATCCACCGGCATGGATGCTTTGATAAAATCATCGCCCACTTCGGTGAATTCAATTCCCAGATGCGCAACCATTGTATTGGATATTATGTCTGCTGCCTTTTCTGCTTCAGGTTTTACAAACCAAATTCCCATAAGATTTCCTTTTCCTGTCTGATTTTGAAAAAAATATATTGCTAAATTAATATGTTATACCAACAATATTTCAAAGTCTGAGGTTTGCCCCTGTCTTTTAACAACGAAATAACCGGCAGACCGATAACTCTGCCCGGTTGATTGACTGGTTAGCCTCCTTTATGGATTAACACCCTGTTTTATAGATGAAATAATTTTTCGTGTTTGCAAAGCTTTGTCTTTTTTTCCTGATTTTTCATAAACTTGTGCAAGAGTTTCCAATGAAATAATATAATCAGGATGATATTTGCCAACATTTTTTTCTGAAAACTCCAAATCTTTCAAAGAATAATATTCAGCATCATCATAACATCCAGTATCTATGGATAAAAGTGCTAATTCATTTAAGCTGTTTGTATGTATATAATGTTTATTTGAGGAATTATTAATACAGTTTTTCAACAGCGATTCAGCTTTTTTCCATTTTTTGATTTTACGGCATAACAAAGCAAGATTATAAGATATTTTTAAATAATTAATATGATTTCTGCCAAAATTTGATTCAGCAATTTCAAGTGCTTCATCAAAACATGATTCTGCCTTATTATAATCTTTTTGAAATAGTTCATATATGGCAGCAAGATTATTTAATGATTCGGCACATTGGTAATGATTTTTTCCAAGAACTTTTCTTCTGATGTTGAGAGATTCAATATAAAGTTCTTCGGCTTTTTCAAAATTTTTTTGGTTCATATAATAATCAGCAAAGTTATACAATATACATCCATATTCTTCACTTTCAATTCCATAAATATCTTTTGATATTTCTAATGCGCTGGTGTAAGATTTTTCAGCCTCGCTCATTTTACCCAGAGCTTCGTAAGTTAAGGCTAATTCGGATAAAGCTCTTGAATATTCATGGTTTACCTTGCCATGAATATTTTCATGGTGAATAAGAAATGCTTTCAGAAGTTCCTCAGCGTTTTCATAATCCCCGTTCATACGAAAAGTTATGCCAAAATTAGCAAGACCATTAACAGCCATTAAATAATGTTCCGAACTTGATTTTCCCAAAAGATTTTCTAAATGTGATAAACATATTCGGTATGCTTGAATAAATTTTTCATAATCTCCCTGCCTGTATAATTTCCAAGAAAATACAAGGAAATCACAGATAGTTTTCGGATACTTAGGGTTATCAAAAGATAAGGTTCCCTTATATTTATTCAAAACAGACTGATATTTTTCAAAATTATCTTTTTTCAATCCCAAAATATTTAGTAATCTCTTCATTTTTATTACTCCGAACGGCGGCTTTAGCCCACTGAAGGCGCTTGACCTGTGGTCTAAAACCACAGTCTTTCAGACGCTTTCTCTTTCAGTCGGCTGTTCAGCCTGCCGATTTTCAAGCAACCAGCTTTCAGCTGGTGGTTGTTGACTTTCAAATATAATAATCAAAATTTTAGGAGGCTAACCATGAAATACACGAATCACACGAAGATCAGAATCTGATACCAATTCGTTTTCAAAATATGAGAATATCGGTTTCATTTCAGTCCTGTTTTTCGTGCTTTTCGTGGTAAAAAAAAACAAACATTCCTCAATCTTTAAAAGCAGATTGGCATAAAATCAGAAGTGAAAAAACACTGATCTGACAATATACCTTACGGTATACAGTTCTGCACAAAAAAATCATCTGTGAAAAGTGATGCTTTCAATCAGATGTTCGCTCTGATCAATGGCATTGAGCAGATAACTTTCCTCTCCTGTGGCCTTTGCAAGCAGGGTTCCGCCTTCAAGCAGGGAAATCATAATTTCCGCAACAGCCCGCGCATCAGTGCCGGATTTTATGCTGCCGCTCTGTTTTCCGCTTTCCACAAGAGAGACAATTCCCTTTTTCCATGACTGTATGGTTTCCACAGCCAGCCTGTGCAGAACCGGATGCGTATCATCAGCTTCCGTGACAGTGTTGAGAATCGGACATCCGCCTTTGGACAGCATTTCTCTGTACATCTTCCGGAAGGCCCTGGGATAAACCAGCAGTTTGTCTGAATGACGCTCCTGCCCTTCCATTTCTCCGCGCAGATATTTCCGGATGACTGCCACATTATGCTGAAATGCACAGACCGCGACTTCATCCTTGTTTCTGAAATTCCCGTAAATGCTGCCTTTGGTCAGACCTGTGGCAGCGGTAATGTCAGACAAAGAGGTTCCGGCATAGCCCTTTTTGTTGAAAATCAGGGCTGCCTTTTCAATGATGAACTGCCGGGTATGTTCTGATTTGCTGATGGGTGTCTGCTCTTTCATGGGAAATAAATATACCAGTCGGTATATTTATTGTCAACAAAAAAAACAAAAGGGAGCAAATTCAATATCCGCTCCCTTCCTTTTTCAGTTCAGACACAATAAGGATCTGTAAAAAAATAACCTGGACATTTATTTGATTTTCTGTATAAAGAAGGTATTAACAAATATATTTAGGAGTTACGCAGTTGGTTTTTCATTTGTCGGGCTATACCTGAAAATCCCGGTTCAGACAATGTGCCGGGTTGCGCTCCGCCAACCCGGCCTGCGCGCTGCACTGATTTCAGACAGGAAAGGATTGACTGTTTCCAAAAATCCCTGCCTGCACATAATACCTGCAGTGTTTTGTCAGGTTTGAAAATTCATCCGACACCGCATGTTTGCGGCAAAGGCGGGTTACGCTCACGCTACACCCGCCCTTAACAAATTCCGGTCAATCCCTTATACCAAATCGCCATTGATTTTATACAATACTGGCAGTTTTTTTCGCGGTTGTGTGTGTGCAAAAAACCGCTCCGCTTAATTTTTGCACTCCTCCGGATTGTATAAAACCAATGGAGAATCGGTATTACTCCTGAAAATCCCGATTCAAACAATCATCATACTTAAATCCTTATAAAATGCTTCAATCCTGATTCAATACGCATCTTTCCGGTGAGATGCCGTGATCATAAACACAATATGCTCTTCATCGTCAACTTCATAAATGAATCGCAGTTTCCGATCCGATACCGCCATGTTTCAGGAGAAAAATTTTTCAATTTCCTGATATTTGATCCGAAATGAGGATGCTGACGCAACTGCGGATAAACAATATCCCGAAGCTTTCGGACAGTCTTCTCCTGCCCCGACCTGATAATATCCTGAATATTTTTCTGAAATTGTTCGGTTTCAAAAATCCGGTATTCAGTCAGCGAATCGCCCCTTCCTCAGCCGGGCCTCCCGTGAACCGGTCTTTATCTGTTTCATCAGTTCCTTATCACTGTCCATTCGCTTAAATTTTATTAACACATTTTTAAGATTGCTCTTTAACAATCTGTTAAATAAACATATAATG
>CAZHPS010000304.1:0-8368 GCA_964534335.1 uncultured Desulfobacterales bacterium
CGCCCCTCAACAGCATCATGGGATTTGCCCAGTTGCTGCAGATGAATGACAATCTCACAGAATGGCAGAACGACCGTCTTGCCATTATTGAAAAAAGCGGACAGCATCTTCTGGATATTATCAACAATCTGCTCGATCTTTCCAAAGTGGAAACAGGTCATTCAAAAATAACCCCCACTTCTTTCTGTCTGCCGGTTTTCCTCCGTCAGATTTCAGAGATTTTCCAGATTCAGGCTTCCAAAAAGGGAATAGCCTTTCATGAGGATTTTGATCCGGGGCTGCCGGAAATGTTCTGCGCTGATGAAACCAAACTCAGGCAGATTCTTTTCAATATCATCGGCAATGCTGTGAAATTCACGCATACCGGAGAAGTGCTTTTTTCTGCCGTAAACTGTGCCGAAGGCATACGCTTCCGGATTTCCGACACAGGCATAGGCATTTCTTCAGATAATATTGAAAAAATATTTTTGCCCTTTCACCAGATTCATGACCGGTACAGATTTGTGGAGGGAACCGGGCTGGGACTGTCCATCAGTCACAGTTTTCTTACCCTTATGGGCAGCCAGTTGCGGGTCAGCAGCATTCCGGACAAAGGCAGTTCTTTTTTCTTTACTCTGCCTTTTTATGATGATCCGGGTTCCCATCAGTCCTGTTACAGGAAAATTATCGGGGCAGACAGTTCGGAAAATCAGAATTCCGCCATAGGCAGAGATGTTACTGTTCTGATTGCTGATGACATTCTGCTGAACCGGGAAGTGCTGAAGGAAACACTGATACATATGGGAATCAGTGTTCTGGAATCTGAAAATGGCAGAGATTGTGTGGAAAAAGCCAAAAAATATAAACCGGATCTGATTCTCATGGATATCCGAATGCCTGAAACAGACGGAATCGCTGCAGCAAAGGAAATACTGAACATCAGAGAATGCAAAAATATTCCCATCATCGCTGTATCCGCGAGCGTGGGCAGAGAGGCAAAAGAGGAATGTCTTAGGCTGGGAATGGCCGCTTTTCTTGAAAAACCCTATTCAATGGAGGCACTGCACCTTCTTCTGCTGAAACATCTTCCGGCAGAAAAAAAATCCGTCATGGAACATGCCGGGGCTGATATGCCTGAAAAACACGGGGAGCCTGTGCAGGAGATGCTTCTTCCGGGTGAGGAAGACAAAAAGGAACTGGTGCGCATTGCCCGGATTGGAGATGTGAAGGCACTGAAACTCCTGCTGGAGCAGACAGAGCAGAAAGATGAGAAATACAGGGCATTCACACAGACATGCCGCAAACTGCTGAAAACCTATGATTTGGAGGCCATCATCCGTGTCTGTGAGGGGAAAAATGAATAATTTTGACCGAAAAGGAGAGATCAGATGAATATCATCATTTCCATTGATGCTCATCTGTTTCAGCATGCGTATCATTTAAGGCGATTTACAGAAAAGAATGTACCACAAAAGTAGCATAAGCTTCCAGCTTGTGCCGTGAAGCTAACAGGTATATTTATTTTAAGAAATGACCTAAGATGGCTGTGCCGATGTCCTCGTTGACTGTATGAAAAAACGATACAGATTTTATTTATGACATTTCCTCATCAAATAACAATGGAGTGTATCATGCTTCAGGAAATACAAATTGAAAATGCCGAATACAGATTCAGAGAACTTGTGGAAAAATCCGCTCAGGGGGATGAGTTTGTTATTCTCAAAAACAACAGAGCAGTGGCAAAGATTATCCCTTTTCACAGAAAAAAGCATAAAAGAACTCTGGGAACGGCAAAAGGGCAGGTGATTGTGAAAGACAATTTCAAAGAAATTCCGGAAGGGTTTGAGAATTATATTCCATGAAAGCACTGCTGGATACCTGCACATTTTTATGGCTTGTCACAGAAGACTGTTCACATTTAAACAGCAGAACAGCAGACATTTTTCTTTCTGAGGACAGTGAAATATATTTCAGCCTTGTTTCGGCATGGGAGATCAGCATTAAAAACAGCATGGGAAAATTGCAATTGACTGATCCTGTTTATGAATTTCTGACAAAACAGATCAGGCTTAATGATTTGAATCTGCTGCCCATTGAAATTTCCCATATTGCAAAGGTGTCCGAACTCCCATTTCATCATAAAGACCCTTTTGATCGTCTGCTGATTGCCCAGTCTGTTGTTGAAAATATTCCGATTCTGACGCAGGATCGTATTTTCGCTGAATACGGGGTGGAAGTGATGTAAATCAAAACAGCTCGGAATTACAATGCATCCGGTAATGAGCTGAATGAAATAAGTAAGGTTCCATAAATTTTCGGGCATAAAATTTTCAGAAAAACCGGATTTTTCCGAAAAATCCGGTTTTTCTGAAAGCTTGTGCCACTTTGGCAGGATATTCTTTTCCGGAAATCACCTTAAAATCATGGGATCAAAGTGAATGGTCTGAGAATTGCCTGTATTTTTAACTGAAACCTGACAGTGAACACTCTGAAATATGATATATCTGCAAGGAGAATGCCAAATGACAAATGAAAAACCCACGATCCTGATTGTGGATGATGATTCCAACAATATCACAGTTATGTATGATGTGCTGGATACGGCAAATTATGATGTGCGCATTGCCAAAGACGGTGAAAGATGTCTGGAAATTCTCAGACATGAGGATGTGGATCTGATTCTGCTGGATGTGATGATGCCGGGAATGAACGGGTTTGAAGTCTGCAGCCGTCTGAAATGCGGCAAAAAAACCCGTGACATTCCCGTGATATTCATGACTGCTCTTTCTGAAACCGTAAACCGCATCAGGGGATTTGAACTGGGCGCGGTGGATTATATTTCCAAACCTTTTCAGGTGGAAGAACTTATGAGCCGGGTACGTCCCCATCTGAAACTGCGCACACTGCTGCAGAAGGAAAAGGAATCTGAGCAGATGAAAGCCTTTTTCTTTTCTCTGGTATCCCGGTATCTGCGCATTCCGCTGAACATCATATCCGCATCCAATGCATTTCTCCGGCAGTACGGTGAAAAAATGGAGGAAGGGGAAAAAAGAGAAAAATATGGCGAAATTGATGATTCTGTGAAAAAAATGCTGAAAATTATGGACAATCTCACTGCATTTTCCAAAGCAGAGATTGGTCAGACGGTTTTTTCACCGGAACTGATCAATCTGCCTGATTTCTGCCGTCATATCTGTGAGGAATACAGCCCCCTTGTTCAGAGTTCCCATGAAATTGTTTTTTCCTGCGAAACCACTGATATTCCTGTTTTTATTGATCCCTGTCTGATGCGTCATGCCATCTGCGCGCTGCTTGCCAATGCTGTTCTGTATTCGCCCCATGGCACACGCGTGGATATGCACGTATTCCGCGAGGGAAAAAATGAAATTATGATTCAGATTTCAGATGAGGGGCCGGGAATATCCGCAGAAGATCAGAAACGGCTGTTTGAACCTTTTTTCAGGGGAAAAAATGCCGAAGGAACCGAGGGAATGGGTCTGGGACTCTGCACAGCCGCACATTTTGCACAAGTGCACAAAGGCCGGATTCTGGTCATAAGCGAAGAGGGAAAAGGCTCGGTTTTCAACCTTTGCCTGCCGGAAAAACAGGAGGATCATACACTGAATTTATGATTTTTATCCTGATTACAGTAACTGCTGTTCTTCTGGGACTGGTGCTGTATATATCCCAAAAACTCCGAAATATCACGGAAGAAAAAAAGAAAATTGAAACCCGTTATGATTCCCTGTTTCAGCATATGGGCAGCGGCGTTTCGGTATTTCATCCGGTCAGCGGGGGAATGGATTTTGTTTTCAAGGATATAAATGCTTCCGGAGAAAAGATATACAGCATCAGAAAACAGGAGGTGGTGGGAAAACATCTGACAGAGGTTTTTCCCCATGTCCGGGACTTTGGACTGTTTGCCGCGATACAGCAGGTCAATGAAAGCGGACAATCCATGTTCCATCCGGATATGCAGTATGAGGATGAAAAACTGATCGGATGGCGGAAACATTATATTTACAGACTTCCGGACGGGGAAATCGTATCCATTTACAGTGATGACACCCAGCAGAAACTTACGGAACTGGCCCTGCTGGATTTTGAAAGCCGTTACCGCACTTTGTTCAACAATGCCAATGATGCGATTATCGTCCATGATTTTGAAGGGAAAATCATGGAGGTCAACCGGGTGACCTGTGAACTTCTGGGATTTGAACGGGAGGAATTTGAGGAAGTGCATATGCGGAATATTACCGCGCCCGAGGGAATTCAGACAGGGCCTGATCCCATGAAAACCCTTCGCGAGCAGGGCAGCACTGTTCATGAAACTGCATACCGCAGCAAAGACGGAAGTTTTATTGCAGTGGAAGTCAGCAGCCGTGTGGTGGAATATGATCTGAAACCTATGGTTATGACGCTTGCACGGGATATCCGGGAAAGGAAAAAGGCAGAGGCAGAGAAAAATGAACTGATCAGCCAGCTCCGGCATTCCCAGAAAATGGAGGCCATCGGTACGCTCGCGGGCGGCATTGCACATGATTTCAACAATATTCTGCAGGTGATTTTCGGTTATATAGAATTTTCCCTGTATGAGGCCGGAAAAGACAGCATCATAGGGAAAAACCTTAACGAACTCATGTCTGCCGCGCAGCGGGCCAGGGATCTGGTGCAGCATATTCTCACCTTCAGCAGGCAGGGAAAATATGAAAAACGGCCTTTGTATATTCAGCCCATTATTAAGGAAACCCTGAAACTTCTGCGCGCCACACTGCCGGCCACCATAGAAATCCGGCAGGATCTTGATATAAAATACAGGCATGTTCTGGCAGATCCCACACACATTCATCAGATTATGATGAATCTCTGCACTAACGCTTATCACGCCATGCGGGAAAAGGGGGGCATTCTGGATATCTGTTTACAGGAAATTCAGGTGAACTCTGAAGATATTCTCCTTAAAATGCATCTGAAACCCGGCACTTATCTCCATCTTAAAGTCAGTGACACGGGAAATGGAATCGGGCATGAGATTATTGACAAAATCTTTGATCCCTATTTCACAACCAAACCTTTGGGAGAGGGAACCGGGCTGGGGCTGTCCCTTGTTCACGGAATTGTCAAAGCAATGGACGGGCATATCAGTGTTTACAGTGAACCGGAGCACGGAACCACGTTTCATATTTACATCCCGGCTGTCCAAACCGCTGATGCTGTTTCAGCACTCAGCACAGATGAATCCGTACCTATGGGAAATGAACATATCCTGCTGGTGGATGATGAGGAGCCTCTGATTCGCATAGAGGAGAATTTTCTGAAAAGATGCGGTTATCAGGTCAGTTCCCGCATCAGCAGTGTGGATGCACTGGAACTTTTCCACTGCTATCCGAACCGCTTTGATCTGGTGGTCACAGATATGTCCATGCCCAATATGACAGGTCTGGAAATGGCAAAAAAAATGATGGAAATCCACAAAGATATTCCCATCATTCTCTGCACCGGCTTCAGTGAAGTGATTTCCGCGGAAAAAGCACGGGCAATGGGCATACGGGAATATGTCATGAAACCTGTCATGATGAAAGATCTGGCAGTGACTGTCCGCCGGGTTCTGAAAAAAGAAAAGCCGGATTGCAAAAATTAAGCAAAGCGGTTTTTTGCGATCCTCCGGCAACGGCAAACCGGTAAGTAAGGTTCCATAAATTTCCGGGTATAAACTTTTCGGAAAAACCGGATTTTTCCGAAAAATCCGGTTTTTTGAATACACGAAAAATTTCGTTTGCCTGCTTATACCATTACTCAGAACATTTGATGGTGCAGCCACGAATTGCACGAATTATGTTTTGTCCAATTCGTGCAGATTCGTGTCATTCGTGGCTATGCTGTCAAATCTTCTGAGTAATGATATATAATTGCAAAAAACCGCTTTGCTTAATTTTTGCACTCCTCCGGCAACGTCGAACCGATATAACCCATTCCCCTTTCTGTAAGGAAACACATCAATGAAACAATATTTCATCATCTGTATTTCTGTCTTCTGTTTCTGCAGTTGCACCAAAATCTACTGGGATGAAAACTGGGTGTATCAGGGACTGGTTTCCCATCCCAAAGAGCATGAAATTACAGTGGAAAGCTTTCCTCCTTCTGCTGTTGCGGTTGACGGCGCATACGCAGGCCAAACCCCGCTGACCCTGCGTATTCCCTATACCTTTCGGCAGGTAAATCTTGTCCGGAATCAGTATAAGGAAGAGGGCGGAAAAAAAGAGATTGTGGATCGCAAAGTCCGGTTTGAGGATATTCTGGTTCCGGGTTCCCACAGTCTGCGCTTTGCCGCGAGCGGATACCATGATCTGTTCATGAATGTGGATATCCCATCGGAAAAACAGACCCTGCATGTCTGGCTGCGGCAGAAGACCGGCATTCACTATCCCATTGACTGCAATCTGAAAATCATTGCACCGCTTTCCTTTTTTCCGGAAATTTCACGAATCATCCGGGAAAATGCCGTATCTGCCGGAATTGAAAAACAGCCGCCCATTGCCTTTGGGCCGGATTTGCATCAGCAGACCTTTATTTTCACAGCAAAAGAGGCGCAGGCATTGGATCGCATTACACACAGCCTTTATGCTGAAGCCAAAAACCGTCAGATTTTTTTCACAGTGGCAGATGCCAAAACACAGGCAGCCTTTTCCGCAAATCCGTCCAGAGAATTCCGTGCAGTCTGGATCAGTTATCTGGACTGGCCCCGCAATGAAACCGATCCGGTTCGACAGCAGCAGCAGTTGAAACAAATGCTGGACGGACTGCAGTCTTTGCATATCAATGCCATACTGTTTCATGTCCGGGTGGAATGTGATGCGTATTATCCCACCCAGTTTGCACCCTGGGCGCGTTTTCTTACCGGACAGCAGGGACGCGATCCGGGCTATGATCCGCTGGCCTTTGCTATCAGCGAAGCGCACAAACGCGGCATGGAACTTCATGCCTGGCTTAATCCCTATCGCGCCAGAATGTCCCAGAAATGCGGTGCGTCTTCCGCTTCCGGTCATATTACCCGCACAAGACCGGACTGGATACTCAATTTCCGCTGGTCCGGCGCGTGTTATGAAATGCTTGATCCGGGTCTGCCGGAAGTAAGAGATCATCTTGTTCAGGTTGTCCGGGAAATTGCTGAAAAATATGATGTGGACGGCATTCATTTTGATGATATGTTTTATCCTTATCCGGTGAGCGGATTTCCCGGCATACAGCATGAGGACATGGCAAGTTTCCGGAAATACGGCGCAGGCAAAAGTATCGGGGACTGGCGCAGGCAAAATGTCAATGAGCTGGTCAAAGCAGTGAATACAGGCATCAAATCCGCAAAGCCACATGTACGTTTCGGCATCAGTCCTTTTGGCATCCGCAAATCCGGAGAGGCAGCATACGGCATGGACGCGTATCAGAGCATCTATTGTGATGCACTGGCCTGGCTGGATAACAAAAGCGTGGATTATCTTGCTCCACAGTTGTACTGGAAAAGAGGAGGAAAACCGGATTACGGAAATCTGCTGAACTGGTGGGCGCAGAAAGTCAGTGAGGCCGGACGCCATGTGTATCCGGGGCAGATTGTTTTTTATGTGGAACCGGATAATCGAAGTGCAAATGCGGACAAATCCGCAAACAAACCGCAATCCGCTGACGAAATTATCGGACAGGTTGACATGAACCGCGATTTGCACAATGTAAGCGTGCTGGGCAATTCTTTTTACCGTGCCATCAACAAGGATGATCTGCTGCTTGGGCCGGAGAATCTGAAAAAACAGTTGGCAGCAGGTTTTTACGCAACTGTGGCTCTTCCGCCTTCCATGCCCTGGCTGGATCAGACAAAACCTGCTCCGCCTGCCAATCTGCGTCTGCAAAAAGCTCAGGACGGCATTTGGGTTTTGATCTGGGATAATCCCAATGCCAATGTGATTCGCTATGGAATCTATCTGCAATACCGGGAAAATGCAGAAGACGGGCAAAAAGAAAACGCAGGCGGTCTGATTGCTGTCACAGGGGAAAAACAGTGGAAAATTCCAAAGGAAATCAATATTGCAGGAGGTGATTTGCTTTCTGTAACTGCCATATCCCGAAACAATGTGGAAAGCAGCCCCGGCCCGTGGCTGCGCATAGGTGAAACAAAGAAATGATGTAATACAATTCGCCATTGACCGGAGGAGTGCAAAAATTAAGCGCAGCGGTTTTTTGCATCCAAAGGAGTGCAAAAATTAAGCAGAGCGGTTTTTTGCACACGCGGAAAAACTGACGGTACTGTATCAAATCAATGGAGAATTGGTATTATACTGATTCGCCATTGAATTTATACAATAAGGTGAATTATTTCCTCTGTGTTCTCTGTGGTTTTTTC
>CAZHPS010000305.1:0-8312 GCA_964534335.1 uncultured Desulfobacterales bacterium
GAATCCATGGTCGGGGAACCCATCCGCAAAGTGAATGAGGGAATGAAAACCATTCTGCTGCATTTAAAGGGAAATCCTATGGCATTGGAAACCGCATATATTTCTGTGATTGCATTTGCAGGCAAAGCAGTAATGACTGCTCCGCTTACAGAACTGATCCCTTTCAATGCACCGGAATTGTTCATAGGCGGAGGCACTGCGCTGGGAAATGCCATGAATTTCCTGATGGATGAAATGGGAAAGCAGGTTCAGAAAACCACCTATGAAAAAAAAGGGGATTGGAAGCCCATTGTTTTTCTTCTCACGGACGGTGCGCCGACTGATGATATATCGGCTGCGGTGAAACGCTGGCACAGTGATTTCAGAAACAGGGCAAATCTTGTTGCGATTTCATTCGGAAATCAGGCTGATACCTCTGTGCTGAAACAATTCACAGACAATGTTCTTATTTTTGACAATACAGATGCGTCCGCATATGAGGAATTTTTCAAATGGATATCCTCGTCCATTGAAACCAAAAGCATGAATATTGCATTGTCTCCGGGAGATGAATTTCAATTGCCGGACACAGACGGCGTGATATTGCAGAAAGAGGATCTTTGCAAAAAAAAACATGCGGGATCTGATGAGCGTTTTGCCATTCTGCTCGCCAGATGTCAGAAAACAGGAAAACCATATCTTATCAAATATTTAAAGGAATCGCCCCGTAAATACGGTCTTGATGGGGCTTATATGATTTCAGAGGATTATTTCAGACTTTCTTCCAAAGATCATGGCTCCCCGGCCATAAACACATCGCATTTTGAATCGGTTCCGCTCTGCCCGGAATGCGGAAATCCGGGTTTGGCCTTCTGTGCGTGCGGTTCTCTTTTCTGTGTGGGAAAAAGCAGAGACAACCGCTGTCCCTGGTGCAAAGAGGAAATCACACTTGAAAGCGGAGGAGCCGGGTTTGACATTTCCCGCACACAGGGCTGAGAATATTCCAATTTGAATTGGGATTGAGGGATTTATTAAGGATGAAAAGAGTAAAGACAGCGGTTCAACCGACCTGAATCTCAAATTTATCAATTAATTGACTGCCAATAAAGGAGGTAAAACGGTGTATGATATTGCCATTCAGAAAAAAATTTCCATGCTTCCTGAAAATGTGAAAAAAGAAGTATTGGATTTTATTGAATTTTTGCTGATTAAGTACAGTCAGCCTGCCAAAAGACAATTCAGGTCATTGGATTTGATTTCTATAAATACCAAAGGACTTGAAATGGAAAGGGAGGATTTCCATGCCCGACAGAGTAACATTACTTGAAACATTTCGTTTGTAAAATACCGCATTCGAAAAATTTGCATCAGCAGAATTTATAAAAATGTAAGTATCGGTATAGGTTAAACAGCCACGAATAATACGAATCTGCACGAATGCACAAACCATAATTCGTGCAATTCGCGGCTGTACCATCAAATTTTCTGAGTAACGGGATATGTGGCATGTGTGTTATGAACTGTGAACTGGATTTGGAAGAACAGGAAATATGGAATGCTTTTGAACACAATGAACTGATACCAAATTGCTTTCAAAGTTCGGGGAATGCCTCTTTTTTGCCACGAAAAACACGAAACAGCACGAAACAGCAGCATTTGGCATGCTCATGTTTTGAAAGCGGATTGGTATGAAATCTGTTTCTGACAGGGAGCAGAAACTGAAAGATGCGCGGGAGGCTGCCCGGAATACACTTGACAGATTGTTGAAAGAGGATAAAAAGGATTTTTCATGCAGCGTGATTAAAATCCGGTAATCATCGGAAATTTATCATAAATAACATGATGTTAAAACAGGATACATCGCCATGAACAAAAAAAATGAATCCAAAGAGGAGAAAGCAGGCGGAGCATTTTTCTGCACTTTGCAGAAAATCGGAGGAATTATTTTTCGCTCTTCTGATGCCCGCAGTTTCCCATATGAAAAACTGGACAAATTTGAACTGGGCATTATAAGGGAAATCATAAAAAAATATGCGCCTGCATCCATAAGCTGCATTAATCTGTCGGATCAGCAGATACAGGCAGTGTGGAAAGAAACACCTGCCAAAAAACTGAGCAATATAACATTGGGAAGTTCCAAGAAATTTTATTTTGCCATTCTGGAGATTCACCGTCTTAACCTGCTGGATGATATTGAAAAAAAGATATGGAATGCCATTTTTCCTGCACTGGAATCTCTGGTGGCAGATATGGATTACAGCAATTTTGCTGCAACAACAGAAAAAGAGGGGAAACCTTCCATGGAAAATCAGACACAGAATCATAAGGAGAAAGCAGAAAACTATCCGGAAACAGAACAGATCCAAAATGATTCCGGTAATCAGTTGCAAGGTATCGGAAAGCCGGATTCTCTGAATGCAGAAATTCTTTCCAATGAAATGACAGCAGATTCTCCGGATCAGATCCATTCCGGCATTGCAGAGGATAAGAACGCTGAATCTGTGCAGGATTCCCATTTGCCGAATGAAAGAGAGACAAATTCTGGTGTAACAAAACAGAGTTGGAAAAATGGCGCATTGGAATCCCCGGACAGCAGAGATGATTCCATTGACAAAAACAGAAATGTTGCATCTGTACCGGAGATTTCCCTCTCTGATGACAAATCATCATATACGGAACCGGCTGTGGTTAAAGAGGATGCGAAATCTGCTGACATGGAAAAAGATATGAATGCGGAGCCTGTGCAGGATACTTCATTTTCATATGATGACAAAGCATTGCACACGGAATCGGCTGTAAGCAGAGAGATTCCAAAATCCACAAAAAGCAAACCTGATTCCGGTGGGGAAACGGTGGAGGCGGAATCTGTGTCTGCCCTGTCTTTTCTGTCCGGAAATGAACAACAGGTTCCAAAATCTGAAAACAGTGTGAACACACAAATTGATTCCGGCATTTCAGAAGATAGGAATGCGGCCAGTGTGCAGGATATTTCTTCCCAAAATGAAAATGAACAGTTACAGACAGATCCTGCCGAACTCAAAGATACTCCGGAATTTGAAAATACAGCGGACGATTCCACCGGGCAGGCTGATTCCGTTCTGTCAGAGAATGGGAATACGGCATCTGTGCCTGACAGTTCTGCCCCAAGTGAAACATTATATACAAGACCGGCTGTCATCAAAGATTCCAAAGAATCTGCCATTGGCAGTGTTGATCAGGATAAGGAAATAAAGTATGAAAAGGCTGTTTCTCTTCCGGAGAATGATAAATCTCTGCAAACAGAACCGGTTGTAAGCAAAGAGGAGCCGGAATCCGTATCAGATACGCAGTCTCAGCATGAAATGAAACCTTTGCAGTCGGCATCGACTGAGAGCAGAAAGGTTGAAGAATCACCAAAAATATCTGAAAGTTCTGCCGGGCAGACCGAATCTGATATTCCAAAGGATGATAATCTGACAGAACCTCCACTGGAACCTTTGCCGCAAACAAATAAAGATGATTCAGCCGGTGCAATCAATCCTGACATTGCAGAGGATAAGCAGCCTGAATCTCCTCCGGAACCGTTGCAGCAAACTGATAAAATCGATGATTCTGCCGGACAGACCGGGGCTGACATTGCAAAGGATAAGCCGCCTGAACCTCCAACGGATACTCCTTTGCCGGAAAAAGATAAAGATACCGGGGGTTCTGCCGGACAGATCGGGGCTGACATTACAAAGGATAATCTGTCTGAACCTCCAACGGAACCTTTGCCGGAGAAAGACAAAAAGGAATTTCCCAAACCGGAACCAAAGATTCTGCTGAAAAAGCCTCCCAAACCGGATTACGGACAGCATTATGCTCTTTCCAATGCCAAAGCAGGGGAATTTTACCGGGAAAAACTGGATTTTGCAAAAATTGTTGAAGGCGGAAGAGAAAAAATCATTGATTACAGTATCAGTTTCGGCGATTATGGAAAGGATGATGACGCGTTGCAGAATATTCTGGGGCTTACATTGGACAAAGAGAACGATGAAATCAGGGGTACACCGCTCAAAGCAGGCAATCCAGCGGAAAATTTTGAATTTGCCTTAACCCTGAGATACAAAACAGATTCGGGAGATGATGATTTTGAAAAAGAGCAGGCAAAGAAAACCATTTTTCTCAAAGTGCTGCCTGATCCCAAAGCCATGTGGAAAGAAATTGAACCTCCGGAAGATCTGCCATACCGCAAAGAGCATACAGCCAAAGGCATGATACCTGCGGCAGGAGGCGGAAAACTGCTTTGGGCCAGCAAAAGAGGGCGATCCCATGCGCACAAAGGCAAATTCCGGGATGATCATGTGAAAGCAGTCTATATGGAAGAAACCGGCTGGTCTGTGATTGCTGTCGCGGACGGTGCGGGTTTTGCCCAGTTTTCAAGAGAAGGTTCCAGGATTGCGTGTGAAAAATCTGTGGAAATGCTGTCTGATTTTCTGATAAAAAAGAATGCTCAACTGGAAGAGGCCATTGAAAAAGCATATACTGAGGGAGCCGGGGATCAGGAAAAATCCCTGCTGAAAAAAATGCTTGATGAAATCATGATTTCCTCCGCATATGCTGCTGTAAAGGCCATCCATGAGGAAGCCGCAAAGGAAAATCGGAAAGTGAAGGAATACAGCACCACTTTGCTTCTGGCTGTTCACAAATGCTTTGCTTTGGGAAATTTTTTCGCGGGGTTCTGGATTGGAGATGGCACGTTGGCTGTATATACCAAAAACACGGCAGAACAGAAAGGGAATGTCAGGCTGATGGGAACACCCGACGGCGGGGAATTCAGCGGCCAGACGCATTTTCTTACGGAAAACAGCATTTGGAAAAATCCGGATGAACTTCGGCAGAGGACACAGTTTTTCTTGGAAAAGGATTTCACTGCCCTGTTCGCTGCCACAGACGGCATATCAGATGCAAAATTCATTACAGAGAAAAATCTTTCTGATCTGTCTTTTTGGGACAGATTATGGGCAGATCTGGAGGAAAATATTTCTCCATACAGAGAAAACAGTGAAGACAGACTTCTGAAATGGCTTGATTTCTGGGCAGAAGGCGAACATGATGACAGAACCATTGCCATGCTGATATAGCGGAAAGTTTGGGAATACTGCCAAACTTTCCGTTTGGCACTCCGCAAATTCCTTAACTTAAAGTCGTTGGGGCAGATCCCCGTAACAAGCTGAGATACAAACATCATGAAATCAAAGAAAACAAAAACCCGCTGGCACCGCATACTCGGCGGCTTATTCAAAGAACTTCTGGTTCCCACAGGCATTCTGGTTTATACAGATGTTCCGGTAATGGGAGATCCACCGGAAGCGGATCTTCTGCTGCTCAGAAAAGATCAGGGACAGTGGACAGAGGAACAGAAATCCCGACTGCCTGACGGTATCAGGGACAGCAGTGCAGCACATATCCTGATCGAATTCAAATATACTGAATCGATAAATAAAAATGTCCTGCTCCAGACCCTTTGCTATGATTATCTTTATAAAAACAATCAGGAACTGAAGGAAAATGAGGTTCAGACTTTTCTGGTCAGTTCCAAAACCCCGCAGGAATCAACACTGGAAAAATTTGCATGGCAGTCCGCAGACAGCTCCGGGGTTTATGAGAGTCAGAACCCTTTGGCTGACTCTGTCACACTGCTCCTGCTGAACGAACTTGCAGACAGTCCCCACAATGCATGGATCAAATGCTTTGCCAGCCGAAAGCAGGAAAAAAAATCAGCGTTTGATATTCTTATGGATAAAGGATTTACATCATTAAACCGCCGTTTGCAGTGGTTCATTGAGGGACTTCTGCATTACCTGTTTACAATAGGAGATAAGGATATGGAAATTGAAATAAAACCTGAAGATGTTATGAAAATAGGCAAAAAATGGCGACAGACTGTATTATTGGGACTGAAACCTGAAGAGCGTATGGCAGGACTTACACCGAAAGATCGCCTGGCTGGACTTACACTGAAAGATATTTTATCAGAATTCAGTCCAGAGGAAATAGAATCTTATCTGAAAAAAATGAGAAAGAAACAACGGAAATGAGTTGAAAAAATCATCAACCTGTTCACAGGCAGAGCCTCGCAGTACGGGGACTTTTATATAAACTGAGGTGAAAAACATGGGCAATGTGATCAAAGTAAAGGCAACTGACGGAACCGAAATAGAATATGTGGATGACAAAATCGGTCAGGGAGCCATGAAAGAGGTGTATTTCACTCCCTGCAAAACAAAGGTTGTTGCGTTTTACAAAACAAAACAGGATGAAAATGCCAAAGGCCGTCTCAGGGACATTGTTGAGAAATACAATCCGGGCGCAGACACAGATACCGGTGAATACTGGAAAAATCTGTACTGCTGGCCTACGCATATTATTGACAGCGAAAGACTGGGCATAGTGGCTCCTGCCTATCCCAAACATTTTTTCTTTGCCGAAGGCCCAATGAAAGGCAAGGAAAAACAGGGAAAATGGTTTGCATCCGCTATGGTCAGAAAGCTGCTGGCCCCTTCTGAAAAAGGAACCTGGCTTGATTATTTCCGGCTTTGCATTCTGGTCAGCCGTGCTGTGCAGAAAATGCACATCAGCGGACTGGCACATTCGGATCTGTCCTACAAAAATGTGCTGATTGATCCCAAAGGCGGCCATGCAGCCATTATTGACATAGACGGGCTGGTGGTTCCGGACAAATACGCGCCTGATGTGCTTGGAACCCCTGATTTTATTGCGCCGGAAGTGTTCAAAACCATTCACCTTGATTTCAAAAATCCATCCCGTTTTCTTCCCAGCAGACTCACGGATCTGCATGCCCTTGCCGTACTGGTTTATATGTATCTGCTCTATCGTCATCCTCTGCGGGGCGGCAAGGTTCACGATTTGGACCCTAATAAAGATGAGGAACTTTCCATGGGGGAACATGCTCTGTTTATTGAACATCATGATGATGTGAGCAACCGGCCCAAAGAACTCAATCCCAGATTTATGCCCTGGGCTGATGTGAACAAAATTCCCTATACTGTGACAGGCCCTTATCTGAAAAAACTGTTTGATGAGGCATTTATTGACGGTCTTCATAACAGAAACAAACGTCCCACGGCAGACGCATGGGAAACCGCTCTGATCAAAACAGTGGATCTGATGCAGCCCTGCGGAAATCCCAAATGTGAACAGAAATGGTTTGTGTTTGACAATACCGTAAAACCGGTCTGCCCCTTCTGTAGCTGGCAGTACAAAGGACTGCTGCCGGTTCTTAACCTGTATTCTGCAAAAAAACAGGGACAGTACACATCGGACAATCACAGACTGATGGTGTATCACAATCAGTTTCTTTTTCCCTGGCATGTGACAAGAAACAAATTTCCCAATGAAAAACTCTTGGAAGAGGATAAAAAACCGGTCGGATATTTTTCTTTTTACAAAGACAGATGGGTGCTGGTAAATCAGAATATGCCGGGCATGAAAGATCTGACTGTCAATAAGGATATTGCAGTGGGTTCCATGATTGAACTGAAAGAGGGAAAGCAGATTCTGCTTTCCCGTGAAGAAGGCGGCCGGGTAGTTCTTGTGCAGATGGTCAGTGCCTAATACAGGTAAATGTATATGCAGAGTATAGGGGAAAAAATAAAAAACACGGAAAGCAATGGCATCATTGAACTCCGTTACGGATGGGAATATGCTGAACAGATAGTCATTTCCTCGCCCCTTACCATCAGATCTCTTTCCTCTGCTGCAACCATTGTAGGTCCATCTCCCACAGTGGTGATTTGCAGCAGGAATGTGCAATTGGAAAACCTCCATCTTGTGAGCAATGATGAAGAGGGCATCTGCCTGTCTGTGGACAGAGATTGCGGCCCATGCTTCAAAGATGTGTTTGTAAAAGGCAAAGTCAAAGGGCTGGCGGGAGAGGACGGAGAATGGGAACTCCCGTCTGTGCTGGATTTTGGCAGACTGAAACCCAATACTGCACACAAAACAAAAATAAGCCTGCTCTGTCCGGTGGCTGCTGTAATCCATACCTCGGCGATTCCCTTTGTGCATTGCGGACCGGACAGACTGGAAAAAGGCATCAGTGAAATTGAAATCACAGTGGAGGAAGTGCTTTCCAATACCCTGATTTCAGGTGATATATTCATAGAGACAATTCCCTGGCAGTTGAAGAGAAAAATATCTTTGATTGGCAATACGCTGCATTCGGATTATATTGCTTTTTCCGGGGAAAATGAATATCTTTGGCAATGTCCCTCAGCCCGGAAAGAGAAAACCGCACTGATTCTGCCGGAAGCTGTGCAGTATCAGTGGTATGAATATTTTCCGGATATAAG
>CAZHPS010000306.1:0-8296 GCA_964534335.1 uncultured Desulfobacterales bacterium
AGCTTTTTGGAAATTAATTCATGATATTAATAAAATTTAAGCGAATGGACAGCAACAGTGAAAACGAATTATTCAAATGACCCAGTCTGTCAAAATCAAAACAGTATCAATACCCGCAGGCAGTGAAAATCAGGATCGGGTGAATGTTTTCAGCCGTTCCGGAGGATTGCTTCTTGTTCTTGCAGACGGAGCCGGAGGCTCAGGCGGTGGAGGTCAGGCCGCAGAAATGGCTGTCAGGATCGTTGAAGAATCTCCTGAATATAAACTGAATGATCCGGATTCATGGAAAGATCTTCTCTTTCAGATTGATCAGAAACTGTTATATTATCAAAGAAATGGGACAGGTGAAACAAGCTGTCTGATTGTGGCGATCAAAGACGGTTTTGTGTGCGGTGCAAGTGCGGGCAACTCGGAAGCATTGATTCTTCATACTGATACAGAGTTTCATCTGGAAACTGCCACAGGTGCGGACAACTCGGAAGTATGGATTCTTCAGAGTGAGAAATTCATTGATCTTACAGAAAATCAGCATACCAAACCCCTGCTTGGCACTGGGCGGGCGATTCCGGTATCGTTCGGCCCTGTTCCATTTTCAGGTACAATACTGGCCGGAACTGACGGGCTTTTTCACTATTCCCAATATCAGGACATACTGAATGCTTTGAAAATTGATGATATGGGGAAATGCGCAGAGCAACTGCTTGCGAATGTCAGACTGCCTTCAGGCAGTCTTTGGGATGATGTTACTTTTGCAATATGCAGATTGGATGAGGAAAAATCACAGACTCAAAAGAATCCACTTGGATTCATTCCTGAAAAACTGCAGACTCAGACGGCATATGCAGTTTTTTTAATCGACTGAAACGATGTCGTTCCTATGCAAAGCCTGACTCCGGCTTTCTCCTGTATGATGGCGATGCGTAATACCGGTTCGCCATTGGTATTATACAATGCGGAATTCAAACCGGAGGAGTGCAAAAATTAAGCAGAGCGGTTTTTTGCCTTCCCGCAGAGGACACAGAGACACAGAATTTGATAAATTTCAGAAACTTGTCAAAGCCTGGAGGAATCCAACTCCTTCTTTGCACAGAAAATCTCTTTGTTCTCTGTGCAGTCCTCTGTGATCTCTGTGGGAAACAGATGCACAGGAGCAGATTCGGCAAAACAGGTACCAGAAAAATACAAAGTTCAGATGCGATAAGTAAGGTTCCATAAATTTTGGGGCATAAAGTTTTCAGGACTGTGTTTCACAAGCTGGAAGCTTATGCTGCTTTTATACACGAAAATTTTTGTTTGCCTACTTATGTTATGAAAGGTGTAATTGCAGACTGTATGGCAAAAAATTCTGGGGGATACCCCGCCGTGGTATCCCCCGTTGTGTTAACCGGCCCAGGTGTGCATGTCTGTGACCTTCTGATCTCCTCTGATGTCAGAAAACCGCACAGGAATCAATGGGGTAAACAAAGTATTCTGCGGTAGTTTTTTTGGTATGAAAAGAATTTCATGCAGTTTGCGTATTCAGACTCATCTGGCTGTGGAGCCGGATCAGTTCTTCCGCTGATATGCCCCTGCCTGTTTCCACAGCAGTTTTTCTTATACATCCCAGCACGTTTTCGGCCTGTGCCCGGTCAATCCGGATTCCGGTTTTCTCCAGTAAATGCCGGATAATCCCGGTTCCGGAATGTTTCCCCAGAATGAATTCCCTGGGGCTTCGGCCTATTGCTTCAGACGGAAAAGGTTCATAGGTGCGTGGATCACGGAGCAGGCCGTGGCAGTGAATTCCGGATTCATGCTGAAAAACTGCCGCGCCGGTCAGCGGTTTTCCCGCAGGAATGGGCCTGCCGGATGCGTTCGCAACAAAACTGCATATTTCCATAAGGTGCGGAAGTTTCACATTGCAGGACATCCCTGCCCCGAATATCAGGGCAGCGCAGACTTCTTCCAGCGGCGCATTCCCGGCTCTCTCCCCCAGGCCGTTGACCGTGACACTGAGCCATTGAGATCCTGCTTCCGCAGCCATAAGGGCATTGGCAGCAGCCATTCCCAAATCATTGTGGGCATGAAATTCAAACGGAACCAGGGGAAGTTTCCGGGTAAGGCCCTTTATCAGTTCATAAACAAATTTCGGGGTTCCAATGCCCACTGTATCAGCGATACGGATACGGTGAACCCCGCATTCGCAGGCAAGAACAGCAAATTTTTCCAGAAATTCAGGATCTGCCCGCAGCGCGTCCTGTGCGCCAACCGAAACAAAATCCGCATCACGCAGAGCATACAATACGGTTTTTTCCAGCAGATTCAGAATATTTTTTTCATCTGTGCGCAGAGCATTCATATGGATTCGTGAAACCGGAAAACTGATATGAACCCTTCCTGTTCCGCATTCTTTTGCCATATCAATATCCCGCGTCACTGCACGGCACCAGCAGGTAAGCGGTATGGGAAGGTTCAGATTTCTGATCTGCCGTATGGATTCCTGCTCTGCATGTCCCATTGCGGGAATTCCGACTTCCAGTTCATCAACGCCTGCATCCGCAAGCATCCTGGCTATCGCTGTTCTTTCTTCCGGCCGGAATGCAACTCCCGGAGCCTGTTCCCCGTCCCGCAGGGTGCAGTCAATGATTTTTATATTTTTGTTCATATGCTTATCCATTTTCAGCAATGTCCGCCTTTCGCAGACAGATCAGTTGCGTGTGTTTCCACTTCAGTTTTTCATAAAATTCAAGAGCGTAAAAATTATTCCGGTCAGCAAGAAGCTGAAGACGGTCAGCTCCTTTTTCATTTGCCCATTTTTCTATATATTTTAAAAGGCTTCTGCCGATTCCCCTGTTCCGGAAATTCGGATGAACTGCCAGATCCTCCACCATTCCGGCAGACCCGCCTTCTGCTGTGGAAATCAGCAACTGCACGGAACACATGCCCACCACTTTTTTTCCGTATTCTGCAACCATGATGCATCGGTTTTCCGTATTTTCCAGCATCATTTCCAATCCTCTGCGCTGGCGGATTTCATCAAAACAGAAATCTGCTTCAATGGAAAACAGCATATGCAGCAAAGAAAGCAGCACATCCATATCGGATAATACTGCCGGACGTATGAGAATTGAATCTTTTGGAGATTCTGTCATTTTTCAGGGTTTCCCTCCCTTATCGCTGAATTGCATGGATTATACCATTACTCAGAAGATTTGATGGTACAGCCACGAATTGCACGAATTACACGAATTATGTTTTGTGCAGTTCGTGCATATTCGTGTCATTCGTGGCTTATTTAAATTATATTATACTGAAACAATTTTGGTTTTGTTTGGCACGGAAATTGCATATGTGCAGGAATATGCTTTTTCAGTCTGTCCGAAGGGTTTTTCAGACCGGAAACGGATGATTTTTCCCCGTCAGACTGTCAGGCAAAAAACATGCCGAAGTAAACCAAAATTGTTTCAGTATAAGTTTATTTCGGAGTCCGGAAGTTACGGAAACAAGTAAGGTTCCATATATTTTGTGGTATAAAAAAATGGATTCCCCGGAATGGATTCCTTTGAACAGTCGGGTTTTCTGAAATCTTTATCCCATAAAATATATGGAACCTTACTCAGGATAACCGAAATATTTTAAATATCGGTATATGCAAAAAAAACGCTCCGCTTAATTTTTGCACTCCCGCACAGTCTGATTGCAAAAATTGGGCAAAGCGGTTTTTTGCATTTATTGCTCTTTCACATAAAGCGCAGCGAAATCCGCCATTGTGATGCTGCAATTCCCCAAACCGGTGTGTTACGCTAAAGATTCACCCACACTGCTGAAAGCAAAAGACATGCCAAACCGTCCTATGATTGTAAAATATTTATCTGATTGTTATAAAAGAATATTTATGCTGGTTGGCAGAACGCGCATCTGGAGGATATAAACATTTTTGTTGTTTATGATTTGTACAAAGACAATTTTGGAATAAAAATCAGAGCAGTCTTTCAGCCGCGGTTGCCTCCAGAGCTTCAATGATTTCAGACAGGAAACGGTTGTATGGAGTGGGAATTCCCAGTTCCTCACCTTTGCGGACAATGGCCCGGTTAATGACATTCACCTCGGTATCTGCTCCCCGCAGAATATCCTGCAGCATACTGGCCCGGTTTGCTCCTGTTTTTTCGCACACGGATTTCACCACAGCAAGGGGATTTTCATACGGCAGACGGATGTTCAGGGCATTTGCCACAGCAACTGCCTCGGCCACAGCACCGGACATGATTTTTTCGCATTCCGGTTTGATCCCCAGCACACCGTTGGGAACCCGCAGAATCGCGGCCAGCGCGTTGATTCCCACATTGATGACCAGTTTTCCCCATACAAGGGTTTGAAGATCATCAGAAACATGCACATCAATACCGGCTTTTTCAAACATCCGGATCACCGGTTCCGGCGAGATTGTACGCGGGGAAAAGGCACTGATATAAGTCGGCCCCATGCCTGCGTGACGCACACGGCCCGGCCCAAGCAGAGTTCCACCGTGAGATGTGACACCTGCAAGAGTCTGTTTTTTTTCGATAATATCAGCAATGATTTCCGCATTGCCAATGCCGTTCTGCAAAGTCAGAACCAGGCCGTTTTCCGCAAGAAGCGGTTTCGCTGTCCGTGCTGCGTCTGCGGTTCTGCGGGATTTGGTGAATATGATTGCAAGATCAATGCCCGGTTTCACTTCCGATGGATCAGTCGTGGCAGTCAGTCTGTGTGTTTCAGCAGATCCGTCTGCGTGTTCCACAATCAGACCGTCACGGCAGATTTTTTTTACATGCTCCTCATAGGGATCAATAAGACAAAGTTCTGAAACCGGAGCCAGCATGGCTCCAAACAAAGAACCCATCGCACCTGCACCGATAATCGCTGTTCTCATGGCAAATCCCTCCGGAAAAATAAAAGGTTATTGGTTTTCAAGTCCGCCTGGAGCCCGGAGATGAAACTCCGGACTGTTTTGGTATCGGAAATCGCTTAAAATTCGTGATAAGCTGTTTCCTTTCTTCACAGACAAAGGCTGATCGCTGTAAGAAAATTTGCGGATTTTGAAATCTATAAAGCAGAAATAGAGAAAAGATCAAGCTGAAAGTGTGAATCTGCGGAAATTCTGCGGTTAAAATGTGCCAGGCATAATGACCAAAGTATTTTAAATATCGGTATAATACCGATTCGCTATTGGTTTTATACAATACAGAATGCAAATCCGGAGGAGTGCAGAAATTAAGCGGAGCGGTTTTCTGCACACGCGGATCAGCCCTTGACAGTATTAAGTCAATGGAGAATTGGTATGATTTGTTTCTGGTTCATGTCGGCCAGTGAGTTTTCTATAGACATTTTATTCTCCTTGTGTTATGTGCAGCTTTTTTGCGTGCATGAAAAATGTGATTCACATAATAAGGAGAAAATATGAAGATTAATTTCCCTGTTTCTCTTAATAATATAGAGATATATGAAGATTTGTTTAAATATGAATCTGAAATTAATTATCACAAAGATATTATAGGATTATATTATAAAAAACAATCCTTTAAAATGAATTTTGTTCAAATGTCAAATACTATAGATTTTTATATAAAAACATATGGTGGTACTATTTATGGTGCAAAGCATTCTATTAAAAAGAAACAGAATTGTACTGAGTTATTTGATTTTGCTTTTGCATATTTAAATCATATCACATATAAAAAAAGACTTTCGTATTATCTTTCGCAACTTAAATCGAATGGTTTTATTTCATATGACTATACTACTGAATGTGGATTAAGTTCATATGTGCAGATTTTTAGAGAAGGTTACATCAAACATAAGAATAAAAATTATGACCTCAAAAAAGCAAAGCGGGAAGGGATTCTTAAATTTGGTGGAGAATGGTCTTATGGTGCTAACAGTAGCTATAATCCATACAGAGTCATAATATCAGAAAAAAAATCAATATTTGGTTTAAATATAGGGTTTTTATATCTTTATACAGAGTGGGATACTGAAATTGTTCAAAGTATCATAAATCATCTCGCTGAACATGGCTCAATTTAAATTTGGGCAGTTGCAGACTCTTGCGGAAATGGCGGGGGAATGACGAAATTTGAACGTCCGTTAAACGGACGCCCAAATTTCGTTGCAAACTCTTACGGAAATGGATGGTGACTTGTGGGCCTGTCTTTGTGGGAACGTCTTTATTGTGGTTTCTTTGTTCTTATCTTTCTTGTTTTTATATGGCATTTTTACATTTATTTGCCTATAAAAGCTATAAAAAACAAACCACTTAATTTAATTCAAAAAATATTTTTTGTTATTCATTTATGCGTTTGTATAGGTCTTTTTTTGTTTTATTTTTTGGGGGATTTTAAAGCGGTTATCTCTGCTGCAATTATCGTTTTTGTTTTATTTTGTTTGATTGCTATAAACCGAGACAAATTTAAATGAGGTGATGTATGTTGAAAAAACTGGTGTTTGCTGTGTTGCTGCTGTGTGCGGTTCCTGCGTCTGCGGGAGAAAGAATATATTTTTCTCCGGACGGAAAGCAAATCTCGGCAGAAGAATATGCGAATTGGGGGGAAAACCTGAAACAGGAACAGCCCACCAGTGTCCAACCGGTTCAAATCAATGCCGTGGTAAAAACAGTCTCTACTGTCCCCGAACCTGAAAAAGACCGGTACGGAAGACCTTTGAAAGACAAATACGGAAGATGGATAACGTATCCGGGTCAGGAAGGAAAGGGCGCAGGGATAAGAACCTATTCACAGTCTGCAGATGAAAAAGTCAAAAAAGAAAAAGAGTTGGAAGAGGATGTTTCTGAAGAATTTGTAAAAAAAGAAAAAAAGGAAAAATCGCAAAGCAGTCAATCGCAAACAGCCATCTTAAATACAAACCAGACAGGTTCCTTTGCGGTTGATCAGTATGGCACTGTTTATACTGGAGCGGGAAATGGAAACCTGCTTAATACCAAGGATGGAACCATGATGATAAAGACCGGTGGTGGATATATTAATACCCGGACTGGTGCGTTTGCCCCAGGGAATTAATTCCGGGATAATCCCGGAATTAAAATTGCAAAATAATCCTGCAATTAAGATTTTCTCCCTATTCCTATTGCATGATTTTCTTTCCACTGCCCGCCGTTTCCGCAAAAACCCCCGGCCCCGGTTGCAGGCGGTAAACCGCCTTAGCCTTTCAATATAAAAAATCGCTTTCCGTCTGATTTTAAAATCTTCCGTACCGACCATAATAAGTGGGGGCGAGGAGTCCCGGTCATGGGGTTTTGCCTTTTCCTCTCACGTTATTCGCCCTGTCAGGCATGGGTTACGGCTTTTTTTTCATATAACCACTTGAAAAAAATAATAATTTGGTTACATCTATATATAAATATCTGTTTTTATTATTCCATCTCAAAATGCTTGATTCTGAAACCTTATCCTGATAAAACAGAATTCAGACAAAAGTTTCCCACAGAGGACACAGAGAAAAAACACGGAGAACACAGAGGATTCAAAGACAATAATAAGTAGGCAAACAAAAATTTTCGTGTATTCAAAAAACCGGATTTTTCCAAAAAATCCGGTTTTTCTGAAAATTTTATGCCCGAAAATTTATGGAACCTTACTTACCGATTCGCCATTGGTTTGATCCGATACTGTCAGTTTTTCCGCAGTTCTGTCTGTGCAGAAAACCGCTCCGCTTAATTTCTGCACTCCTCCGAATTTGCATTCTGCATTCTATAAAACCAATGGAGAATTGGTATAAATACTGTTTTTAAACACTTGGGCATATTGGGATTTTCTGTAATAAAGTTGATAAATAAGCCGTCTGAAAGGTGTTTCAGGACTGAGATGTATGAAGAAGGGAGGGATTTATCCGTTTATATGGTTATATGGAAAAAACGGAAAATAAACAGAAATGAATTATAATATAGCAAAATCAGATAGATAAATGGTGGAGGCGGCGGGAGTTGAACCCGCGTCCGAAAATATTCCACACCTGCATCTACATACTTATCCTGAAATTTGAATCTCGCTTTTCAAGTCTCCTTCAGGCAGGATACTCTGAAAAGCCAGCCTGTAAGAATTTGCCTTTTCCGGACCAGGCGGCCGGAATCAGCTATCCTGCAAAGTCGACGCCCTTAACAAATCCGCAGGAGGAAATTTGTCAGGACGATGGCCGCCTAAGCGGCCATAGCGTAGTTATAATCGTCTGCGATTATGTTTATTTCCCGTGTTTAACGAGCAGCAGGAAAGCTCGGTATGCAGCCTGTGCTTCTTTATCCCCGTCGAAGCCGTTTCGCCCCCTTTTGAGG
>CAZHPS010000307.1:0-8287 GCA_964534335.1 uncultured Desulfobacterales bacterium
CCTGTGTGGTGGATGGTTCCCATCATATTCCCCATCGAAGTGATTGGTCATGTTGCCCGCATTCTTTCCCTGTCTTTCCGTCTTTTCGGAAACATGATGGGACATGAACTGGTGCTGGGTATTCTTTTCGGATTGGCAGGACTGTTCTTTGCACCGCTGCCGATTATGGCACTGGGCATTTTCGTTGCCCTGGTGCAGGCATTTGTGTTCTTTTTGCTGTCGATTATGTACTTTACCGGCGCAATGGAACATGCACATTAATTTACGGATATATGCTTCGCTGTTAATGGGATAATGGAAGAAGCTTAATATCATCATATCAAACTCATTAAAGGAGGAAAGGTAAGAGAATGGAACAGTTTGCATTGGAGTTTTTTATCGCGTGTGTGACTGCAGCCGGTTTTGGCATTGCCATTGCCGCTTTTGGCTGTGGTATCGGTCAGGGCCTTGGTCTGAAAGCCGCTGTTGAGGGTATTGCAAGAAATCCCGAATCTTCCGGTAAAGTCACCGTGACCCTGCTGATCGGTCTCGCGATGATTGAATCTCTGTGTATTTACGCTCTGGTTATTGCGCTGATTCTTATCTACGCGCATCCGCAGGCTGCTGCTATTGCCGGTCTGTTCTCAAAAGGTCATTAATTCTCTGACCAAACCGGTTTGAAGTTTTTAAAGGGTTGCATCTGAAAGGGTGCAGCCCTTTTTTTTGAGAATCCGATCCTGTTTTATACCGATTCTCCATTGGTTTGATCCAATACTGTCAGTTTTTCCGCAGTTCCGTCTGTGCAAAAAACCGCTCCGCTTAATTTTTGCACTCCTCCGGTTTTGTATTCCGCATTGTATAAAACCAATAGCGAATCGGTATTATACCAATTCTCTATTGAATTTATACAATAAGGTGAGTTGTTTCCTCTGTGTTATCTGTGGTTTTTTCTCCCTGTGTCCTCTGTTGGAAACCGAATCATAAGTATATTTTCAATGGAGAATTGGTATTATATCCTCCCCTTAATCCCTTTGCAAATATTTTTTCGCGGGTTTTTCCTTTCTCCGCTGTTTTACATTTCAGAAAAAGAAACTGCCGAACCCGAACTTTTCAGGTTCATGGCAAAACCAAAACAGAATTGAGGAGGTTATGTATGGAAAAAGTCAGCAGTGCAGATGTGAAATATGAAGATTCAAAAGATTCTTCCGAAATTTCCGCGAAAAATCCAAAAAACAGCTTTTTTGAAAATCTGAAATTTGACCGTGTCGAGCTGGCCGGATCTTTCGGAGATCTGGGAACCCTGTTACCAATTGTCCTGGGAATGATTATTATCAACAAACTGAGTCCTTCCTCAGTGTTTCTGTCTTTCGGACTGTTTTATATCCTCACAGGATATTATTACAAACTCCCGGTTCCGGTTCAGCCTTTGAAAGCTGTGGGGGCCATTGCCATTGCCTATCCCGCGATGATTACAGAATCAGTGATTGGCGCATCCGGAATTATTTTCGGAGTTCTTCTGCTGTTTTTTGCCCTTACCGGTCTGGTGGACAAACTGGCAAAACTCTTTACACAGCCGGTTGTTCGCGGTATTCAGCTTGCACTGGGTCTGGTATTTCTGCGCAAAGGGATCGAACTGATAGTGAAAAAAGACTTGTTTATTTCCCAAAGTTCGATCAATGCAGCCGGTTTCAATGTTAATCTGGCTCTCGGCATCTTTGTTTTTGTGATGGTGCTTTTGCTGCTGGACAACAAAAAACTGCCCGCTGCAATCGCTGCGGTGGGAGTCGGAATCACAGCAGGTCTGATTTTCGGGGGTTTTAAGGGACAGAAATTTTCACTTGGGCCTACGGATATCCGTGTGATTATTCCCTCTCTGAATGACTTCTGGATTGCATTTATCATGCTGATTCTGCCACAGATTCCATTGACAATCGGAAATGCGTGTGTGGGAACGGCTGACCTTTGCACTACGATTTTTCCGAACAATCCGCTGCTTCAGAAAACCAAAGCAGGCAAATTTGCCCTGACAATGGGAATTGCCAATTTACCGGTCGGATTTATCGGTGCTGTTCCTATGTGTCACGGAACCGGGGGACTGGCCGCTCATTTTCGCTTTGGAGCAAGAACCGGGGGCGCACCGCTCATGATTGGCCTTTTCTTTGTTCTGACAGCATTGTTTTTCGGGGAACTCGGTTTTGCCGTTCTTATGATGATTCCCAACTCGGTTCTGGGCGTTCTGCTTATTTTTGCAGGGCTTGAACTCTGTCCTCTGATCCGCAGCCTGAAAACAAATGAGGAATATTTTGTGGCTCTTTTGATCAGCGGCATCTCTCTGGCGGTTCCGAATATGGCATGGGCATTTGGAATCGGGATTGCAACGGATTTCCTTATCAATAAGGCAAAAATCAAAATTTAGATGAATCAGGTTTTTTTTTATTTCAATTGGATGAAACGAAGAAAAAAAGGAGAAATACATTGGAACCAATAGGTATCATTCACTCGCCTTTTAAAAATCTGGAAAATATGCCGATACAGCCCAAAGGTGCGGCAGACATTGAAGGGACAGTGCATATTGATGAGCATTATGTTGAAGGGCTTACAGATTTGGACGGATTCAGCCATATCTATCTGATTTATCTTTTTCATAAGGCAGACAGAACCTGTCTGACAGTCACTCCTTTTCTGGATACATTGGAGCGGGGCGTTTTTGCAACACGTTCTCCTTTAAGGCCAAATCATATCGGTATTTCCATTGTTCAACTGATAAAAGTGGAAGGAGCGGTTCTTACCGTTAAAGGGATTGATGTCCTGGATGGAACCCCGCTTTTGGATATTAAACCCTATATTGAAAATTTTGACGCAGTAACAAAGAGTTCTTCCGGCTGGATGACAGCGGACAAACAGGAAGTGGCTGCAAAACGCTCTGACAACCGTTTTAAATAACTTAGCTTTTCCACACATAACGCCTGTGTTTCAGATAAAATATCTGAAAGCAGGCAGTTATGAAATATGGCTGTTTTTTGCTTATATACCGCTGCCGGATATATAAACATTTCTGTTGTAAAATATCACATTCGAAAGGCCTGCCTTATAGGCTTTAATAAAATAATTTTGGGGTTTTCTGTAGGTTGGAGTGAAGAACTAACTCCAACAATTTCAGTATCTTGGTGTTCAATGAATTCACCCCAACCTACTCCAAAATAATTATCTTAAAAGCTATAGCAGAGTTTATAAAAATGTTTTAAGTATCGGGATATTTCAAACAGCCACGAATAACACGAATCTGCACGAATGCACAAACCATAATTCATGTCATTCGTGCAATTCGTGCAATTCGTGGCTGTACCATCAAATTTTCTGAGTAATGGTATATTTGAGCAGGAATGCCAAAACTACATGGAAAAAACGGATACCGAACTGATGCAGGCCATCCGGAATGGCGACCGTCAGGCATTTGAAGCCCTTGTCATACGATACCAAAATCCAATTTTCAGTTTCATCCGGAAATACATGGGCGGAGAACGTCAGCAGGCCGAGGATCTGACCCAGGAGGTTTTTCTGAGAGTGTACCGGGCTGCATCCTGTTTTGAGGTGCGTTCCGATTCTTCCGTATCTGCATGGATATTCACAATCGCGTATAATCTTTCGATGAACGAAGCCCGGCGGCGCAGGAGGCAAAGGGATTTCACCAAAGAACTTTGTGAGGAACACAGGTTTTCGGCCTGTGAATCCGCAAATCCGGAAAATACTTACCATCTGAAGAATGTGATATTTTCCGCTCTGAAGGAACTGCCGGAAAAACAGCGGGCTGCATTGATACTCCGCGTCACTGAAGGACTGTCCTACACGGAAATTGCTGAAGTGCTTCATATCAGTGTTCCGGGTGTTGAATCCCTGATTTACAGGGCGCGGAAAACCCTGAGAGAAAAATTTCCGCAAAAGGAGTGAGTTTATGAAATGCCGGAAAAAGGGAAAAACGATTTCCGCGTATATTGACGGGGAACTGGATGAGGAAAAAGCCGGGGAGATGGAAAAACACCTGGCGCAGTGTGAGGAATGCCGACAGGAATGGAACCTGCTCAAACACGCGGACAGCCTGCTTGCCGGAATTTCTTCGGAAGAGGTAAGTGAGGAGTTTGTGCGGAACCTGATGATGAAAACAGCGGATATACCGCAAACGCGGAAATGGTCTTCGAGACTGCTGTATTTCTTTGATACCCTCTTTGCCATTAAATCGAAAAATAACGGAACTCTGGATGAATTCGGAGATTTTCCGCCTTGTTCCCTGAGCCGTGTTTATTTTAACCTTCTTTGAATTCCCCATACCACCTGGGAGATAATATCTTGCCTTTTGCCTATTTTGCAGCGGGTTTCGGAACCGCAGTGATAATAATTCTGGCTGTTATGGTGCTGATCTTCTTCCGTATGGAAAAGCAGAGGAAAAGTTCGGGAGCCATCAAAGGTTATCTGGACCTCATTCCTGATCTGAGCCAAATCCAGAGGGAACAGGTCAGCCGCATCCGCACCACATTTCTGCCCATAGTGGCCGACATCCGGAGAAATCTGCGCGAAAGCCGGGCGGAACTGGCAGATCTTCTTTTTGAGGAACCAGCAGACAGAACACAGATTGACACTGTCGCGGGAGAGATTATGTCCCGGCAGTCAGAACTGGAAAAAGAAGTGATTGAACATATTCTGGAAGAGAAAGAACTGCTGTCGCCCGCGCAGCAGAGAAAATTTTATGAAATCATTGTGGATCAGTTTTCATCCGGCAGTCTGGGTGTTCATGATGTGAGAGGAACAGAAAAATGAGAGATTCATCAGCAGGTTTGACCCGATGCCGGAAAACAGACAGTGCAATGCATCTGAAACATCTGGATAAGCAAACCCCCGGAGGGGTTTATCTCTGTCAGGTGAATGAGCATATCTCCTGTGGAGCATGCTGCGGTCTGTACAATGTGGCAGATGCCTCACGGGAAGCCCTGACAGAAATGCTTGCATTCCGATCCCGTGCTTTTGCCGATGTTCCCCGTACACTGGAAGGAATTCTGGCATTTCAGAAAGAAATTGAATCAAAAGAATGTCAGGACAGACCCTATCCCGGATTTCACCACTGCCCCTTTACCGGACTGATCGGAGAAAATCTCTCCCGCGCTGGCTGTCTGCTGCATCCGATGGCAGACGGCAACAAGGGTGTGGATTTCAGGGGACTCAGTTATTATGGCGGCATGGCCTGCCGCAGCTATTTCTGCCCGGCCTGCAAACAACTTCCTGAAAGATATAAACAGATTATCCGCTATGCTGCACATGACTGGTATATTTTCGGGCTGATCGCAACGGAACTGGGACTGCTGAACGCATTTTTCCGGGAAGTGGAAAAGCGTATTGACCGGAACGTGAATCCAGAGGATTTCACCGGAAATCAAAAACGGATCGAAGTGGTTCGGGAATTTCTGCATTACAGAATAAAATGGCCTTTCCGCAGGAACACAAACATCTGCAATTATTTTTTTGAGGATCATCTGTACCGCAGAACGCCGGTCAATTATACTCCTGCGGGAGTGTCTTCATCCCCTTACGATGTGATTTTCAGGGAACTGGAATCGCATTTCCCCGCGCCAGATGCTCTGCAAAACGCGGAGGCAATGCTCGATGATCTGTTCAGACGGTTAAGCTAATGAAAAAAATACCTTTTCAGCGTATCCTGCAAACCATCAGCTTCGGATTTTTCGCCATACTGCTCTGGCTGGCTGCCTTTCCGCTGACCTCCCTGCTTCCGGTGGATATGTTCCTGCGCATGGATCCTCTTGTTTTTGTGGGAACATGCCTTAGCACCAGAACTTTTATCGCTTCGCTGTGGACTGCCGCCCTGATTCTGGCACTCACGCCTGTTATTGGACGGTTTTTCTGCAGCACCATCTGCCCTATGGGAACCACCATTGATATGGCAGATCGCATGCTCCTCTCCCGTAAAGTCAGGGACAAAAACAGTTCTGAAAGCGCAAAAAATAACACCGGAGGACAGAGATATTTCAAATACATGTTTCTGCTTCTGATTCTGGCCTCAGCTTTCATGGGCGTATCCTTTGTTTTTCTGGGTTCTCCCCTGTCACTGATTACCCGTTTCTATGGCATGATTATTTATCCTCTGCTCTGCCTGTTCACAGATACCGGTCTGAATGCTGTGCGGCCCCTGGCAAACAATCTGGATATGACATCCCTGGCCTACGCACAGACAGGCTCTCCCCGTTTTGCCCTGCAATGTATTACGGTATTGATTTTTGCCGGCATATTTGCCTGTGCGTTTGTTTCTCCCCGTTTCTGGTGCAGAAATCTCTGCCCGGCCGGAGCTCTTTTTGCCCTGTTTTCTTTCCGACCTCTGATCCGGCGGCAGGTTTCGGATGAGTGTATTCACTGCGGAAAATGCCGGAAAGAATGCCCGATGGATGCCATTGCTGAAAATCCTCTGACCACCAGTCACCGGGAATGTATTGCCTGCCAGAACTGCGTCCGGATCTGTCCTGTGCAGGCTGTTTCTTTTTCATTTTCCGCATCCACACATGATGCTCTGAATTTTCTGCAGCATGTTCCATCGGATTTTTCACTGGAGCGGAGAAAACTGATCGAAGCCGCTCTTTCAGGTACGGGAATGGCAGCCATTTCCATGACCGGACTGCCGTACCGGAGCAATGATACTGTTCCGGGTGAAATACTTCACACTGCGCTGATTCGTCCGCCCGGTTCCATGCCGGAAAAGGATTTTCTTAACCGCTGCATCCGCTGCGGTGAGTGCATGAAAGCCTGTCCAACCAATACCCTGCAGCCCGCTGGTCTCATTTCCGGATTTCACGGATTCTTCAGCCCGGTCATTACCCCGCGCCGGGGGCCGTGTGAAGCCCAGTGCAATACCTGCGGACAGGTCTGCCCGACCGGTGCGATTACGCCTCTGTCTATGGAAGAAAAAATATGGGCCAAAGTCGGAACAGCGCAGATTCTCCGGAACAAATGCCTGGCCTGGGAATTTGACCGCAAATGTCTGGTCTGTGATGAAGTCTGCCCTTATAACGCGATTGATCTGAAATCCGTGCAGGATCAGAAAGTTCCGGTTCCCTTTGTCAATGAAAGCAGATGCGCGGGCTGCGGTTTATGCGAATTTCACTGCCCGGTACAGGCCCGTGCAGCGATTGTCGTGGAACCAATGGAGGCTATCCGCCTGAAAAGCGGATCATACCAACAGAAAGGCCGGGATATAGGTCTGGATCTGCGTATCCGCAAAAGCGGGGAAGAAGGGGATTCTTCTTATGGAACAGGGGAAGAAAATGCTTTGGACAAAGATACCGGACTGCCTCCGGGTTTCACAGAATAAAGGCAATATTTCATCTGGCATGCGTTTGACATAAGCCACGGTTTTTTTCCTTTTTCTGAAGGAATATTAAGTTGTATTTTCAGATTGTTGTATAATACCAATTCGCCATTGATTTTTTCAGAAAATCCCCTCTTGAGAGGGGCAGGGGGTGTGTTTCATAAGTATATTTTCAATGGCGAATTGGTATTATACCGATTCGCCATTGATCTGATGCTGATCCGGAGGAGTGCAAAAATTAAGCGGAGCGGTTTTCTGCACACACGGAACTGCGGAAAAACTGACGGTATTGGATCAAAACAATAGCGAATCGGTATAAAAATTTCCACTGATCATCTTTACAAAAGGAGGCCATGATTTTTTGTTTTTCATGCTTGACAGAACCAGCTTCATAAACTATATGTAAAAATTGATCAAACAGGTCAGGCAATATTGAAAAGGAAGAACTGCCGGGACAAACTTTCCCTGATAAGTTCCATTTTTGACTGTTATCAGGGAAAACAGATCTGATAATAAATGCTTATAGTGCTTTGATATTTGCGACAATAATTATAAACAGATGGCTGTCATAAAAAAATTTAATGGATAGGAACCTTTTTTTATCTGTATTGCTTTTTCCTCCAATAAACCAAATTCCAAAAAATATTATCGTATTCTGTCTGATTGGATGAACTAAAAAAAATCTGAAAACATTACAGAAAATACCTGACAAATCAATTTAATTTAAAATGAATCAGGATTTGCACAGTTGAATTTTCTGCATCTGAAAAATGAACCGCAGAGGACGCGAATTTATGAAACATTTTTGCCCGTCTTTGGGTTTTCCTTTGCGGATTTTTGCGGTTAAACAAGAAAAATACGTCAATTGCGTAACACATAAGTAACCTTCGATAAATTTTCGTGTATTCAGAAAAATCCGGTTTTTCCGAAAAACCGGATTTTTCT
>CAZHPS010000308.1:0-8257 GCA_964534335.1 uncultured Desulfobacterales bacterium
GTGCAAAAATTAAGCGGAGCGGTTTTCTGCAAAGCAATCCGGAGGAGTGCAAAAATTAAGCGGAGCAGTTTTCTGCAAAGCAATCCGGAGGAGTGCAAAAATTAAGCGGAGCGGTTTTTTGCAAAGGCGGAAAAACTGACGGTATTGTATCAAATCAATGGAGAATCGGTATTACACAGCAGAAAAAATTACCAAACCATTGACTGATCCAATTTTGGTTTTATCCGGCATAGTTTTTGCCTTCAGACCGGATTGTGAAAAAATGACCGTTTTGATCCGGAAACTCATCGGAATATATAAATTTTTTTAGGAAACAGCATTGGCAGAGTTTTCACAGAGCAGGTGAACGCGGGAGCAGTTGCGAAAGAACACAGTGCAAAAGAATAATGCTTTTTCACTTCTTTTGTGTTATAGTTTTATCCTGAAAGAAATATTTCGGATCAGCGTGTGTTTGGCATAAAAATTTAATTTGTTAAATCAACATGTTTGATTCTGCGGGTTCAGTAAAAGTCCGGCAGTTTCCGAAATTGTTTCACTGACCCCGGACTTTCAGACCGGGACTCCACACTCAGGGAAATGGCAGTATGATGCAAGGAAAAAAATATGTCTGAAGAAATCTCTGAATCTGATATTTTTGCCAGGATGTATCCGCATTTCTGTCAGCACAGTTTCACAGCAGAGGAATGCAAAAATTTCCGGGTGAAGGGACTGACAGGGCCTGGGACCGAGCGTCTTATCCGGACCCTGAAAAACAGTCCGCGCTTTCCCAAAGTGCTGCTGATGAGCCAGGGCGGATGCGGAACATCTGAAATCCTGCGGCATATGGCTGAAAACAAAGATCTGAAGAAAAAAAGAAATGTCATTCTGTTTTCCCTTGCAGATGAAATCTGTCTCGCGGATGCAGAATCTCCGGACATTCTTTTTGCCATTTATTCCCGGATCATCCGTTCCATGCCGGATGAGGATTTCACATCTCCTCTGGATGATCTGCGGGAACTGACTGAACCTGTGTTTGACAATGCCGGGATAAAAGAAAAAGACCTGGATCTGCTCAGTACCGTATCTTTCCGGGTTCGCACTGATGCCGCATTCCGGCAGAGCCTCAGGGATAAACTCAGGGCCAGATCCGCAGATCTCCGGAGATATACGGAAAAACTGTGCAGACACTTTTCACGTGACACTTACGACTGTTTCCGGCTTTCAGACAGCACCTTTGCCAGGCTGAGGGAAGAGGATGTGTCTGACAATATTCTTTCCAAACTGGAAGGAATCAGGGACAGGGAATACAAAAGCGAAATCCGGTTTTTAAAGAGCATAGAGGAAAAAATAGGGGAAGTCCAGGCATCCCATTACAAAGACCGGATACTCAAACAGGCATGGAGCGAAGACCCTGCGGATCTGCTTATCCTCATCGATGACGGGGACAAACTGGAACCGCGCCCGGCAGAGAAGATATTTCTGGAGGAATTTTCAGATCTTATGATGCCCGGAGCCGGAATTCTCTGCACAGCTCCCCTGCATATTTTCCATTCTCCCCTGTTTTCCCATGTGAAAAAGGATATTGCCGCTGAAACCGTACTGCCCCTGCGGGTATCTGATTCTGCCGGAAATCCGGATATCAGCAGCCTGGCTCTGCTCAAAGAAATGGTTATGAAACGGATCCCCCCTGTTTTTCCGGCTCAGGACGGTTCCCAGTCTGATCCGGGGGCAGAGACGGCACAGGTGGCCCCTGCTTTTGCAGAAGAGGCCCTTGTCTTTCTCATTGTTCAGAGCGGCGGAGTGCTGCGCGATCTGAACACCCTGATCCGGACAGCCTGCCGAATAGCGGTCAGCCGGAAAGCCCGGCAGATTGATGAAGAAATTGCCAGACTTGCGGTCACTGACATGGCTGATACATGTATGCGTTTTTTTGATTTTGAGGAATACGGAGACACAGTGAAAAAAATCATCCGGACCAAAAACATGAAGGGAACAGGCAGCAAAACCCTGGGATATCTGCTGAAATACCGCTTTGTACTGGAATACGGCGGAGAAGAGGATGATCCTCTGCGGTTTGATGCGCATCCCTGGCTGAAAGAGGCTTTGAACAGGATATCATGATGGATATTGCCAGAATCACACGACACAGAATCTACAGGGAACTGAAAACTGAACTGGAGCTTTCCGGAAATACAGGTATTTTTTCTATCGTTTCGCCCAGCCCGGATTTGACCGGTGCGGTGATTGCGTATCTGAAAAAAGATCTGCCGGAACTTCATGCGGTTTCAGTCACGCTTAGCGGAAATGCAGTGGATTTTGCAGAACTTTCCCAGGCAGATCCTGCTCACCCGGTAAAGGGAAAACGCGTGTTTCATATACAGAACATGGAAGAACTGGACGAAAACGCGTGCCGGGATTTCATGGGATTTCTCCAGACCTTTTCCGGGTGTTTCCCTTCCGGTGACTGCATACTGCTGTGGATCAGTCCGGAATTTGAGGAACGCATGTTTTTCAATTTTCCCCATTTCTGCCAAAGATTTTCAGGTTCTTACGATCTGAGTTCCCTGATCGCTGATAAAGATGCATCCGGCCCGGGTGTGCGGAGAAAATCCCAGATCATTCCGGTCAGAAAAATCTGCGAATGGCTGGAAAGGGTCATCGGACAGTTTGAAAACTGGACAGCCGTGAAAAACCGGAATGAAATTTTTTTCATCAGCCCGATGGGAGACGCTGATTTTCATGCCTGCAGCCTTCCCGCGTATTTCAGCAGCAAAAAGGGGAAAACCTTTCTGCTGGATGATCTGGTACGGGTATTTCTGGAAAACACTTCTGCCAATTTTATGACTCTGCTGGGCGAAAAGGGAAGCGGAAAAACAGCCTTTCTGATCACTTATTTCATCACTCTGGCCCGGCAGTTTCTGAAAAACCCGGATCAGTCCCGCATTCCGGTCTTTGTTTCCCTCAAAGGCATGGACGGTCTGCTGGATACCGAGGAACTGCTGGTACGGGAATTCTCAAAAAATTTTGGCGTGAAACTTTCCCGGATCAAACTGCAGGATCTGCTGATGAAAGGAAAATGCATTTTTCTGATGGACGGTTTTGATCAAATGGACTGCGCGGGTGATTTTCACATAAACCGCAACAACCTGGAACGGATTGCAAAACTTTCTTTCAAAAATATCCTTCTGGAAGACGGAGTGGAAAAAACCCGGCCCGCCAACAAGGTGGTGCTGACCTGCAGTCCCCATTATTTTCTGACCGACATACGGGAAACAGATATGCACAAAAGCGACTGTTACACCCCTCTGTACCGGGATTATGCAGGAAAGGAAAACTATCAGATCATCCGCTGTGATCCCAAAAAACCTGATGACAGCCGTCTGAAAAGTTATATTGTGGGCAGCAGCGGAGACGGCATTACCGCGCGGAATCTGATGGGCATTGTCACTGATCCCGTAAACCTGAACAGGCTGTCCTCCCCTGCTCTGCTAAAAGAGATGCTCATCCGCACAGCAGTCTGTTTCCGTGAGAAAAAGGAAGTCAATATTGCTGATATATACCGGGAATTTACTTCCATGTGGATTGAGAGGGATGACTGGCGGTTCAGGATTACCCCTGCCGGAAAACGGAATTTTGTCCACCGTATGGCCCTGGCCATTTTCAGCAGGGGCGGCGGATTTTTTCTCCCTGCTTCCGAAGCAGACACTCCTCCGGCCGAGGCAGTAAAAGAGGAATACAAAGACGAATCTCCAGTCCGTTTTCGGGATGAAATCCGGTTCTGTGAGTATATCACTGTGGATGAGGAAGAGAATTTCCGCTTTGTTCACCGCTCATTTCTGGATTATTTTCTTGCGGAACAGTATGTTGCCAGAATCCGGGCCGGGCTGGAGCCATCTGTTTCCTATTCCCATGTGGAAGAGGAAGTGAAAATATTTATCCGGCAGATTATATCCTCTGAAAAATCAGACCTGCGGAATATGAACCTAAGCGGACTGGATTTGGCAAACATCAATCTGTATCAGGCAGATCTGTCAGGCGCGAATCTGAACAAAACCCGCCTGTCCGGAGCTGTGCTGATGAATGCCAATCTCCGGGACGCGGATCTGACTGCCGCTGATATGGCAAATGCCAAAATGACGCGCATCTGTCTCAGGGACGCAGATCTGAGCGGCGCAAATCTCAGTGAAGCCCGGCTCCGGGAGGCTGATCTGGCAGATGCCAAATTCAACGGAGCCAATCTCCGGGGCGTGGATCTGCGGGGTGCAAAACTGAACAAAGCACGGCTGGCATGGGCGGATCTGCGGGGCGCGGATCTCAGTGATGCGGATCTGAGCGGAGCCATACTCACGGACGCGGATCTGAGCGGAAGCGATCTGAGCCGGGCCTTCCTCAGCGAAAGCGATCTTTCTGTTGCCAACCTTAGCCGCTGTATTCTGACCGGCGCGGATCTGAATGCAGCGCGGATCAGCAGCGCGGATCTTTCCCATGCAGATCTTTCCGGAGCAAATTTCAAATGGGCGGAACTCAGCGGAAGCAATCTGAGCCTGGCAAAAATGGGAAATGCCAAATTCCGGGAGGCAGATCTCACCCGTGCCTCACTTGACGATGCCAAATGCCGTCAGGCAGATTTCCGCATGGCAAAACTTCACGGGGCAAAATTCCGGGACACTGATCTGCGGGAGACAGATTTCAGCGGTGCGGACATGGGCAAAGCCCGTCTGAACGGGGCAGATCTCACATGGGCCAACCTTAGCAGTGCCAATCTGGAGGGAGCGGATCTGAGTGCGGCAAAACTCAATATGTCCAAGCTGCGGGAGACCTGTCTGAAAGATGCCAATCTCACAGATGCGGATCTGACCTGGGCTGATCTGAGCAAAGCGGATCTGAGCGGAGCGGATCTCACGGACAGCAATCTCAGCGAGGCAGATTTGTCCGAAGCCCGGCTGGTGAAAGCCGTACTGACCCGAACTGGTTTCAAAGGTGCAAACCTGCGGGGTGCTGATCTTCGGGAAACAGATCGCAAAGAGGCTGTACTGGAAGATGCGGATCTGACTGATGCCCTGACAGAATGAATTAAGTAAGCAGAAAAACCGGATTTTTTGGAAAAATCGGTAGTGGGTCAAATCCGTTGATCTGCCCCTGATGTCTGTCCGGGAAAAAATCCGAAAGGATTGACATTATTATAGAAAAAGCCAAAGAAAACAAATCGGAATCCCGGAAGGGATGACATTATCAGCCGATTTGACCCACTATCGAAAAATCCGGTTTTTTGAATACACGAAAATTTTTTTTTGCCTGCTTATACCAATTCGCCATTGGTTTTATACAATGCGGAATACAAATCCGGAGGAGTGCAAAAATTAAGCGGAGCGATTTTTTGCACATTGTATACAATTACTTAGAAGATTTGATGGTACAGTCACGAATTGCACGAATTACATGAATTATGGTTTGTGCATTCGTGCAGATTCGTGTTATTCGTGGCTGTTTAAACTATACAGATACTTAAAACATTTTTATAAACTCTGCTAAGGTGATTTCCAGAAAAGAATATCCCACCAAAGTAGCATAAGCTTCCAGCTTGTGCCCTGTGCCTGTGAACTGAAATGGGGTATTTATTTTCAGAAATCACCTAAAATCAAAGTTGACAAAGTACTACACGACCACGTTGAATTTTATATATTCCCCTCTTGAGAGGGGCAGGGGTGTGTCCGGAATTGCACACCCAAAACACACCCCTGCCCCTCTCAAGAGGGGAATTGATACCATAAAATCTAAATTGGTCATGTAGTACTATCCTTGTCAGGTTTAATTTTGCGGGTTCAACCACAAAAAAAGAGAACACAAAAATTGTATTCACAGATGCAATGTTGACAAAGGGGATTTCCCCAAAAAAATACCCACAGATTTCCGAAGTTTTGGAAAGCCCGGTAAGTCTGAACGCAGGAAGATTTGACAACTTTCCGAAAGTTGTCAAATCTTTCAGGTGACGCAGCAGGGATATTTATTTTCAGAAATCACCCTGAAAGACTTACGAAATTTCTGAAACTTCGTAAGTCATCAATATCTATCCATATTTGCTTATGGCCTGATATTTGTTACTCATAATTTATGTATTCCTCCGGTTTGCGGTACTGCTCTTCTTTGGTTACACTTCTTCTTTCACGTCCTGAATTCCCCATAACAAGATTATCAGCCCAGCTCAGACCTTTTGTCATGTTTTCAGGAGGCTCCAGCCTGTCAAAATAGGCTGAAAAATCAATTCCGGGCAGCAGACCTGACAGAATGAAACGCGCTTTGTCTTTTATCATCGGGTCCGCAATTCTTCTTCGCTGTCCCCATTGAACAATATAGTCTTTTGACACCGGATTTTCCTCTGCCGGAACATCTGTTACTGCCACATCCCTTTCTGCACCAAGGAAATAGAGCATCAGAGCCTCTTCAGCAAGCATTGCAAAATCTTCTCTTGCATTGTAATAATTATAAGTGTCATTGGCAAAATCGTTCACAAATTCCTCTGCGATTTCATCAGGTGTGTAACTGGTCTGTCTGCAGGTTGCATTTTGGCATCCGTAATCCACCTGTGCCTGATATTTGAGAATATCTGACAGCAGGGGATAGTCCTGCTCCAGCCGGCAGGACAGTCTGTTCTGAAAATTGATATCAGATGCTTCCTTTACGGAAATGCTTTTGGGTATCAGAACCAGACTGGCGGGCGGGAAATAATCATTCGCGTGTGACAGTTCATGAAAAAGAAGACGGGCTGCCAGATACAGAATGTCATTATCTGTTCTTGTGTAATAACTGTAAACGTATCGATCATCTTTTACATATCTGTACAACTGTCTGTAGTTTAAACTGTCACCGCATCCGCTTCTGTAATCAGGAGTCTGATCAATGGTGTCTTTTTCTTGCTGGGTAATCCACAGATAATCCGGATCAATATACATGGCCCCTGTATCAGCATCATAATACGATGGCCTGATATCACTTGAAATAACAATGGCTGTGACAGCACGGAACAGATGCAGGGATTCTTCAGGCAGCATGGTCAGAAATTTTCTGAATCTTTCCGCCATCCACTGATGCGAAACAACTGTACGGTCAATAATGCTGTCAACAGTCGGCTTGGAATACTCCTGCCCGATCAGAGGCAGTACGGATAATCCGCAGGATTCTTTTCTTTCATTTGAATAAACACAGTCCTGCAATACATTGCTGTACCGACCCGATGGATTTGCGGGAAACACATTGACGACATTTGAACAAAAGGGGGCAGATGCAAAACGGGTTGTTGTTATGTCAGGTCTTTTGCCAGTAAAAAATTTTATCACATTTGAAAAATAACTGGTGCTGCCATTGTTTTTTAATGACTGCATTAAAACAGTTACGTATGCCCCTTCCCACAGATCTCCGGATATCACAGTTGTATTTTTGTCAAAATCTGCACTGTCCCAGCTCTCTCCCGCATCCAGGGAAAACCACAGCCGGTAAGCATCAGCATCATCAGCACTGTTCCAAGTCAATTTTATATTCAGCCCGTTGACAACGATATTCGGGTTCGGAGGCAATACAAAATTCCCTGTCTGCAATGTTTCTATTTCAGAATAATCGCTCCAGCCTTCATTATTGTACGCAATCAAAGCAACGCGGAAATGCGATCCATCCCACAGCTCACCGGAAATCTGCTCTGTATCCGCATCCAAATCAACATAATTCCAGTTATCCGGTTCATCATAAGGTCTGTACCAGAATTCATACCCTGTTGCATTTTCAATTTTTTTCCATGAAACAGTTGCATGCAGGCAATAAGATTTTACTTCTATTTCCGGTGTATCCAATGAAGCAGCATATACATTGCCAGGAATAAGGAAAAGAGTCAGTGCAGTAAAAAAACAAACAGCCTGCACAAACAGTCTGTTCCATCTGATACATTGATAACTCACATCATGATTTCTTTTCATTTTGATCTTCTCCTTTCCAAAGGTTTACCCTAATTAAATGTGCATAAATATCCACCTCAGATTTCCGACATTTCCGAAATTCCGGAAATATTTACACCGATTCTCCGTTGCTTTGATTCAATCAGATTTCGCCATTGGTTTTATACAATGCAGAATACAAATCCGGAGGAGTGCAAAAATTGAGCGGAGCGGTTTTTTGCACACGCCCAACAGCGGAAAAACTGACGGTATTGTATCAAATCAATGGAGAATTGGTATGACATGTCAAATCCTGCACAGGTGCAGACTGCATCAAATCAATGGTGAATTGGTAT
>CAZHPS010000309.1:0-8231 GCA_964534335.1 uncultured Desulfobacterales bacterium
AAGTGCGGCAGAAAGTCATGGTGACAGTGATGGATGTGGATATGGATCGCAAACGCATTGCCCTTTCCATGAAAAGCGTTCCGGGTCAGCCCGGTTCAGCACATCCGCGCGGAGACGGGGAAAAGCCGAAAAAATCCGCGCCTGTCACGGGAAAAAAAGACAAGGCTCCGCAGAAAAAACCGGACAGAAATCAGCCTTTCAACAATCCTTTTGCTGATATTCTGGGGAAGATGAAGAAATGAAAGCAGTTGTGCAGAGAGTCAGAGAAAGTTCCGTGACAGTGGAGGGAAAAATCATCAGCAGCATTGGCAAAGGTCTGCTCGTGCTGCTGGGTGTTGCAGAGGGAGACGGGGAAAAGGAAGCAGTGTATCTGGCTGATAAAATTGTTCATCTGCGGATTTTTGAAGATGAAAACGGCAAAATGAACCGCTCCCTTTTGGACATTCACGGAGAAATGCTGGTAGTTTCCCAGTTCACATTGCTGGGAGACTGCCGCAAAGGCAGGCGTCCCTCTTTCATTCAGGCAGCAGGGCCGGAAAATGCCAATACGCTGTATGAATATTTCGTAAGCAAAGTCAGGGAAACAGGCATTGCCGTGCAGACCGGTCAGTTCCGTGCCATGATGGATGTGGCGTTGATCAATGACGGGCCGGTTACGCTGATTGTGGAAAATCCCTGAAATTTTTGCCAATGGATCAAACCGCCTGATTCTAAGATGTTAACCCCTGATTTCGCAGCATAAAAAACTCTGTGTCAATCTGTGAAAACTCTGCTCTGTTCTGCGGTTAAACACAGACTGTCAGGCGTTTTGCATCTCCACTGTCAAATCTGTCTTTTCCGGAGATGTTTCACTTCAAACACCCGGAAGCCCTGATTCCCGAAGCAGTAAATGACATGCAGGGATACACGGGCTTCCGGGTATTCAGCTTTCATACCAATTCTCTATTGATTTAATACAATACCGTCAGTTTTTCCGCTGTTCCGTCTGTGCAAAAAACCGCTCCGCTTAATTTTTGCACTCCTCCGGATTTGCATTCCGCATTGTATAAAACCAATGGCGAATCGGTATCAGACCCAGTGCATCCCACCAATATGTTCCTGAGTTTTTTCAATTAGTTCTGTTTCTTAAGGTGTGAGTCAGTAAAGTTAATACACCATCTGCTCAATTTCTCTGTCTGTGCTGTTAATGACTGATGTAAATCGGCTCTTTCCTTTTGTTTGGTAAAATACGACTGCCATTCTTTGCGTTCTTTCAGGCTTAATTCTTTGACTTTGCACTTTTCCATTTCTTTTTTAAACTGCTCCCATTCAAGCTCATTCCAGTTTTTTGCTGATTTTCTGATGACTTAATTTGCTTAGGAGTTACGCAGTTGAATTTTAACATATTGATTTTTATAGATGCCAATGTTGCACTGCACAAATCCGCCTATGTAAAATCAGGCAGTTAAAAACCAACTGCGTAACTCCTATTGCTTTTAAAAAAATTGGGGAAACCGGCTTTCAGTTCAAGAAGCTCCCTGTTTTTGGAGAGCATTATGTCAGCTTTTTCGATGAAGGGCTGCTGAGAATCGAAAGAGATTTTAGGAATTGGAATTCTTTAAGTAACAGAATTATAGCCTTTAAGAAAATATTTTTGGGGTTTCCCGCAGTTTCACGTAGGTTGGGGTTCACTCCGTTCACCCCAACCTACCCAAAATAATTATCTTAAACACTATATCAAAATGCATGGTGCGAATTGCTTTAGCAAAAATAAATTGTAAACGTACCAGTTTATTAATCTCGAATTGAGCAATAATAATCAAATTTTATTTGAAAAATATTTTTCAAAAACTATCTGGTTTATTCCTGACAGCGGCTTTTTTGCTTTTGTGATTTCCGATCTGTTTTGCCTGCTCAATCAGATCCTTTTCAATGGCAGGATTTGCAAACATTGGATCACCTCCTTTTTTCTCCAATTCTGCACACTGATTTGTACGGAATCAAGAGAAAAAAAATTCCCGGACTGACGCCGGACAAAAAAAGCCGTCTCTTCCCCAAAGGGAAAAGACGGCCTGGTTCAGAAAAAGATCTGCGGGTCAAAACAGTTGGCAGTCAGTGTCTGACCGCAGAATCACACAAAATTTTCCATGGGTTTCACAGTGTTCTTCTGTGTCAAACGCATGTCAGAAAAAGACTGTTGCTTTGTCAAGTTTGTTTTTTTGAGTTCAGAATTCCCAAACCCTAAGGGTTTTGAAAACCCTTAGGGTTTATGAACTCACAATTTCAAACTTGACAGAGTACTATCCTTCTATGGCCTCAGTCATGGCAGGCAGGAACTCCAGCATGTCTGTCACAACACCCACATCCGCAAGCTGGAATATCGGGGCTTTGACATTTTTGTTGATGGCAACGATAAAGGGGGAGCCTTTGATGCCGCCCATGTGCTGGAAGGAGCCGCTGATGCCGCAGGCCATATAAACTTTCGGGCTGACAGTCTGTCCTGATGTTCCCACCTGACGGGCTTTTTCCAGCCATTTGGCATCCACAATGGGCCGGGAGCAGGAAACATCCGCGCCCATAACCTTTGCCAGTGCATGAACGATTTCCAGATTGTCCTGTTCCCCTACGCCCCGTCCCACAGAAACCAGCACTTCGGATTTGGTGATGTCCACATCACCGGCCTCGGCAGCCACCACCTCCAGGAAACGTCTTTTGGTGCTGAGATCGTCTGCACTGCCGGACTTATCCACCACTGTTCCGCCCAAGGATGCGCCGCCCTCTTCAGCCTGAAATGCGCCGCCCCGGAATGTAATCACTGCACCTCCGGAAATGTCAGCGCTCACATGGGTGCTGACCATGCCGCTGTATTCCTGGCGGATCAGTTTCAGTTTTCCGGCCGCGCAGGCACAGCTTCTGTTTCCCAAAGACGTGGCAGCGGATGATGCGGGAAACCTGTACATTGCGGATACCGGGAACCATGTGATCCGCAAAATTGATACAAAGGGCATCATCACCACAGTGGCCGGGAACGGAACATACGGTTACAGCGGAGATGAAGGTCCGGCAGCAGAGGCTCAGCTCGGAAGTCCGAACGGTGTGACCGCGGACAGTGCGGGCAATCTTTATATTGCCGACACACAGAACAACCGCATACGGCAGGTCAGCCCGGCAGGCATTATTTTCACCGTGGCCGGAAACGGAACCGCGGGATACGGCGGAGACGGGGGCCCGGCATCCGAATCCCTTCTGAATGCCCCCGCGGATGTGATCGCAGACAGTGCGGGCAGTCTCTTTATTGCAGATGCGGGAAATCACCGCATCCGCAAAGTGGACATCAGCGGCATCATCACCACCGTGGCCGGGAACGGAACCCCCGGATACAGCGATGAGGGCGGCCCGGCCGTGCAGGCCTCCCTGAACAGTCCCGCCGCCATCGCAGCGGACAGGGACGGCAATATTTATATTGCGGACACGGCCAACAACCGCATCCGGAAAGTGGACGGCAAAGGTCTGATCACCACCGTCGGCGGTGACGGAACTGCCGGAATAAACGGAATAAACGGCCCGCCGGCACAGGCCTGGATTTATATTCCATCGGGCATCACCGTGCATCCTTCCGGCATACTGTATGTTTCCGAGCCTTACTGGCCCTGCATTCTGGGAATGGGAAAGTCGCAGATCGGGGATATCATTGGCGGCGGCGGTGCGGCCTGGCATGATCCCGCGGGACTGAGTTACATTGTCATGAACGGGAACCTGCACACATGGACCCTTGACACAAAGACGCAGGCGCCCCTGAATTATTTTCAGTATGATACGGAAAAACAGCTTGCGGCCGTGTATGACCGGGGCATGAACAGGACGTACATTCAGCGGACCCGGGGGGTTCCGGCAGCCCTCATTTCCCCGGACGGAATCACCACCTCCCTCACAGTTGACGAATCCGGGCGCCTCACGGGTGTCCGTTATCCGGACGGCGGTCAGTACCGGTTTGAATACACAGAGGGCGGCCTGATGACGGCTGAAACCGATCCGCAGGGAAACCGCTTTGGGCATGTGTTTGACAGCACCGGGCGGCTGGTGAATGTGAGTGATCCCGAAGGGGGGCTGTGGGAATATTCCGTAACACAGACGTCCGACGGCACTGTGCGCACCCGCCTGAACACGGCCGAAGGGCAGCAGACACTGTATGCGGACCGCACGGATTCCAAAGGGGAATTCCGTTCGGTCATCACCGGCCCTTCCGGCGGTGTGAACATTTTCACCAAATCACCGGACGGGCTGAAAGCGGTCAAATCCCTTTCCTGCGGGACAGAGCTGGTCACTGAATATGCGTATGATCCCGGGTACCGGTACATTTACCCGAAAACCGTGACAAAAACCATGCCTTCGGGGATTGAAAAGAAAACCGTGGGGGAAAAGGTTTATGAGGATGACAACGGTGACAAAGTCTCCGAACGGATCACCGAAACCGTAAGTGTCAACGGCCGGGCCTTTGTTCTTCTGACAGACAGAACAGCGCACACAGAGACACTCACCTCCCCGGAAGGACGGAAATCCGTGTCCGGGTACAGTCCGGACACGGGGCTGCCGCTGTATGTGAAAGTTCCGGGATTCCATGACACGGCCTTTGGCTATGACACAAGAGCCCGCCTGACCTCGGTATCGGCCGGAACCCGGCAGAGCTTCTTTTCCTACGGCTCTGACGGCTTCCTGTCTTCCGTGACCGATCCGGAAAACCGGACAGCATCCTATGATCATGACGCGGTCGGGCGTGTCACGGCCGTTCACCGGCCGGACAGTTCCTCCGTGTATTTCACTTATGACAGAAACGGCAATATGACCGTGCTGACAAACCCGAACCCCGCGGATCACAGTTTCGGTTATAACAGCGTGAACCGGAACACCTCGTATCAGACACCTGTAAGCGGTCAGTATCAGTATGTGTATGACCGTGACCGCAGACTGACAAAAACGGTCATGCCGTCCGGAAATGAAATCACCAATGTGTATGAAGGCGGAAAACTCACGCAGACACAGTTTTCCGAAGGCACAGTTGATTACGCATATTATCCCTGCGGAAGCAAACTGCAGTCTGTCACCGAAGGCGGGGAAAGCCTCACATATGACTATGACGGTTCCCTGCTTGCATCCGAAACCCTGTCCGGAACCCTGAACGGAAGTCTGTCATACGCATACAACAATGATTTTGCGGTGAAAAGTTTCACTTATGCCGGAAGTGCGGAAACATATACTTATGACAATGACGGCCTTGTGACCGGGTCCGGGCGGTTTTCCATATCCCGCAATGCGGAAAACGGCCTGCCCGTGTCCGTAACTGACGGAACCCTGAACCTTTCCCGCACTTTCAACAGTTACGGGGAAACGGAATCACAGGCGGTGACTGCGGGCGGTCAGGGCATTTCACAGATGAACCTGACCCGCAGTAATGCCGGGCGGATCACGGCCAAAACCGAAACCTCCGGCGGTGTGACATCGGATTATCTGTATACATATGATGCGGCCGGGCGCCTGCTGACCGTGACAAAAAATGGTGTTCTGACCGAGGAATACCGTTACAGTGCAAACGGTTCCCGGATTTATGAGATGAACACCCTGCGGGGGATTGCGGGAAGAAACCTGAGTTATTCCGATGAGGATCACCTGCTCACGGCCGGGGATGTGACGTACACGTACAGCCCGGACGGGTTTCTGACCGCAAAAACAGCCGGAACAGAAGTCACCGCCTGTGATTACTCCTCACGGGGCGAACTCATGGGCGTGACCCTTCCCGGCGGCACTTCCGCTGAATATGTCCACGATCCGCTCGGTCGCAGAATCGCCAAAAAGGTGAACGGTGTCATCACCGAAAAATACCTCTGGTCGGGCCTCACCACACTGCTGGCCGTGTATGACGGAAACAATAACCTGCTCATGCGCTTTGAATATGCCGACTCCCGCCTTCCTTTTGCCGTGATGAAGGCCGGTGTGCTGTATTACCTGATTTATGATCAGGTCGGCTCATTGAAACTCGTTGCCGACAATGCCGGAAACGTGGTAAAAAGGATTGAATACGACACCTTCGGAAATGTCATCAGCGACAGCAGTCCCGGCTTTGCCGTGCCGTTCGGGTTTGCAGGCGGACTGTACGACAAAAATACGAAACTTGTCCGTTTCGGGTACCGGGATTATGATCCGGAAACCGGAAGGTGGGCGGCCAAAGACCCGATAGGCTTTGCGGGCGGGGATACGGATCTGTACGGGTACTGCCTGAATGATCCGGTGAACTGGCTGGATCCTTCAGGGCTTGCCTGGTTGACCGTTCATGCCAGACCCGGCAGCGGCAGCAGGTCATCAAGTGACTCAAATGTCGGACATGGCTGGGTTTCAATAACAGATGATGACGGTTCACAGATAACCAGGGGAAATTACCCACGGAGTAAAGAACGAAATCTTCCGGCAGGTCCGCGGGATGATACAGAGACAGTCTCCACAGAAAGTTATTCATTTGAAATAACACAGGAGCAGGCGGATGCGGCACTGAAAGCGGTTTCTCCCATGGGATACAATTTTTTAACGGACAACTGTGTTGACCGGGTTGAGGATGCGCTGGATGCATGCGGAATCGGGCACCCCGGTTTCAGCACCTGCGGTGTCTCAAATCCGGCCAGCCTGAATAACTGGCTGCACGGCCTGAACAATCCGGATCCCGCCCCCGGCATATTCATCAGACCTCTGATGATCAGACCGTAAGGCGGATTTTCCGGACAGTTGCAGAGGCGGATTCCTGCAACTGCCCGGATGTTCCGGATCAGGCGGATTTGCGGCAGTGTGATCTGCATCGGGAGGGATTATGAACAGAGTCCAAAAGGTTGCAGTGATTATTTTCCTGATTGTTTCAGTTGCCGGAGACAATGCCATGTCCATGACAGACTGGATATTTTCAAACACAAAGTATAAAAAAAACATAACAGCAGAGTGTTATCTCGTGACAGAGGATCAGATCTGCGGTCTGTTTGCAGGGGATGAAGTGATTCAGCACTCTTATAAGGAGTTGGAAAAAATACAGAAATATCTTGTTGTGCGCCTGAAAAACACAGGCGGCAGCACTGCATGGGGATCATTCAATTGCGGTATCGACGGACATATTGCTCCGCCTGTTGTTTTTGGTTTGAATGCCAACATGAAAAAGTTTGTCAATTTTGTGATTCCTATAGAGATGGGGGTAATTTTCCCGGTCAGCGGCAGTCAGCCCCGATTTGCCATTGAGTGGAAAACACTGTATTGCAAATAGCCGGTTTGCAGGAACGTTCCACCGGCAGCAGCGGCGCATACAAAGCGTAACACCCCGTCCCTTTTCCCGGCGTTTTCTTTGATTCATTCCGCTTATAACATCTGGCACTGTGCAGATTATCTCTGACCGGCATAAGCCTTCCCGGCGGCACTTCCGCTGAATATGTCCATGATCCTCCGGGAAGAAGAATAGCCAAAAAAGTGAACGGAGTCATCACCGAAAAATACCTGTGGAGCGGCCTGACAACCCTGCTGGCCGTGTATGACGGAAACAACAGCCTGCTCATGCGCTTTGAATACGCCGATTCCCGTATGCCCTTTGCAGTGATGAAGGCTGGTGTGCTGTATTACATGGTCTACGATCAGGTCGGCTCATTGAAACTCATTGCCGGCAGCGCCGGGAATGTGGTAAAGAGGATTGCGTACGATTCGTTCGGGAATGTCATCAGTGATTCAAATCCCGGTTTTGCCATGCCCTTCGGCTTTGCGGGAGGGTTGTACGACAGAGACACAAAGCTCGTAAGATTCGGCTACCGGGACTACGACCCCGAAACCGGCCGCTGGACGGCCAAAGACCCCATCGGCTTTGCGGGCGGGGATACGGATCTGTACGGGTACTGTGTCAATGATCCGGTGAACTGGGCTGATCCGTGGGGATTGTCAGGAACTTTAACAATTCATTCCAGTGGGGTTGGTGACGGATCAAGCGGTAGTGGCGGATTGTCTGGACATAGTTGGATTTCTTATACACCAGATGGAGGAATTACAACAACATATGGAACATGGGGAAACAATCCCTACGGAATGGGGAATGGTCTGCACGAAAATCTTGAGCAAGGTAGACAAGGTGATGCTTCACGCAGCATGTATCTTAATGATGAACAGGAAGCAGCGCTTTATAATGTAACTAAAGTTTCTTTACATTAATCATATCTTGTTTAAATATCAAATTATTATAT
>CAZHPS010000310.1:0-8200 GCA_964534335.1 uncultured Desulfobacterales bacterium
GGAATTCAGATCTGAATCTGAACCTCTGCAAATGTTTCAGGTAATGGTATAAGTAGGCAAACAAAAATTTTCCTGTATTCAAAAAACCGGATTTTTCCGGAAAAATCCGGTTTTTCTGAAAATTTTATGCCAGAAAATTTATGGAACCTTACTTATTTCAGCCATCAGGAAACCACCCGGATAAACTCATCTTCCATTGCTTTGCGCTTTTCCTTGATTTGTGTGAAAATCTGATCCACACGGTTTTTGACAGACTTTCCTTTTTTCCGCAGAAGGGAAGTCTGGGGCGGACAGAGATACCATGTGCAGATCCAGGGGCGTTCGATGCGGGGCAGTATGCATCCGCGTTCCCCCAGATAACGGCAGTGGAGATGAAATTCTTTGTGAGGCTGTCCCTCTGCAATGTTCTGACCGCTAAGATGCAGAAATAGCAGATCCGGAAAATTGAACCAGAGACGGGCTACCAGGCAGCATGGTTCCCGGCATGAGGGACACGCGGCCGCGCACAGTTCATCCATCAGCGGAAAAAGGGATTCCAGCAGTTTTTCAGCGTCCTGCGCCAGAATCACGGCATCCGCCAGTTCGCTCCGGTACAGGTTTATCATATAATCAATTGTTTCATTGATCTCCCGCCATTTAGCGGGGCTTCCCCAGGGCAGTTCAAATATATCCATTTTCTTCCTTTGCAGACAGTTCCAAACCTTTTGTCATTTCCCACAGAGAGCACAGAGATTTTCACAGAGGACACAGAGGATTTTCTGTTTTTTCTGTTTTGAAATAACTGATGTTACGCAGGATCGTCATACCGGCGAAAATCGGTATCCGGAAACAGTTGAAATCACTGGATTCAGGCTTTCGCCGGAATAACGGTTGCAGAGAATAACCGCCTGATTTTTGGAAAGGCTGCGTAACATCAGTGAAATAAGTACGTTTCCATATATTTTCAGACATAAATTTTCCAAAAAACCGGTTTTTTCAGAAAAATCCGGTTTTTTAATGCACGAAAATTTTTCGCTTGAGTACTTATACCAATTCTCTATTGAATTTATACAAATCTTTAACTCTGACTCGTTCCCACGCTTTGCGTGGGAATGCAGACGGGACGTTTCACGTCCCTTGTGTGCTGTTTTCCGGTCACGGGACGCAAAGCGTCCGGAAGGCATTCCCACGCAAAGCGTGGGAACGAATTAAATATAATTTCAATGGAGAATCGGTATTATACCAATTCGCCATTGACCTGATACTGATCCGGAGGAGTGCAAAAATTAAGCGGAGCGGTTTTCTGCACAGACGGAACTGCGGAAAAACTGACAGTATTGGATCAAAGCAATGGCGAACCGGTATTATCGGCCCGGCTGAGGGACAAACTTTATCAGGAGAACTGTATGTAACATTTTATCCGGATTCTGATAAGAGGAAAACTCCGGATTCTGAAGAAAACAGATTCCTTTTTTTGTATATTCTCATAAGTCTGCCTTAAATTTATTCTTAATAACAAATTATATTTATAAATCCAAAAAATATTTTTTTAAAAAAAATTAATTTGGGACTTGAAACAGTCCGGGTACGGTATTATAGTCTCATAAACAGTCATAATTAACAATCACAGGGCACATGAACAGGCGGCAGCCGGTTTACCGGCAGATTGTCATAAGCAGGCAAATAAAAGTTTTCGTGTATTTAAAAAACCGGTTTTTTATGAAAAAAACCGGTTTTTCTGAAAATTTTATGCCCGAAAATTTATGGAACATTACTTACCCGAAACACAGGAGGCAATATCCATGATGAATCTGGAAGACATCAGAGAAAACAGAAATCTTTTGAATAACATAGACTGGGATATGACTCCGGAGGAAGCAGTCAGGCTTTATCTGGAATGGGGATGCAACTGGGCGAGAAGCAATTATGTGATACGCTCAAAAAACGATACAGCGCATTATTTTGTGGTGAACAACTGGAAAAAAAATCCGGTGATATATTTTATCCGCCGGAATTCCGAGGAAGCCAAAGAACTGGCAAAAATTGATATGCCCAAAGAACTGGAAGAGAAATTCCTGAAATCTGTGGGGCATAACAAAGGAGTTTTTTCCATTGAGGGGGAAGTCAGAAACTGGCTGCAGAAGCAGTTGAACTGCAATGAATAAGGTGATTTCCAGAAAATAATATCCCGGAAAAGCAGCATAATACCGATTCTCCATAGACTTAATACTGTCACGGGCTGATCAGTGTGTGCAGAAAACCGCTCCGCTTAATTTCTGCACTCCTCCGAATTTGTGTGCAGAAAACCACTCCGCTTAATTTCTGCACTCCTCCGGAACAGATTGAAGAAGCAAAAATATCTTGTGTGAAAAACCCTGAGCGTTTCCAAAACTCTCAGGGTTTTTGTTTGAATATCCGGCCGGGAAAATATGAAGATATTGTGTGGATTGTCCGTATGACTTGAAAAATGGGGAAAAATTGTTTATCTGTAAAAAAGCACTGGCTGAATATCAGAAAACAGGCTGAATTCAAATAAACATTTTTTTATGGCGGAACCCATTGAGACTGAACCTTTCCCTCAAATTTTTCACAGCTTTTCTGCTTACCTCTTTGTTTATCGTGATATTCATGATCCTTGGGATGAATTTTTTCGTGTTCCGCAATTTTTCGGATTATGTGAACCTGGTGGAACTGGAAAAACTGGATGCCTTTGCAGATGCCCTGAAAACAGAATATGAAAAAAACGGAAGCTGGGATAGCATTGCCCGGCATCCTCCCATCTTTATGGAAACATTCAGAATCACTGTGCTGGGAAAAGATTTCCCCCCAGAACCGCTCTTTGAGCATCGCGGTCCCCGGAAACCCGTGAATGATCCCGGAAGAAAAAAGCAGGACTGGGAAAAACCTGATTCCATGCCCCCACCTTTTGATCATCCTCCTCCCCGGCCCTGGGAAAAATTTGATGGAAAAATGCCGGGTCCCGGAGACAGGCATTTTGAGGAATTCCGTGATCCCGCGATCAGAAATCTGATGCTGATATTCCATCGCCTGACACTTTTTGATGCGCAGAAGCATCCGGTGTTTGATGATGAGGTATCTGCGGAAAAACATACGCTTCGGCCCATAGAGACAAAAGGAAAGATCGCAGGCTGGCTCGGTCTGAGAAAAGAAGAGAACCTGTCCAATCCCCTGGATGCTGAATTTCTGGGACGCCAGGAAAAGGCTTTTTATCTGATGGGAGGCATTATTCTGATACTGGCCGCTCTGGTTTCGTTTTTTCTGGCCCGGCATCTGCTGACCCCAATCCGCGAACTGGCAAAAGGAACCCAGGCTCTGACATTATTCCGCTTTGATACAAATATTGAGGTGCACAGCAAAGACGAACTGGGGCAACTGGCCCGGGATTTTAACCGGATGGCGCAAACCATCAGAAAATACGAGGAAATGCGGCGTGAGTGGATTTCTGACATTTCCCATGAACTGAGAACTCCCCTTGCCATTCTGCGGGGCGAGATTGAAGCACTGCAGGACGGCATCCGGAAAATGGATGCTGAGACACTGGATTCACTTCATGCTGAAGTGCTGCATATGAACAGACTGGTGGATGATCTTCATCTGCTCTCTCTGGCTGATTCCCGGAATCTGGACATCCGTAAGGACAGCATCCAGCCGGTTCAGATACTGCGCGGGGCAGTGGAGCGTTTTCATTCCCGGTTTGACCGTCAGAATATCGACATTCATTTTGATCCTGAAGGATATAAGGATTTACTGCTGATCGGGGATGAAGACAGGCTGGAGCATGTTTTCTGCAATCTTCTGGAAAACACCCTGAGATATACAGATTCTCCGGGCCAACTGCATATCCGGGCTGTCCCTTCGGAAAAAGAAATCTGTTTTGTTTTTGAGGATTCGGCTCCGGGCGTTCCGGATGAATCGCTCGAACGTCTGTTTGACCGGCTCTACCGCGTGGACAAATCCCGAAGCCGTGTCATGGGCGGTTCGGGTCTGGGGCTTTCCATCTGCAAAGAAATTGTGGAAAACCACGGCGGAAGCATACACGCGGAACATTCCGGCCTGGGCGGACTGAAAATAATAATTCTTCTCCCGATGGACAGGCAGGTGACTGGCACGGTTTAATACCGATTCGCTATTTACGAATCTGCTTTCAAAGTTCAGTGTATTCCCTGGTTATGCCTCACCGTTCAGTTGCATTTTTTGCGGAAATGTGATATAAACAGAAATCTGTCATGGCATAACCCGTCATTGCAGCGGACTGACCGCTCAGTTCATGCGTTAAAAACCGTGTATTCCGCAGTTAATGCAAATCCGGAGGATTGCAAAAATTAAGCAAAGCGGTTTTTTGCACACGCGGAATCCCGGAAAAACTGATGTTATTGTATCAAATCAATGGAGAATTGTTATAAAAATACGGCAGTGGATCAAATCCCTTGATCTGCCACTGAATCCAGATCGGGAAAAAATCCGTAAGGATTGACATTATTATAGAAAAAAATTGAAAAAAACAAATCATAATCCCGGAAGGGATGACATTATCAGCCAATTTGACCCATTATCAAAAATACGCGAAGCACGGCAGGAAGCCCCTTATGGTACAGTTTAAACAGCCACGAATAACACGAATCTGCACGAATGCACAAACATAATTCATGCAATTCGTGTCATTCGTGCAATTCGTGGCTGTAGTAATGGTATAAGAGGAACAAAAGCAAATGAACGCACAGCACATTCTGATTGTTGAAGATGAAATCAAGATTGCCCGGCTGCTGCGGGATTATCTTGTGAATGCAGGATATACAGCTTCCTGCATGGATCGCGGGGATACTGTGGTTCCTCTGGTGAAAAAGGAAACGCCTGATCTGATCCTGCTTGACATCATGCTTCCCGGCATGGAAGGCACAGAAGTCTGCCGGGAAATCCGGAAGTTTTCCAATGTTCCCATCATTATGATTACCGCAAAGGTCGAAGAGATTGACCGGATTATCGGACTGGAACTGGGCGCAGATGATTATATCTGCAAACCCTTCAGTCCCAGGGAAGTGATGGCAAGGGTAAAAGCAGTGCTGCGGCGTTCAAAACCTGAAATTTCCGGAAAGCAGATCCGCATGGGGCCGGTTCATCTGGATGAGGAAAGACACACGGTTTCGGTAAACGGCAATCCCCTGAACCTGACACCCAGCGAGTATGGTCTGCTGAAGATTATGCTTATGAATCCTGACCGGGTTTTTTCCAGAGCCGACCTCATCAACCGGGTGCAGGGATATGATTTTGAGGGTTATGAACGCACCATTGATTCCCATATCAAAAATATGCGGAAAAAAATCGGGGATCATCTGCCTGATCATCAGATTATCTGCTCGGTGTACGGCATAGGATACAAATTCAGTCTTGCGGATACAGAAGGATAATCTGATAGTGGGTCAAACCGGTTGCCAATGTCATCCCTTCCGGGATTCTGATTTGTTTTTTCAGATTTTTTCTATAATAATATCAATCCTTACGGATTTTTCCAGTCCGTGTGTCAGACCCGAATCAACGGATTTGACCCACTACCGATAATCTGATACCAAATATTTTTCTGAGAATCAGATGAAATTTACAATTTCCCAACTGCTTACCCTAATCAAAAGCAATACCAGAAAAACCAACACCAGACTGCTGCTGAGGTTTCTGCTGCTGATTACATTTTTTTTTGTTTTTTTCAGCATACTGTTTCATATCCTCATGCTGTATGAAGGCAGGAAATATTCATGGATTACCGGTCTTTACTGGACTCTTACAGTCATGTCCACCCTGGGCTTCGGAGACATCACCTTTCAAAGTGATCTGGGAATGCTGTTTTCCATCATTGTTCTGCTCAGCGGCATTGTTTTTCTGATGGTCATGCTGCCCTTCACCTTCATACAGTTTTTTTATGCCCCCTGGCTGGAAGAACAGAACAAGTCGCGAGCGCCCCGTTCTGTACCGGACACTGTGTCAAATCATATTATCCTGACCCATTTTGATGATGTGGCTGTCAATCTGATCGAAAAACTCAGACTGTACGGTATTAATTATGTGATTCTGACACGGGATCTGCATCAGGCACTGGATCTGCATGATCTTGGTTATTATGTGGCAGTGGGGGAACCGGATGATCCTGAAACCTACAAACGGCTGCGCATTGATCAGGCTGCACTGGTGGTGGTTCTCAATGATGACATGACCAGCACCAATATTATCTTTACAATCCGGGAATGTTCTGATCATGTGGTGACAGTGACCAATGCGGACTTGGATGATTCCCTGGATATTCTCCTTCTGGCCGGAAGCACCCATGTTTTCCAGTTTACCAAAATGCTGGGCCGGGCACTGGCGAGGAGGGTTCTGGGCCTGAGCATGAAGGCAAATGTCATTGGCAGTTTTGATGAACTTCTCATAGCCGAAGCCCCGGTCATGCGAACACCTCTGCAGGGAAAAACCCTGATGGAAAGCCGGCTGCGTGAAAATACCGGCGTAACCGTAGTGGGAATCTGGGATCATGGCAAATTTATGATGCCATCACCTGCAAGCAGAATCAGTGAAACCACAGTGCTTGTCCTGGCAGGGACAGTGGAACAGCTTGATCAGTATGACAGACAGATCGGATGTCACGGATACCGGGATCTGTCCAAAGGGCCTGTGGTCGTTCTGGGCGGAGGCCGTGTTGGCATGGCTGTTGCGGAAACCCTGAAAGCACGGGGCATTGATTACCGTGTGGTGGAAAAAAAGCCGGGAATTGCCGTAAAAGATCAGAATATCATTCAGGGAAGTGCAGGTGATCTGGAAGTGCTCATAAATGCCGGTATCAATGATACGCCATCCATCATCATCACCACGCACAACGATGATGTGAACATATATCTGACCATTTACTGCCGAAGACTGCGGCCGGATGCGCAGATTATCAGCCGTGCCAGTCTGGATAGGAATATCAACACCCTTCACCGCGCGGGAGCCAATCTGGTTATGTCTTTCAGTTCCCTGTGCACGACCACAATTATGAACCTGCTGAAACCTGACAAACTTCTGATGCTCTCAGAAGGGCTGAATGTATTCCGCAATGTGCTGAGTCATGTAATGGAAAACAAAGCCCTTATTGACATGAAAATCCGTGAGGAAACCGGGTGCAGCGTTATTGCTGTAAAAAGAGGGGAACGGCTGATGGTCAATCCTGATCCCAAGATTATTCTGGAAAAAAATGATGAACTGATTCTCATCGGCCCGGACGAGGCTGAAAAACGCTTTAATGAAAAATATACGGCTGTCTGAAAGGATTGGAAACAGGTATTGGGTCAAATCCGTTGATCTGTGTCTGACACCGGGCGGAAAAATCCGAAAGGATTGACATTATTATAGAAAAAACCAAAAATAAACCAGAATCCCGGAAGGGATGACATTATCAGCCGGTTTGACCCACTGTCATTTATTTGCTGTTGACTGCAGTTCATTCATGCTTTGGGCATAACTTCTGTTTCTGCGGAGGTTTTCCGTGTTAAATCCGGCGTGAACACCGGAAGATACACATCAAAAACAGAACCTTTTCCCGGACTGCTTTTTACCGTGATTTTCCCTTTGCAGTTCCGGACAATGCCCTGGACCACAGACATGCCCAGCCCTGTGCCTTTGCCCTGGGGTTTGGTGGTGAAATATGGGTCAAAGATTTTTTCCAGAGTCCGTTCATCCATTCCTGTCCCTGTATCCCCGACTGTAAGACAGACATAGGTTCCTTCCGGCAGTTCCGGCAAAATACGGTTTTCCCCGGTGAGATCCGTATTTCTGAGCCTGATGCTCAGGATTCCGCCCGAATCCTCCATAGCATGAAAGGCATTGGTGATCAGATTCATGGCAATCTGGTAAAAACGCGTGGGATCGATGAGAATCATTCCGGATTTTTCATCAATGCTTTCTTCTGTCCGGATTGCACCAGGCAAAGTGGAATGCACAAGCCGGAGAATCTCTTTCAGGATATGTGCCGGTTCCACAGGCCAGGGCTCGTTTTCTGCATGCCGGGAAAAGGAAAGGATCTGTTTGACAAGATCCGCAGCACGGTTTGCACTTTTCATAATTGCATCAGCATATTCCCGCAGATGACTGTCCTGGGGCAGATCATCGCGGAGCATTTCCGTATAACCGAATATGGGAAAAAGGATATTGTTGAAATCATGTGCGATTCCGCCTGCCA
>CAZHPS010000311.1:0-8198 GCA_964534335.1 uncultured Desulfobacterales bacterium
GGCAGAAATACAACAGCAATATGCAGCATCCCCATCAGGTGCTGGAAAAACTGCAGAGGGAAGGCCACCAATGGGCTGTGGTGCAGTCTTTGCATCTGATGTGCGGGCATGAATTCTACCGTCTGATCGATGAAGTCAAATCCTGCAATATCCGTACATCACTGGGACTTCCCCTGCTGACAGAACCGGAAGATTATCAGACTGCTGTGAAAATATTCTGTGAGTCCTTTTCCCATGAAGAAGATGAGGCTGTTGTACTGGTGGGACATGGCACTGATCATCCCAGTTGGTGCACCTATGTTGCCCTGAGTCATATTTTCCGGGAAAACACGGATGCAGGTATCTATGTGGGAGTGGTGGAAAAAAACGGGTATCCGTCCAGAGATTCTGTTATACGGAGCATAAAGCAGACCGGATACAGGAAAGTGCGGATGATTCCCTTTATGCTGGTAGCGGGAATGCACTTTAAAGAGGATTTGACAGGGGAGCAGGATTCATGGCAGTCCTGTTTTGAAAAACAGGGAATTGCAGTGAATGTGGAAACACAGGGACTGGGCTTTCACCGGCAAATTGTGGAATTGTACTGCAGGCATATTGAAAACGCGCTGGATGTGATTCCCCTGAACAAAACCGGAGTATAAATATACCATTATTCAGAAGATTTGATGGTACAGCCACGAATTGCACAAATGACACGAATTACATGAATTATGGTTTGTGAATTCGTGCAGATTCGTGTTATTCGTGGCTTTTTGAACTATATTTTTGCACACGCGCAGCATCGGAAAAACTGACAATACTGTATTAAATCAATGGAAAATTGGTATAACATCAATGTCAATATGGATTTTTCATCATAAACCGAAAACCTGAAATTCTCAGGAAAGGACAGAAAAATGGGTGAGAAAATTATCAGAAACAATGAAGGTTCTTTGAATGTGCCGGATCATCCGGTCATTCCCTTTATAGAAGGTGACGGCACAGGCCCGGACATCTGGCGGGCTTCGCAGAAGGTAATGGACAAAGCAGTTGAAACTGCATTTCACGGCAAAAAGAAAATTGACTGGCTGGAAACAGACGCGGGGGAAAAAAGTTTTCAGCGCACAGGCCAATGGCTGCCGGACAGAACATTGGAAACGTTCCGTGAATATATTGTTGGCATCAAAGGCCCCATGACCACGCCGGTGGGAAAAGGAATGCGCAGCCTGAACGTGACAATCCGGCAGAAACTGGATTTATATGCCTGTGTCCGTCCGGTCGGCTATATTGCAGGTGTTCCCAGTCCAATGAAATATCCGGAAAAAGTGAATATGGTCATTTTCCGGGAAAATACCGAAGATCTGTATGCTGGCATTGAATGGGAATCCGGCACAGAGGAGGCGAAAAAAGTTATCCGTTTTCTCCGGGAGAACATGAAAACAGATATTATTCCGGAATCCGGCATTGGTATCAAACCCATCAGTCCCCAGAACAGCAAACGGCTGGTAGCTGCTGCAATTTCCTATGCCATTGCCCAGGCTTATCCCTCGGTCACGCTGATGCACAAAGGCAATATAATGAAATTCACTGAAGGCGCGTTCAGCAAATGGGGATATGAAGTGGCAAAGGAAAAATTCGGTGACAAAACCCTTACGGAAGCGGAACTCCATGACAAATACAAGGGGAAAATGCCGGAGGGAAAAATTCTGATCAAAGACCGGATTGCGGATATGCTGTTCCAGCAGGTGCTGCTGCGTCCTGATGAATATCATGTCATAGCAACGCCGAATCTCAACGGTGATTATATTTCAGATGCACTGGCCGCACAGGTCGGGGGACTGGGTATGGCTCCGGGTGCAAATATCGGGGATGAATGCGCTGTGTTTGAAGCCACTCACGGAACTGCCCCAAAATATGCGGGATTGGACAAAGTCAATCCGGGTTCCCTGATTCTTTCCGGAGCCATGATGCTTGATTATATGGGATGGAAAGCAGCAGCAGATTTGATTCGCGCGGGTATTGCCTCTGCAATTGCATCCGGAACTGTCACCTATGATCTGGCCCGTCAGATTGAAGGAGCAAAGGAAGTGAAATGTTCCGAGTTTGCTGATGTGATTGTGCAAAAGATGAAAAGCATGTAAAAAAATACACATTTTGAGATCAGAGCAACTTTAACCGCAGAGTAAAAACTTTAACCACAGAGTAACACAGAGTCTGCACAGAGTCACACAGAGTTTTTTTGCAGAATGTGGCTGATAAACGAATTTGACCCACTGTCATTTTTTTAAATCTGAATTTTGTACGGAAAAAAACTCAGGGTCACGCAGAAAAACTGTGGCAGAGGATCAAACCGGTTGATTTTTTTAAACCTGAATCCGGGACAGAAAAAACTCTGTGTTACTCTGCGAAAACTCCGTGTTACTCTGTGGTTAAAAACAGACTGTCATCCAATTTGATCCACGTCGAAAATTCTCATGTTTCATCAATGAACCCCTGGGGAAAGAATATATGGGCCGAAATCCGGACAGCATTTGTCCATGCGGTATTTCCGCCCAGGTGTCAGGTATGCAGCAGTTTTTTTCATCCCCCGCGTTCAGATGAAGAAAAAAGGGATATTCACAATCTTTGCTTTGAAGACATCATGGCAAAATGGCTCTGTCCCCAATGCCTGTCCGGTTTCCGGCAGACGGAAAAGATAATCCGGGGAAAGGATTTTTCTCCTCCCCGGCATTTCCGAATAGCGGCTTCCGCAGGAGAGTATGAAACAGAAAAAGGTTTTGCAACTGCCATCCGAAATTACAAATACAAAGGCGCAAGGCAACTGTCTGATCCTTTTGGCATATTGCTGTTTTCTGCATGGAATATGCACTGGAAAACCGGTGATACAGATATAATCATACCCGTGCCTCTTCATCATGCAAGATTCCGGGAACGGGGATTCAATCAGGCATGGCTGATGATTCGCAACTGGCCGGGGCTGGCAGAGAAATTTCACACAGATTTTTCACAAACAGAGGTCAGACGGGATGTGCTGCTCAGGACACGGAAAACCAAGCCTCAGGCAGGATTGGGAAAAAAGGAGCGGGAAGAAAACATACGGGGAGCGTTCTGTGTTGCAAAAGGGGAAAATGTGCAGGGAAAACAGATAATTCTTGTAGATGATGTTTTCACCACAGGTTCGACTGTAAGCGAGTGCGCAAGAGTTCTTCTGGAAAAAGGTGCAAAATCTGTGGATGTGCTGACCCTGGCCCGCGATTAGGGAAAGGATTTTGAATGAAAACAAAAAAATCCATACATGAAATAAACAAAGGACTGGCTCATATCAGAAGGCTGCGAAGGATATTTCTGTCTGTTCTTTTTTCACTTTTTCCGATTTTGGTATTGACAATGGCATATATACAGAAGTCTGATAACTGGTTTCCCATAGTTATTCCAGCGTTCATGTTTTTCTTTGGAATGTTTATACAGCACAGACTGCACAAGCAGAAATGTCCCCGATGCAATGATTTCTTTTTTGTTCAGACAGTCAGCAAAGACAATTATACACCGTGCAGCAGCATCAGTTTTCCCCCGCAGAAGAAGTGCCGGAACTGCGGACTTGTTTTGTACCACTGAGAAACTCTGTTTTTTGCCTGTACTGTGCCTGTTTCCTGTACCGGATAGCGGATTAAGGCGATTTATAAAAATGGGTAGTGGGTCAAATCCGTTGATCTGAGCCTGAAACCGGTGCAGGAAAAATCCGTAAGGATTGAAATTATTACAGAAAAAAATTGAAAAAATAACCGGAATGCCGGAAGGGATGACATTATCAGCCGGTTTGACCCACTATCTGAACTTGTATGGTCGGGATGAAAGGATGTTCAGGATAAAAAGACTGTCTGAACCGGGATTTTCAGGATAAATCCGAAACTGCAAGCATGAAATCATCCTGTTAATCCATAAATTCTGATTATCCGGGTTCAGACAGCAGGGACAGCCCGGATGAAAAAGATTTTCAGGATACATTTTTTGCTTGCAAATACGCAATAATCCTGCTAATCACTCTAAATACAGACTATCTAAGTTCAGACAACCCCACCCAAAAGGAGCGCAAAAATGAAAAAATTATCCATGATCTTTATTGTTTTCTTTGTTTCACAATTCATCATTCATAATTCATCATTTGCTTTCCCTATCCCTGACACCGGCCAGACCAAATGCTATGACAATGAAAAAGAAATCCCATGCCCAAAACCGGGCGAGCCTTTTTACGGTCAGGATGGCAATTATTCCATCAATCCCATGTCATACACCAAACTGGATGCCAGCGGAAAGGATTTGCCCGATAATGCGGCAGAGTGGGTGATGGTGCGGGATAATGTTACGGGGTTGATTTGGGAGGTTAAGCAGAATAAGGATGGTGTGAATGATTATTCTAATCCCCATGATGCGGATAATACCTATACTTGGTTTGACAGTAATCCGGAAACAAATGGTGGATATGCCGGAACTCCGGGTGATGGAACAGATACGGAAGATTTTATCAATGAGTTGAATGCTTCAAAGTTTGGTGGTTATTCCGATTGGCGATTGCCAACTCGTGAAGAACTACGTTCCATTGTTGATTATAGTACCTCTTATCCAATCTCAACAATAAATTCAAAATATTTTCCGAATTCTGTTTCGTCCTGTTATTTTTCTTCTACTACCAACGCCCATCGTACGTACCTTGTGTGGCAAGTGTGTTTCAATGACGGACATGACGGCTACAACTATAAGTATAAGTCTTACAGCCGTAATGTGCGTGCAGTTCGCAGCGGACAGGTTCGGTCATTTGATCATTTGGTTATTAACGGTGATGGCACAGTGACAGATAAAAATACCGGTTTGATCTGGGAACAAAAAACTGATGATGGCGGCCAGCGTGATAAAGACAACACATATACATGGAAAGAGGCTCTTACCTACTGCGAAAACCTCACTTTGGCTGGTCAAAGCGATTGGCGGCTGCCTACAATCAAGGAATTGGCTTCTATCGCGGATGTGACAAAATGGAATCCATCTATTGATACGGAATATTTTCCCAATACGGTTTTGTCCTATTATTGGTCTTCTACTACTTACGCCACGTATACGAGCCATGCATCGGACGTGTATTTCCTTAACGGCTATGACAACTACTACAATAAGTCAGACAGCCGTTATGTGCGTGCAGTGCGCAGCGGACAGGGTGGATCATTTGATAATTTGGAGATTGCCCAACACCCCCAAAAAGGCCCCCCCGGTAAAACATTCGACCTATGGGGAACCGGCTTCACCCCCAACAACACTGTCACCCTCCATTTCTTCAATTCCGGTCAGGAATTTTTCACCCCCACGGCAGATACAGACAATACCGGTAAATTTCAATACATCTACATTGCGCCGGAAGATATGGCTATCGGTAATTACAGTTGGTGGGCAACGGATAATGCGACCGGCAGTAAAAGCAGTAATGAAGTCACTTTTCAGATCACCGAAGGCCCGTACCCCGAAATTGCCAATTTCCCCAAAACAGGGACAGTATATACCACTTTTGAACAGTACGGAACCGGTTTCACGCCCGGCGGTACAGCAACTCTCTATTTTTTCACATACGACCGGAAACCCATTGGTACGGAAGATGTCACCATCGAAGCAGACGGCACATTCACCATTTACTATGATCCCCCGGATGACAAAGCACCGGGAAAATACATCTGGCACGCCATAGACAAGGCCACAGACAATCCGGCCCTTGAGCAGAGCTATGAAATTCTCTCTTCGGAACCTCCAGGAGACTCCGAAAATGTGAGAAAAGACGACGGCATTCAACCTCTGCCGCCATCCCGCGCAAATCAGGGCAGACTCATGGAATGGGACAGAGAGCAGTTTCTGGCCTATACGAACAGCGAACTGAAACTTTTCGATAACAACCGGCCCGTAACAACCATTCTGGTTCACGGGTGGAACAAAGTCAATGTTCATGATTTGAGCGAGAAGAAATGGGTGAAGCAAATGGCGAAATGGCTGACCGCTTACGCTGCGGATAAGACCAATGTCATTGCTTATAACTGGCTGGAGGATGCATATAATTCGGAACATCCTTCGATTCCACCCTCTCTCGATATCATGGAAAAGCACGGCTGGCAGCTTGGGACTTTACTCGGTGATTTCTTAACCAAAAGAAACTATAAAGGGAAAATCCATTTTATCGCCCACAGCGCGGGCGCAAGGGTATCCCATGGAGCCATAAACCTTCTGGCCTCGGAAGATAATAAGTACCGAATCCCCGTTGAGTTATTCACAACCCTTGATGCCTATCTGTTCGACGCGGACGCCGCGTTTGACGAACTTACCAATCCCTCTTGGTCTTCGATCAGTCCCTTACTGCTCTATAAGAACAATGCGGTTATCAGTTTGTTTGCCTCGGTTCCGAAAACAAAGGCCAAATTTGTTGATAACTATCTGAGCGGCGTAGGATATTTAAGCAACATTTTTACACTGGCTTTCATCTTTAATCGCATAATCCCCGGAACAAACGCACTCGTTTTGGATTCTTGGCTTTATTATGACTTTGCTCCCGATTTCCCGCCTGAAATGAAATTTGTCTTCAGAGATAAAATACAGTTGCCTGAAAACCCGGATGACAATTATTTTTATTCAAGTGATTCAGGCATAATAGATGCAGTCTTTCATAAACCTCCTGTCAACTGGTACATGGCTTCAATGGTTGATCAACTTCTCAATCCGAGCGATAATAAAGAGAATCATCAATACGGATTTTACTGGTCGCCGATATTCGGTAATAGTTTGCCCAATAAATATGACCTGGATTTCCTGATAGGGAATGAAGCATATTATGACCTTGTTGGCAGTTCTCAACTCGTCACCGACCTGATTATAAACCCGGTGCTTGAAATCAAAGACGGGGTTTTATATCTGGTTGAAAAAGGCGGGGAACTCAAAGAGCGGCTTGAAAAGACCGTTGAGGATTACGGCACAAAAATTATTGTGGTTGGAGCGGATTTATACTCGGATGCTGAAAACTGGATAACTGGCAATGCCGCCAATGTCTATCATAACACCACAGAAGATGGGGAATATTTCTGGCTCCGATCCGGCTCCCCGACCGCCCTTGCCACCAACTACACCATCCCCGAAGACGGCCCTTTCATGGCATTTTCCTACAAAGTCATCCAAGCCGACAATACAGATTCCATTGATGTATTTATCAATGATGAACAGGTGTATTCCAAAGTTTTAACAAGTGACCTTACAGGAGCGATCATCCTTTCAGAATGGATCAACGTCTCCCAATGGCTCGGCCAGACCGTCCGTTTGACCTTCCGGATCAACAGCTTTGACGGACTTCCTTTGATTATGGAACTTCATGATATGGTTTTTGCACAGATCGGGGATTTGGAAAAAATCTGGAACCATGACGGCGATGCGGACGGCATGGCCGATATGTGGGAAGGAATTTATCTGGGAGATACCAGACGGGACGGTTCCGGTGATGCCGATAATGACGGTCTTACGGACAGTGAGGAATTCAACTTCGGTACTTCTCCGAATCTGAGAGATTCCGACAGTGACGGCAAAGACGATTGCACCGAAGTGCAGTCTGGATCGAATCCCCTGAATGCGGATGATGCACTGCCTGATTCGCCTTCAACCGCTGTTTTGGCCGCATCCGCAGGCCCCAGCCAGACCTTAGCGGAAAACTCCCCTGTCACCCTGCACGGCTCGGCCCTCAACACCACAGATACCAAGATCACCTATCATTGGGTACAGCTCAGCGGCCCGCCCGCACAAAATATCACAGGAGCCGATACCGCAAAACTCACCTTTCATGCCCCGGAAGCCGGCCCGGATAATGCGACTCTGACCTTTCAGCTTACCGTGACCGACAGCACCGGAACAGTCGCAACAGCCACAACCTATGTCACATCTGAAAATAACGGCCCCGGCGATGATGGAGGTGGAAGCGGCTGTTTTATTTCAACGCTTTTCAGCAATTAATGGGAAAATGAAATTTTTTTCTCTCACTTCAGATTTTTTACGATTCCGATGATTCATCCTTAAGGGGATAAAGCATGTTTGTGTAATACCAATTCGCCATTGATTTGATGCAAAATTGTCAGTTTTTCCGCATTTCTGTCTGTGCAAAAAACCGCTCCGCTTAATTTTTGCACTCCTCCGGATCAGATCTATTGCAG
>CAZHPS010000312.1:0-8193 GCA_964534335.1 uncultured Desulfobacterales bacterium
TCTGGCGGATGTCACTGCTCCGCCCTATGACGTGATTTCCCCGCAGGAACAGGAAGATTTTCACAAACGGCATCCGCAGAACATCATCCGGCTGGTTCTGGGAAAAAAATCAGAACATAATACAGCGGAAAACAGCTTTTTTACCCGTGCGGCCGCTTTCTGGAAACAGTGGCGCGCGGAAAAAATACTGATACAGGATAAGGAACCGGCCCTTTACGTGACTTCCATTGAATTTGATGTGGAAGGCAGATCCGTTACCCGTTTCGGCCTTATCGTGACGGTGGGGCTTGAGCCTTTTGAGAAAAAAGTGATTCTTCCCCATGAACGCACCTTTTCCAAAGTCAAGACCGAACGGCTGGAACTGATGAAAAACTGTCATGCCAATTTCTGCTCCATCTTTTCCCTGTATTCTGATCCGGAAAATGCCATTCTTCCCATGCTTCCTGCCTCTATTGCGGACAAGTCACCTGATACGGATTTCACAGACACAGCAGGACATCGGCAGAAGATGTGGCGTGTTACAGACGCGCAGGTGATCCATAATATCAGGGAACAGATGAAGGATAGAACCCTGTTCATTGCAGACGGCCATCACCGGTATGAAACTGCTCTCAATTTCCGGGAATGGCTGAAATCACAAAATCCGGATTTTGACAAAAATCACCCGGCCAATTATATAATGATGTATCTGGCCAGTATGCAGGATCCGGGCATGGTCATCCTGCCCGCGCATCGTATGCTCAAAGCCATTGATGCTGAAACCATGAAGGGCTTTTTATCCAAAGCAGAAAAATATTTCACTGTCCGCATCATGCCTTTTTCCGGAGAAAAAGGAAATGCTGAAACCCTTGCAGATTTTTCCGCAGCACTTGCCAAAGGAGTATCCAATCATACCATAGGGCTTTTCATGAAAAACCGGCATGAGCTTTTTCTGCTGAGCCTGAAACCGGGTGTAATGGCTGATCTTTTCTCACAGGAGATGCCCGATGCACTGCTGAATCTGGATGTCACGGTCCTGACCCGGCTGATTTTCATGGAAATTCTGGGTTTTGATCAGGAAAGACTGGATAATCACAATCTGATTGGTTATTCAACGGCTGTGAAGAATGCTGTGGAAGGGGTGGTGTCCGGTGAATATGATATGACGTTTATCCTGAATTCCACCCGGATTGAACAGGTGCGGGAAGTTGCGGAACAGGGGCTGATTATGCCCCGGAAATCCACCTATTTTTATCCCAAGGTCATTACCGGTCAGGTGATGAATCCGCTGCGCCCCTGAATTTGGGATAGGGGATCAAATCAGCATCAGCAGACAATGTTCAGAAAAACCGGATTTTTTTGGAAAAATCCGGTTTTTTGAAAAGGGGATCGGGTTTCCCACATAGATTTCACAGAGAACACAGAGGTTTTGCAAAAAAAGGAAACAGTCAGTTCCGGAATCAGCAGGTTTTTTCACAGCGGATATTCAACCATTTTTCCCTCATAAGTCCGAATATGCCACACATCCGCTTCTTTTTTCACCACATACTCCGGCAGTAAAGGTATTTTTCCCCCGCCTCCGGGCAGATCAATCATATACTGGGGTACAGCCATGCCGGAGGTGTGGCACCGCAGCGCGTCCATAATTTCCAGCCCGGTTTCCAGCGAAGTGTGAAAATGACCGGTTCCCCGCACTTTGTCGCCCTGGTGGATATAATAGGGTTTCACCCGGATTTGCAGGAGTTTGCTCATAAGTTTTTTCATAATTTCAGGTGAATCATTCACGCCTTTGAGCATAACTGTCTGACATCCCAAAGGAATGCCCGCATCAGCCAGCAGTCCGCAGGCAAGCGCGGACTGTGGGGTAATTTCATCCGGATGATTGAAATGGGTATTGATATACAGGGGATGAAAATTTTTCAGCATCTGCACCAGTTCCACTGTAATCCGCTGTGGCAGAGTGCAGGGAATCCGTGTATGAATGCGGATGATCTCCACATGGGACATAGCCCGGATTTCTGCCAAAATTTCCCTGAGTTTCTCATCTTCCAGCAGCAGGGGATCGCCTCCGGAAAGAATCACATCCCGAATCTTCTTCTGCTTTCCTATATATTCAATGCCTGCACGGATATTTTTTTCTGTCACGGTAAAAGGATGCCCCACTCTGCGTTTTCTCATGCAGTGGCGGCAGAACATGGCACAATGGGAAGAAATCAGGAAGACCACCCGATCAGGATAGCGGTGAATCAGGCCCGGAACAGGGGACTGGTTTTCCTCACACAGCGGATCATCCGTTCCCTGATTATCCTGTATTTCTGCAATATCCGGCACTGCCTGTTTCCACAGTGCATCGCCCGGATGCTGTATCAGATTGAGATAATAGGGATTGATCCGCATTGGATAGCGATCTGTAACCTGCCGGATCTGATCCGGATCAAGCGCAAAGCGTTTTGAAAGCTGATCTGCTGTGACAATGCTATCTGCCAGGAGTTCTTTCCAGTGTGCAGATGTCAGTTGATTTTGAAAGAATGGAAAATTCAATTCAGATGTACCAGATTTTTGCAAAGAGTAATCAAGTTATATATAATTGAAATTGTCAGATTTTTGCTGTTTTCTTATTTCCCAGTCAATTATGCCATTTTTGCATTCTTTTTTCAGAAATCCGATTTTTTCCATTGCTGATTTTGAAGCAAGATTTCCTTCTTCGCATTGCGCCTTTATGCAACTGACATTTTTTTGGCTGAAAGTCCATTTAATCATTGCAGTTGCAGATTCAAGGCAGTATCCCCTTCTCCTTTTGTCCGGAATGATTCCAAATCCGATTTCTGTATTGCCATTTTCATCAGGATTTCCGATAAATCCGATACTTCCGACTATTTCATTGCCATTTTTTTTGGTAATTATCCATGAATTGAATCCGTTTATTCCATTTTTGATGAGCAGATCTTTGAAAAATGGCAATGCCTCATGCAAATCATTTTCAGGCCATTGGGCATTTACGATAAATCCAAGTGCCTCAATTTTTGAAATGTCTTTTTCTGATGCAGCATTAATCAGATCAAGGGTAAATGGTGCAATATTCAGTCGTTCAGTCTCCAGTTTCACAGCATATTCCTCAAATTGAATCGTTATATAAATTTTTCATAAAACCCAATTTTTTTTGATACACGCAAACTTTTGCTGCCTTACTTATGTTTCCGCAATGGTTGTGTTCAGAATTTCGAGGATTTCTGTCAGGGCCTGTCTCTGCTCTTTTGTCAGATAATGCGAACATCCTGCTGCAAAAATAAGCAGAATACAGACAGCGGCAAAAGAAATTTTCATTTTCTGTTCCGGGACAGGCAAAACAGCAGTCATGCAGTGCTGAGTTCCTCTTCAATTTCCTGCAGACGCCAGGTGCGCGCGTAATAACCATTGCCTGCCAGAAGCTGTGCATGTGTGCCGGATTCTGTGATGCGTCCGTCTGTCAGGGTGATGATCCGGTCTACAGAGCGCAGCGCGGAAAGACGGTGTGAAACAATGATTACAGTCCTCAGTTGCGCGGGGTTCCGGCTGATTTCCCTTATGGTCTGAATAATTGCTGTTCCGGTTTCCGCATCCACCTGACTGATGGGATCATCCAGAATCAGGATGGGCGCGTTTCTCAGCAGCGCGCGGGCCAGCGCGATCCGCTGTTTCTGTCCGCCGGACAGAATTACCCCTTTTTCCCCAACTACGGTTTCCAGTCCCAGGGGAAAATCAGCTATGGTATTTTCCAGAACTGATTTGCGCACTGCTTCCTTCAACTGCTCTTCACTGACATCAGGACTGCCAAAAGTGATGTTTTCCCTTATGGTTCCGGAAAAAAGAAAGGGTTCCTGGGGCACAAAGGCAATCAGACCGCGCAGGTCAGAAAGAAATATTTTGCGAATATCCATCCCGTCCAAACTGATACTTCCCTGTGAAACATCGTAAATCCGGGGAATCATCTGCAGCAGAGTGCTTTTGCCGCTTCCGGGCGGGCCCACAATGCCAAGCGTGTTTCCCTTTTCCACCTGAAAACTGATATTGTCCAGAACCATCGGACTGCCGGATTTGGGATCAGCAGACTGGGGGGCAGCATAGGAAAATCCCGCATTTTCCATGATGAGATCCCCGGTGAATTCCTTAAAGGAAACCGCATCAGGATGATCTGTGATTTCCGGCAGAGTCCGGATAATCAGGGCAACGCGCTCCAAAGATGCCTTTCCCCGCTGAATCAGATTGATAACCCATCCCAGAGCCATCATGGGCCAGGTCAGCATTCCCAGATAACTGATAAAAGCCACAAAATCTCCGGGTGTAATCACAGCAAAAATGGTTTCCCGACCGCCCAGCCACAGGACAAGGGTAAGGCTGAGATTGGTAAAAAAAACCATCATGGGAAAAAACGAGCCGGTTGTGCGCGCCAGCCGCAGATTTCGGATCATATTTTCTCTGGAAATTTTTTCCACCACAGCCACAGATTCAGCCTCCCGGTTATATGCCTTGACAATACGGATTCCGGCAAAGCGTTCCCGCACAATTTCGGTCAGATCCGAAAACGCTTCCTGCACCGACATATACGCGCTGTGCATCTGTTTGCTGAAAAAACGGGTGCATAATGCAATCAAAGGCATGGGAATAATCACAAAAAGGGTCAGGCGCAGATTTATATACACCATAAATCCGATGGTCATCAGTCCCATGACAAGGGAATCTGTGGCTGCCACCAGCCCCATGCCTGCTGCCATGCGGATCTGCTGCATATCATTGGTGGCATGGGCCATGATGTCACCGGTTTTCACCCGGCTGAACCAGGAATCCGGCAGGGTTTGCAGATGATCAAACAGCCGGTTGCGCAAACCTTCTTCCAGTTCACGGGACATGCCCATAAGATAATAGCGCCACATATACCGCAGCACAACCATGACAAGAGCCAGTCCCGTAATCCACAGCCCGTAGCACAGCAGGGAAGCGGAATTCGTGCGGAATGCAGTAAGATCATCCACAGCGGCTTTGATAATGCGGGGAACAATGAGCTGGAGCAGATCAACCAGAATCAGGGCCAGCAGACCCAGAAAAATGCCGAAACGGTTGCTGACAAAATAAGGGCGGATCAGATCAAAGGGTTTCATGGTTTATAAGAATTCTGCAATAGTGGTCTGTCAAACAGGTTCCTTTGCCATACAAAAAACAGTAAAAGAAGTGCCAAAATGGGTAGTGCTACACAAGTAATGCTGATATTATTATATTTGATTTCAGATTGATAACACATTATTTTCAAATCAGCCTGTCGGGAAGATACTGCGTTTTTCTGAAACCTGAAAGCTGTCAGATACCGTAATACAGCGGTTTCCTGTGTTCCGGATACAGGCCCGGGGAAGAATGCCTGGAAACAGAAAAAGATGATAATATTCTGTAAATAATGTTAAATCCGTCAGCATTACTTGTGTAGCACTACCTTTTTTTGTAACCATTCATAAAATTGATTTAATGGTGGTCTGAAAATTTTATTTCCTGACCGTGTTGTTGATGGTTTTTTTCCGGTTTCACGGTTTGTAAACAAAACAACATCAATATGTTCTCCTTCAGTCCTTGCCTTTTTCCAGCCCGATGACAAATATTTCAGGAGAGAAGGTTTATTTTTACCTGATTTTGATTCTTCAGGAGTAACAAGATCACCAAAAGTGATTGTATCTGATCCTCTTGTATGTTTGACCTGAATATATCTTTTTTTCCCATTTGAATATTCAACAACAACATCATCCAATCCAGTTATCTCTGTTGACTGAAAAGTAACATTTTTAATACCGTTATCCGGGTTGAGCATATGAACGATAAACAACAGCCCTACAGACCATTCATACCAATATGGATCACCAATTCCTGCTGTATTGCTCAAGTAAATACTCCTTTAAAAAACTGATTTTATAAACTGATGTTACGCATGCTCGCCATATTGATGAAAGTCGGTATCCAGAAGATATTGAGAATACCGGATTCCAGCTTTCGCCGGAATGACGGTCAGATCGAATAATTGTCTGATTTTTGAAAAGACTTCGTACCATCATTTATAAATGAATATTATCTCCCTGAACTGTGATTTGCCTGATTCACAGAATTCTGTTTCGACAGTTCGGAAAGGAGATCTCTGATGCTCCAAATCTTTACTCCATGACGTTCCATAGCTGAACGCAGTTCATCATCTGCCTGCAAATCCTTATCCCCGGAAACAATGGCATCCGCCTGCCCGTCTATCGCAGTTGCCAAAACCGGATGGTCTTTGGGATCACGGCATAAAGGCGGAACTGTTTGCAGATTTACCATTTTTCCGCGCAGATACAACTGTTTCAGCAGAATTTCCGCATGATCCTGATTGATATATTTCTTCAGACGCGAACGCTGCCGGACTTCATCAAATTCATCAATAAGCGGCTGACTGACAATCACTCTGAACTTATTTTCCCCCCATGCCTGCAAAACAGGCAGTGCAGAACGTCCGCCAAGCAATGCACTGATCCATATATTAGTATCAACAACTGTTTTCATTGCACTGCCGTTTGTCTGTGTTTTTGACGGACAGCCTGTATTTCCTTCGCAATATCAGCATCACTGATATTTTTTTCCTCAACAGCAGCCAACCGGACAATCAGATCATCGAGTTCAGCATCCAAATCTGTTTCAGCCAAAACTTTTGCCACCTGAACACGGGACGGTTTGTCCAGATGGCGGATGACCGCAAGCAACTGATCAATGTTCAGTCTGACATCGGGAATTGTAATTTCTGCTGACTGCATATCCATTTTTCAGACTCCTTTGTATCATATTTGAGGGTGAATCAGATCAAAAAGTTTCATGGTTTATAAGGTGATTTCTGAAAATAAATATCCCATTTTCAGTTCACAGGCACAGGGCACAAGCTGGAAGCTTATGCTACTTTTCCGGGATATTCTTTTCTGGAAATCACCTAAGAATTTTGCAATATGGTTTCCATTCTGGCAATATCTTCAGGCAGATCCACTTCAGGCGAATCATACTCGGTGACAATCACTTTGATTTTATATCCGTATTCCAAAGCCCGGAGCTGTTCGAGTTTTTCAATGCCTTCCAGTTTCCCTTCCGGCAGTTTTCTGAATATATCCAGAAAAGACCGGGTATAGGCATATACACCAAGATGCTTGTAGGTGTCAAACACCGTTGACGGATCACGTCCGAAGGGAATGGCCGAGCGGGAGAAATACAGGGCAAATCCCTGCGCGTCAGATACGACTTTCACATCTTTGGGATTGAAGATTTCATCCGGATTGACAATTTTGTATGCCAGAGTACTCATGTTCAGGCTCGGATCAGAAAAAAAAGGACTGACCACTTCATCAAGACAGCGGGAATCCAGCAAAGGCTGATCTCCCTGCACATTGATGACAATATCCTCAGGTGCAAGACCCATCTGATGCGCGGCATCACCTGCCCGATCTGTACCGGATCGGTTTTCCGCAGAGGTCATCATGGCCCGGCCTCCGAATGCTTCCACAGCTTCCAGAATCCGGGCATCATCTGTGGCAACCACCACATCAGTCACATTTTCCGCTTTTCGCGCGGCTTCGTACACCCGCTGAATCATGGATTTGCCCGCGATCCGTGCCAGTGGCTTGCCCTTAAAACGGGTTGATCCGTATCGGGAGGGAATAATTACCGCAATTTTCATAAAAAAGATAACCTTTCATTTGTGTTCAGTCTTTCTTTTGACAGTGGGTCAAACCGGCTGATAATGTCATCCCTTCCGGGATTCTGATTTGTTTTTTCAGATTTTTTCTATAATAATATCAATCCTTACGGATTTTTCCCGTCCGTGTGTCAGAACCGAATCAGCGGATTTGGCACTGCCTTTCGACGGTGGGTCAAACCGGCTGCCAATGTCATCCCTTCCGGGATTCTGATTTGTTTTTTCAGATTTTTTCTGTAATAATATCAATCATTGCGGATTTTTTCCGTCAGCGTGTCAGAACCGAATCAGCGGATTTGACACACTGCCTTTCTTTTATTTATTTGGAAATACAACGCAGCATTACCTGAGCAGCACTGCCAAAAATTCTTTCACTGAACATTCTGATTTTTCCTGAAATTATAACACGTCTGTATTTATTTGTAAAGTTTAAATGTGTAATGTAACACACCCTTTGAGAAAATTTAAGCAAGAGATTGCGGAAAATATAT
>CAZHPS010000313.1:0-8188 GCA_964534335.1 uncultured Desulfobacterales bacterium
CACGGGACGCAAAGCGTCCGGAAGGCATTCCCACGCAAAGCGTGGGAACGAGGGGGAAGCGTGGGAACGAGGGGAAAAATCCGGTTTTTTGCAATCCTCCGGATCAGTATAATTCAATGGAGAATCGGTATTATTCTGATACAGCCACATTCTGCTGATTTTTGCAGATTTCAGCAAGTTCCTGTTTAAGTGTCTGGGGATTTCTGCATACATGGAATTTCCACTGTTCTGCGGGTTTCCAGTTGTTTACCGCAGCAATCCATTTTTTTGCTGCCTGATGTTTGGCCTTTGTCTGATTGTCCTCATAACCCTTGATTTCCAGTATAACTGTGATGCCACTGGTCAGTTTTACCAGATAATCCGGCTCATACGCAAAAGATACACCGGAAAATTCATAGGGAATCACAAAACCCATACGGTCATTTTTGGCATAGCATTGCACAAGATCGCAGTCTTCCAGCAGAAAAGCCGCTGTCTGTTCCCATCTTTGCGTATCAGCGACCACATGACTGATATGGCTTTTGAGCGCGGGAAAAGGCTTTTTCGAGGTTAAAAAATCCACATCCGCAGTCGTGCCGTGTTTTTTGAAACGGTTGATAACCGGCATGATCCGGGGTTCATCCTTTGTTTCATCCGGACTTATGGCTTCAGACAGTCTTTCCACAATCATCTGCGTGTATTTGCTTAACCCCACTTCACAGGCATGACAGCCCTGCCAGTCAATTTTCTGATTCATGTACTGATTCACAATCCGGTAGACCTGGGGAAACAACTGATGACGGGACTGCAGCCGCAGTACCCTGAATTTTCTGTCTGATTTGTCCGGATTTTCGCCCACCAGACGATCACAGATCATCCGGGCTATCTCAAAGCGGATCTGCTGGGGATGCACTTCTCTGTAATACTGCTCCCTTGTCTGTTTTTCATAACCAAACTGCCCGATACTGGCCCGTGCATTACCTTCCCGGTATCCCACTGTGGGAATGAGAAAGGTTGCCACAGGTTCTTTGCCGGGTTCCAGTTGGATTCCCTCGGTTTCTTCCAGATTGCAGCAGATGAGATTGTTTTTCAGGGCAAAGGTGTATCCTTCCACATTGGGAAATCGGATTTCAAAGATTTTCCGTTCCGGCATGGCATGGACGTGATATTTTTTTTGGGGTTTGGTTCCGGGACCCGGCCCTTTTCCTTTTTTGTAGGGAATCACCGTGAACGGAATGCCGTAAACCGTGACTTTTTCTTCAGGCAGCAGTCCGGTTTCCGGATCAGGATCATAGCGCCGTCTCCGCAGCCCCCGGCCCACAACCTGTTCGCAGAGCAGTTGACTGTCAAACGCGCGCAGCCCCAGAATATGGGTGACATTGCTCGCATCCCAGCCTTCGGTCAGCATTCCCACAGACACGACACAGCGCACATATTCCCCCGGTTCTCCGGGTTTTCCCACTGTATTCACAATCCTGCGGAGTTCTTCTGCCATCTGCCGCTTTGAGGTTCCGGGTTCCAGCCCCTCGGCCTCCTCCAGCAGCCTGCTGTCTATGCGGATGGTGTGTCTGCCGGTTTCTGTATTGGAAAGATACTGGGGACTGACCGAACCTTTGCCGTAAACTGTAACAGTTTCAGATTTTTTTGCCCTGGTTTTCCTTCCCCTGACAAGCCCGTTCAGATCCTCCTCTGTGACAGTTTCCTCTGTCCTTTCTCCGCTGATCTGCTGAAAAAAGACTTCGGCTGTATCGGTATTGTCACACACCACAATCATCACCGGCGGAATTTTTTCCTGATAATCTGCACTCTGACAGTATCTTTCAAATTCCTCTGCCCATTCCCCGGCTATCTGCTGCAATGCAGGTTCTGCTTCCCGGTAAAGTTTTTCCGGTTTCGGCTTTTTCACAGAACCGGGCTGAAAATCAGAGGATTTGAGACGGGTGTTTATATTTTTCCACAGATTGAAATAGGCAGGATCAGGTCTGCCTGTGGTGTCCATTACAGGCAGATGGGGAATCTTCACAATCCCGCTTTCAATGGCATCCACCAGACCGAAATCACTGACCAGCCAGGGAAAAGGTGTCCCCTCAGGATGACCGCTGCCTTTGATGTAAAAAGGCGTGGCTGAAAAATCAATGGTCATGGAAATGCCGGGTTTTCCCTGAGGCATGGCATTGTTGATTCTGTCCAGTCCTTCAATCCATACAGTTGCTTTTTCCGATTCCGCTTTTTCCTCTGCATTGAGAGTTTCCTTTGCAGGAGCGCACCGGTAGCAGTGATGTCCCTCATCATTGAACACCATCACCGGCATGTGCGGATACAAATCTTTGAGAATTTCCCGTGCAAATTCCTTATGGGGCTGCTGACCCTTGTTCACCACTTTGTAAGTTTTGTCCCCTTCTCTGTGCGGAGACCGGGGCGCGAGCGTATGCCAGTTTGTCACCATCACACGGCCCTGCAGCCAGGTTTTGGCATATTTTTGGGGAATCAGATCAAACTGCCGGTAATAGCTGTTGTGATGATCAGGACGGAGAACCTGCAGGCGTTCCTTTACCGTGAGATTGGGACAGCAGATCAGCACTGCTCCGGGAAAAGCTGAATTTTTGCCATTGAAACGGTTGCAGAAAGCCCAGCCAATCATCATGGCCATGACAATGGTTTTGCCGGAACCGGTTGCCATTTTGCACCCCATTCTTCTCAAAGGCAGCAGATCAGAATCAGCAGGTCTGTCTGCAAGTGTGGGGAAAAATTCTTCTGAAAGCAGGCGGAACCCCGGTTTTTCGCCTTTAAGCAGTTTTTGCAGATTGGCATCGGAAAGATCAAATTTTCTGAGTCCGGTTTTGGATGTGCTGCCCGGAATGCGGATTTCCATGAGATAGATCAGGGTTTCGGCTGCTTCCTGCTGACAGAAAAACAGACGCGTGAAACGGTCTTTTTCCCGCCAGTACCGGAGCAGATCACGGGTTATTTTTGCTGCGCCTCTGTAATCTGTCGCCCGCCACCGTTCCACATCAGCACGGAGCATATTGACCAGCGGCAGATCATCGCGCTGTTCTTCGGTAAACAGATCTGCCTGCGTTTCCGCGCTTCCTGTGGCCTTTGTTTTGTACCAGTAACCCGCAGCACGCCTGCCGTCAATTTTTCGGGCCAGTCCCGTGTCTTTTTCATACTGCCAGTGCTTTTCCGGTTTTTCATATGGACTTGAAAGAATGGGATTTTCCACAGCCTGAAGGGGAATAATGTTTTTTTCCATTATTTCTGCTCCATGTAAAGAATTTTCATCACTTCATTGCCCCTGGGATCAATGACTTTTACTGCCGCGCGCTGATGTTTTCCGGGTTTGAAAGGCAGGGAAACGGTTCCGGACAGGGCTTCAAAGGCTTCAGGTTCAATGAATCCTTTCAGGGCTTTGGACAGTTTTGCCCATGCGCTTCTGTCCGGGAAAAATGCCTGTGTGATGCAAAAGGTGCGTCCATCATAATCTGTATCCAGAAACCACGCTGCCACTTTTTCCGCACCTGTGGAAAACACCGCGTTTTTAACAGGATCATAAATGTCAACGCCCTGCATACAGATGCAGTACCGGCTTTCTGTATCCGGCCCGCGCAGTTCTGCACGGGGAAGACCGAAAACCGAAAACAGTTGGCTGCCGGGCTGTTCTTTGAGCAGTCCTTCCATTCCCGGATTGATTTCCGGCCGGATATGCGCGGCATGAACACGGATTTTCATAGACTGACTTTCCTCAATCACGGCCTGGGCCGCGCCGTCAAAACTGAATCCAGCGATGACCAGATCATCATAACCCATGCGGAACGCGGGACGGATGGCTTCTTCAATCATTTTCGCGGTTACGGAACCATACTGGGGGCCGAAAAGAACGCAGACTGTGGCCTGACCTTCCGGGTCAGGGTCTTTTTCCCCTTCCGGCATCCATCTGCCCTGCGCGTGCAGTTGCGCACTTTCTCCTGCAAGGGATTCCAGCCGGGAGAATTTCATCTGCCGGTTATTGGGAAAACGCACCCCGTCTGTTTTTAAAAGCCGGATCATTTTTTCCATAAAAGTCTGTGCGTTCTGCTGTTCCATATCAGACTGTTCAGATTTGAAACTGTCTGCCATTTCCTCCGGCGCGCCGTCAAACACAGGAAAATCCGCTTCCTCATTTTCCAGGCATATTTCCGCAGGCTGCACAGCCTCAAGACTGAAAGGGCCGCTTACACGGATGATTTTGTTTTCTGTTTCCGGCTGATCCACCAGTTCTTCCTGATCAGCTTTGGCTGCAATGCACGCGTTGACCTCATCCATTTTCATGCGCCAGGCTTTGCGGTATTCAGACACGGATTTCTGCAAATCCGCAGGCCAGTCCTCATCTGTGTCAAAGGGAATTTCCCAATGTTCCCAAATTTTGCCTTTTTCCGGCAGATCCCAGCGCCGGTGATCCGCGTCCGTGACTGCGGATTTGCCCTCTTTTTTCTGCTTTTCCGCAAGTTTGGCTTTGAGTTTGTCCCGCAAAGATTTGCTGACTTTTTTCAGCGCGGCATTGCATTCATTGCATTTTTCATCCAGAATGGGCTGATGTTTTTCAAAAACCGGATCAAGGTCAGTGTTCCGGGCTATGCTTTTAAGGGTGATATGGGGAACGGTTTTGTATATGAATCCGGCAGATATGCCTTTTGAATCGTCTTTAAGTCTGTAATAGTCAAATTTGGCAGTGAGAAGACGCTGCCGGGCAATGGAAAGGGCAACGCGGCTGGTGTCAATGGTAATCCAGCGGCGTCCCCATTGTTCTGCAACATAGGCTGTGGAACCGGAGCCGCAGGTTGGGTCAAGAATGAGATCACCGGGGTCAGTGGTCATGAGAATGCAGCGTTCAATGACTTTGGTATTAGTTTGAACAATATAAGCTTTTATTTCTTTGCCAAATCCACCTGATTGTGTATCTGTCCAATTATTAGTTAGTGGAAGAAAAGGAAAATCAAAAAAATATCGTTTATACAGTAAAGTATTACCTTTACTAAATAGTCTGTTAGCTTTAGATAGTTGTTTTAAACCACCAGCATTTGTTTTCCATCCACCACTTCTTGGAACATAAATTTTCCCCTCAAAATCAAATGGTATAGTTGTAGATTGCCCACCGCTACGGGATGTGAGATTATCAAAAACTAAGAGATTCCATTCTTTTTGTTCTGGCTGTTTAGTTAAATATTCTCCATTTACCTCAAATTTTGCATAAGATGATTGTTTAGCTGATTCAACATCTTTTTGTGTAAGTAATTTTCGATACTTAATTATTTCTTTGTCTTTTCCATACCATAAAATAAAATCAGTAACACATGGAACGTAATTACTTGTCTGACTAGTAGTTGTAACAAAACTAATCATTCCCACAAAATTTTTACTCTCAAATATCTCATCCATCAAATTCCGTATCAAATGCACATTCTCATCTGAAATCTGCACAAAAATGGAACCGGTATCTGCAAGCAGTTCTTTTGCCACCAGCAGCCGATCCCGCATATACGTCAGATAGGAATGTTTGCCCAGTTCCCATGTATCGCGGTAGGCTTTCACCATTTCCGGTTCACGGGTCAAATCCTGATCCCGGTCTTTTACATCCCGGTTTCCCACTTCCGGCTGAAAATTGCTGGAAAACTTGATTCCATAAGGCGGATCCATATAAATCATCTGCACCTTTCCTGCCACATCTTCCATACGGGACAGGGAATTCATCACCTGCAGACTGTCGCCCAGAATCATGCGGTTTGTCCAGTCCATATCATGCTGATAAAACTGCACAGCCCTGTGATATTCCATTTCCGGATCTGCAAACAGGCTTTTCTGAATATCCATGCGTTTTGCAGCACGCAGAACAGCCTGTGTGCTGATTCTTTCATGAATATGAAGCTCCACCGGATCAATTTCCAGACGTTTTTTCTCCCGCTTTCCCGCCCATTCCAGCCAGGGTTCCTGACTGCGCAGAGCCTCGGCCAGCAAACGGATTTCCTCTTCTTTCAGCGCACGGGTTCCGGCCTCGCGCAGCAGTTGGGGAATCTGATCGGCCTTTCCGCTGGTGTCAAACCGCAGAACCGGTGCACGGTAGGGACTGTAACTGTAAACGGTTTTCTTCACCTTCGGAGATTTCCCCTCTGCCGCAATCTTGGCAGGCGGAATATTCTTTCTTGTATCTGAAACATGACGGTAATCTGAAATATTATCCATGAGATTGTTATCCATGACGGCTCCGGTTTGCGGTTTTCGCAGGGTGGGCAAATGCTTTTCCGTGCCCGCAGTTCCGGTTTTGGTGGGCACATAATTATTTTTGGTAGGTTGGGGTGAACGGAGTGAACCCCAACATCCTGATTCAGTTGGGGTTCACTCCGTTCACCCCAACCTACGTGAACTCCCCAAATTATTTATATAAAATTCATCGCGGTCATGCACTACAGCGTATCACCAAGTTTTGAAACAAGCTCTTTCCTCTGTTCAGGTGAAAATCTTTCCGCAATCATCTTTGCAAGCTGCTCCGGATCTTTGGGCAAAACCTGAATATGGGCGGGAAGTTCCGGGCATTCAGCAGATTCTTCAGCAATCATCAGGGATTCAAACGCGGACAGAATGCCCGAATCCCATCTGCCCTCAAGTTTCATCAGACCAAGAGCCTCTTTTGCTGATATGACATCAATGCTTCGGGTCCGCAGGCAGGTTCTGTCAAAAATTTTGTAATCAAACAAATCCGCTGCCAGGATAATACCGGATTCAGTTGTTTCAGGGCTGGGATGTTTTATATCTGTCAGGATTTTTTCCGCAAGATCCGCATCTGTGTTTTCAGGAATCTGCGTTTTCACATCAGAGAGATAAAAGGATTGGGAATCAGGAATCAGTGCTGATACATTATGCCATAAGGATGCAAAAACAATGGCATGACGTTTTTGTTCATCCATATCCAGATATTCGGCACCAGCATAGGCAAACAGCGCGCGTGCCATGCAGAGATTGTAAACACCTGCCAGATGTTCCAGATAGGGAATATCCACTTCAAGATATTCATTGATTTTGATGACCTCCCTGATCTGAATTTTTCCCACTCTGATCCTGTTTATCAGAAAAGAGAGCATTGGCGGAATATTGCAGCAGTAAATTTTGTAAAATCTTGTTTTTGGATAAATATTTTCAAACACAGACTGAAATCCCATGACGCGGTAACCGGTCTGAACCCCCAGCCCTTTCAGTGTAATCTGGGGCAGATCTTCAAGCTGCCAGACATGGGAGACCATACGTTTGGTGTTTTCTCCGATATGGATATGTCCCGGAGTTCCGCTGCTTTCAAGCCTGAACGCATAAATAACAGCACCGCCCTGGGCAGTATAATCCACATAGGTTTCCGCGCCCATCATCACCATACGCATCCGATCTATTTCTCTGCTGCTGTCCGGATCAGATGTGTTGATACCAATGCGGCACTGAAATTTCAGATCCTCAATTCTTATATTTTTGCGGTCTTCGTCAGACAAAGAGTTGTGACGGGTGATAATGGCAGTGTAATTGTCCTGAATTGAAGACTGCATTATTGTGTTGATGGCTTCGGCAGCCTTAACCAGTTTCAGAGCGCAGGCAACTGCATCAAAGGGATGAATCAGGCTGGCCGGAGAATCATCCTTGGGCATTCCGAAAATGGCAACGATCTGATCCCCGACTGTTTTGTCAAACATTCCATGATACTGTGCCAGAAGTTTATGGCTTTCCCTGAAAAACTTTCTCATAAATTCGCCCATCAGGGTTTCGCCCAGAATCATGTTGAGTTTGGTATAACTGCACACATCTGCCACCAGCTCGGTTGCATATACCAGACCAAGCTGCTGCCTGTTGTTGCCAATCAGCTTTGACACGCCCGGATTGAGTCTTTCCAGCGTATCCTCCAGAGCAGTATTCGCGCTGACAAGCTGCTGATTGGCAATCTGCAGTTCCGCAGTACGCTCTTTTACCCGTTCTTCAAGCTGCAGATTGTGTTCCCTGATCTGCCGGTCATATTCCATCAGTTCCTGGGACATGGTGTTGAAGGATTCGGTAAGTTCCCCGATTTCATCGCGGGAACGCACATCCAGTGTATGTCCGTATTCTCCTGCCCTGATTTTTTCTGATTCTTCTCTCAGCTTCTGCACAGGAATCACAATATCCCGGCTGATGATGGTTTTGATGCTGAAGGCAAGAACAA
>CAZHPS010000314.1:0-8155 GCA_964534335.1 uncultured Desulfobacterales bacterium
CACCCCTGCCCCTCTCAAGAGGGGAATATATAAAATTCAACGTGGTCATGTAATAGTATTTTCCTCAACTTTTGTCCTCTGTGCAAAAAACCGCTCCGCTTAATTTCTGCACTCCGCCGGATTTGGCCTGTGTCAAAATCATGCTGTATAAACAGGAAGCCGGATGATCATGGAAGTTCCTTTGCCTTCAAGACTTTCCGCGCTGATGGTTCCGCCCAGCGCATCAATGATCATATAACAGACTGACAGTCCCAGACCTGTTCCTTTTCCGGGTTCCTTTGTGGTATAAAAAGGCTCAAATATATTCCCCAGATGTTCTTTGGCTATTCCGGCCCCGTTGTCCTCAAATTCAATCCGCAGCATGGCTGCAGTTTCCTGATCTGTTTTTTTTCCGCCCATTTCCGTACCGGTACGGATGCTGATCCCGCGCTGTATGTCTTTGCCTGCGGAAACAATGGCATCTGCCGCGTTCATCATCAGGTTCAGAAACACCTGCCGCAACTGTGCGGGATCTGCCTTTACCGTATTTGTATCTGCCAAAAGAAACAACCTCAGATCAATATCTGACATCAAAGGCTGAAATTTGAACATCGCTGCAACATCCTCAATGATTCCATGCACCCCTACCTCTTTTTGGTTTCCGTCCGAAGGTCTGGAAAAATCCAGCAGTTGCCGGATAATGGCACTTACCCGGCTGACTTCACTTTCCGTGCGGACAATGAATTCCCTTTTTTCATCCTCTGTAATATCCTGACGTTTCAGCAGATCAAGATATCCCATGACAATGGCAATGGGATTGCCGATTTCATGGGCAATGCCTGCGGCCAGCCTTCCCACAGAAGCCAGTTTTTCTGCACGGATGATATTGTTCTGGGCTTTTTTCAGATCTGCATTTGCCTTTTCAAGGGAGCGCACCGTATGTTTCAGTTCCTCTTTTCCTGCTGCTATCCGGTGCAGCATACGGTTAAGTGCCTTGGAAAGCTGACTGACTTCGCTGCCATCTGTTTCGCCAAGAAAAAAAATGTCATCCTCCTCCCTGAATTCCTCTGCCCTTTTTACCAGCCGGTTCAATGGTTTGCGGAGGATTCCTGAGAAGCGGTAAACACCCGCGCATGTCAGTACCAGGATATTGATGAAAATATAGATGATGAGTATGATCTGGGACTGGCGCAGAGCCGCGTAGACAGTATGCAGGGGCATAACCACACCTATCCCCGCTATAAGTTCCTGTCTGTGCAGAACCGGAGACGCTATAAGCATATCCCGCTTTTCTGTCCAGAACACGCCCCATGTGATGCCTGTAAAACGTATCACCTGTGTGCCTGTCCGGATCATTTCCTGCGTCACCTGCATAAGATCATCCCTCTGCACACCGGACTTTCCCGAAAACCAGAAATCCTGTCCCTGGGCATCTGTAACGGCCACGGCAGAAAAAGGGGAAGCAGAGATCATTCCCTCCAGATAAGGTGTGAGATCCGAGGGGGAGAGCACTGTGCCGGAAGCATATGCGGATATCAGAAGGTTTTCAATCCCTGATGTCAGCATACCGGCTTTTGAAACTTCGGATTTCAGCAAAAGATTTTTTTCCGAATGGATGACTACGGCATTAAGAAGGCCCATTGCAGTTGTCAGCAGAAAAACAAGACTGACAGCAATATGGATATTCAGTCTGCGGAAAAACATCCCGGCATATCCCCCCATGATGCTGATGTAATACCGATTCTCCATTGAAATTATATTTAATTCGTTCCCACGCTTTGCGTGGGAATGCCTTCCGGACGCTTTGCGTCCCGTGACCGGAAAACAGCACACAAGGGACGTGAAACGTCCCGTCTGCATTCCCACGCAAAGCGTGGGAACGAGTCAGAGTTAAAGATTTGTATAAATTCAATAGAGAATTGGTATAAGGTGGTTTCTGAAAATTATATACCGATACTTAAAACATTTTGGTAATTCTGCCGGGCGGATTTTAACCGCAGAGTAACACAGAGTTTCCGCAGAGTGACACAGAGTTTTTCTGTGCGGAATTCAGATATGAATCTGAACCTCTGCAAATGTTTCAGGTAATGGTATAGTATTTTCCTCAACTTTTGTCCTCTGTGCAGAAAACCGCTCCGCTTAAATTCTGCACTCCTCCATCGGGTTTTGCAGAGGACAGAAGTTGGTAAAAGAACTATAAATATCCCGGTTCAGTTCACAGGCACAGGCCGGAAGCTTATGCTGCTTTTCCGGGATGTTCTTTTCCGGAAACAGCCTTACTGTCTGACAGCAAGCACAGCCCCGCATTTTTCCACACTGACTGCTTCTTTGCCTCCTCCTGTGGTGACAATATGGGCCTCTTTGTTCCACCCATGCCAGAAGGTTTCCCCGCTCCAGAACCATTTTGCCGCAGAAGAGGCCGGATACGCGGGCCTGTTTTGGAAAAGAGCAGTCAGTTCGGCCACAGTGGGCAGACGCCATCCACTGTAACCTCCGGTGCTCAGGTTTTGTGCATATCTCTGGGCATCGGGAAAATTGAGACAGCGGTTAAGTTCAAAAGTGGAATCAAACATGGTCCAGGTAAGACCGGTCTGCCTGTCAGTCACTGTGCCGTTCCCGTTGTCTGCAAAACGGGAACCGGACTGACGGAACAGAACTGCGATCCGCTGTTTTTCCTGCTGCATCCGCAGCAGATTGGCCTGCTCATTCCTGAGACGCTCATCCTCCAGAGCTTTCTGTTTCTTCAGATCATTGAGCAGGAGTCTGGCATTTTTGACATATCTGCCTGATGACCATGTGCTGATGAATTCCTCTGTTATCCGGATCTTTTCAGACAGGGATATACGGACACCGCCGACTTCCGCAGCAAGGGTCCGCCATGCCTTATCCTCCTGCTCCTGGCCCCTGCGTTCATCATCTGCCTTTTTCTTCTGTCTCAGTTCCGCCAGAATTGCGGTTCCCTCCTGTGTATGAGCGGAACCCGGATACTTCCGAAGATACTCCTCCAGTTTCCGGATTCTGTCGCCCATAGCCACAGAATCCCTGCGGCTGTAGGCAAGGGTTTCCTCCCATTCCTTTTCAGCCTGCTCCAGTTCTCTGATCTTCTGATCCAGTGATTTGATTTCCCCCACAATCAGTTCTTTGAGATAAGAGGGAAGTTCCGGGTTGGCCTCCAGATATTCCAGATAGACCAGCCGTGCTCCCTCATAATCCGTGCCATAGGCATCTGCTTTGCGTTTCATGTCACCCAGATCCGAGCGGATCTGGATTTTGTTGGTGAATTTTTTCTGCAGTCCCCGTGCTTCATCGGCCTGTGCCGTGTTTTTGAATTTTTTTATAAAGGTTTCACACAGGGCAATGCATTTTTCCCACTCCTGTGCCCCCTCACACGCTATGAGACTGTTTTTGAGATTTCTGAAATATTCATCCACCATTCCGGATATGAGTTTTTGCACATCTGCTGTGTGACGGCCTTTGGGATGTTTTTCAAAATACGCGTTATAGGCTGCTATCCGGGTTTCATGGTCTTTGCCAGCGACAAATTTCAGTGCCTCATAATCCCGGTCATCAATGCCTGTCTCAATCTCAGTTATCTTTCGTGCAGCCGTCTTTGCCTGCACTGTATCCGGATTCTGCCCAATATACTGCCGGTAAACCTCCAAAGCCCCGGCCGCGTTTCCCTCTTTTATCAGTCCCTGCGCGTTTTCTTCGCATTGACGGAAATCCCGCTCACGGATTTCCTGTTCAATCTCCCTTATCCTTTTTTCCACCTCTGCTGTGTATTCTGTATTGGGATTATACCTGACATAGTTGCGGAGAATCACTTCTTTGCCTTCGGGTTCCGGCTGATTCCGGGCATCCTGCATTGCTGTTTCATATGCATCGCGAATCCTTTCCTGCTTTATTTTCATGGAAGCACCGTAAATGACGATGCCCGCGATCAGGGGAACAAGAACTGCTGCAACTGCCATTATTGCCATACGTTTTTTTCTGGGATCCAGCCGCTGTTTCTCAACAGTCCATTTTTTGCTTTTGCAGTATCCTTCTATATATTCATGGGCCTCTTCAATATCCAGTCCCAGACGCACTGCGGCCCTGACCAGAATATCCATGTGTTCTGCGCGGATTTTGCCTTTGCTTTCCGCCATGTCAATATCTGTGTTCAGTTCGCTGATCCTGGACATGGTCAGACTCAGATCATATGCCTTCCGGCTTTCCTCTGAACTGAAGATGGCAATGCAGTGACCCGCGAGCGCGCTGCCTGCGGTGGTTATGGCATCCTTATGGGAAATCCTGCGGATCTCAGATTCTTTGGATCGTGCCCGTTTTAACAGTTCGTCCAGATTTTCTTCCGGAGGCAGACCCAGAAAATCATAAAGACTGGATTTTCCCACAATCCTGAGTTTGTCGCTGATGAGATTTTCAATGGTTTTTTCAATGGGTTTTGCTTTTTCCCCCTGGGCTGCCTTTTTCCGGATAGGGCATTTGACACGTTTGAGCAGATCCGCCTCTTTTATACCATAAAGTTTGGCAAGACGGCTGATTTCAGGTGCGGAAATATATCCTCTCCGTATGCATCTGCTGACATATCTGTCAATATCCCGATCCCGGTCACTGATTTTCTTGGCAATCCATTCCTTAATTTTGGCAGGTTCAATTTTCAGGGATTTGGCCAGCGCACCAGCATCTTTGTCACCGGTTTTTCCGGCACGTACCAGATCATCTACTTTCAGGTTGGTACGGTAAACCGGTTCAAGCTGCTTTGCCCGTTTCCTGACCTTTTCCTCTTCAACGGAATGAAAGCCCGATATTTTCCGGATTTCATTTCTGCTGATATCTCCCCTGCTCATGAACAGAGCTATATGGCGGTCAATTTTTGGATATACACTTTTTTCCTTTTCCAGAAATATCTTTTTGGCCTTTAGGGCTTCCTGATGGCGCAGCTTTGGATCACTCATAACTTTCCGGATTTCAGGAATCAGACCGATATACTGCTGGGCAAGGTTTCCTTTGGTGGGATGGTTGCGCTGTTTGCTCCAGAGAGCCTGTTTGCTCTTTATGGCCTCCTCAATGATTTCCGGATTCTCTTCAGGCGGATCGGTTGAAAGTTCCAGGAGCAGATAGAAATTTTTTTCTTCCATGTATTACCTCAGTGCAGAGGGTTCAGTTGTCAGTTTCATTGAGGGAAATGCCGGAGCACATGTCCGGGGCCGGTAATTCGGGAAAAGAGATCATCAGCCTGTTTACGGAGAAAAAACAGAAAGCCGTTTTTCTGCCGAATCAGGATACTTTTGTCTTTGTGCTGCGGGATTTGGCTTTTTCAAATTCCTCTCCCTGTATAACCGAGCGGGTGTCTATGGTCGCGTTGACTGATCTCCGTGTTTCACTGGTTTCCTCAGCAGTAATCTCCAGGCGGCCTTCCTCATTGAGCCGGAAAGTGATTTCCACCGGGGTGTTTTTTCTCAGATCAGAGGGCAGTTTCAGCACAGCCGTGCCGATAAGAACCGCATGTTCAGGCTGCATGATTTTTTCGCTGCTCTCATTTTCCATGATCTGTATGGATACGATCTCCTGATTGTCAACCGCTGTGCCGAAAGACTGGGTGACAGTGACAGGAACATTGCGGTTTTTCAGGATAAGGTTGTATACAATCTCCTTATCTTCCGAATCATGGGCCACCACACCGAAACTTTTGCTGGTGACATTCAGGATTCTGATATTGGAACGCCGGATATCAGCAACCGAATATCCGGTGTCATCAGCCACCAGATCTTCGACCTCGGTGAGAACCTCATCGAGCTCCACTTCGCTGAGTTCCCCCAGTTCTTTGACATCCCTGCCTGTTTTTTCCGCAACCTTTTCCTTGATTTCATCCCTGAGAAAAAGTTTCCATCCGTATATGGCAGCCCCTTTGGCCACAGACTCATCAGGATCAAAGATTTTGCCTTCCATGGAAAATTCTTTGCGGATCCGTTCGGCAACCTGGGGCATACGGGTGGAGCCTCCCACAAGAAGAATCTCATCATAATGCTCGTATCCTTTTTTTCCGGCCTCTTCCAGCATTTCATGGGTCAGGGAGATGGTCCGCTCCAGCAGATCCTGGGTGATGAGCTCAAATGCACGGCGTTCCAGAGTAATTTTTATCCGTTCCCCGGCATGGGTGACAAGCACCGGAGTCTGATCCCGCTGGGTCAGGATTTTTTTGGCTTTTTCCGCAGAAAGCTGCAGATCCTGGCAGGTATCAGGATCTGCCAGAATATCATCCTTGATTCCCGTGGCTTTCTGAAATTCCTGCACCAGATAGGCCACAATGCGGTCATCCCAGTCCTTTCCCCCCAGATTGTGATCCCCGCCTGTGCAGATAACCTCAATGGAGGCATTGGGCTTTATATCAATCATGGTAATGTCAAAGGTTCCGCCTCCCAGATCATAGACCAGAACCACCTGCTCGGACTCAGCCTCCATGGAACCAAAGGCAATGGCCGCAGCCGTGGGTTCGTTAATGATCTGCCGGACATTGTAACCCGCGATTTCACCGGCCCTGCGGGTGGCCTCCCTTTCGTTGATGCCGAAATACGCGGGACAGGTGATGACCACGTCTTTGGTTCCGGATATGCCCAGATTCAGTTCCGCATCCTGGACAATCTTGCGGATGATGAAACTGGATATTTCCTCGGGCCGGTACTGCTTTCCGTTATGTTCAAAAACAAAGTTGGCCTCGCCCATGGAACGCTTGATGAAACTCACCACATCACCGGGATAGAGTTTGGAGCTTTCCTTTGCCACATCCCCGACCACGATGTTCTCACCGTCAAAAAAGACCACAGAGGGGGTGACCCGCTGATTTTCCGCATTGGGAATGACAATGGGTTTGCCGTATTCGTCAACACAGGCAATGGACGAATAGGTTGTTCCGAGATCGATGCCGAATATCCGCTTTATCTGCTTAGTCATCGGAATTCCTCATTTCTGTCTGGACTGCCGGGGTTTTGAAGGCATAGACTGTAACCAGTTCCGGACGGATAACCCTGCCGTCCCATTCATACCCCGGATGGACGCGTTCTGCTATCATTTTGTCTTTTGCGGCTTCTGCTGTTTCAATCCGTTTCAGTACCCGCTGACGCGCGGGAACAAAAGTATCCTCCTCACAGGCAAAGGCATTCACGCCCTGGCGCGCACACAGATCCTCCAGATCCGAGGGCAGTCCCTGCAGTATGCCCATCAGTTTCTGCGGATCAATGGATGAAATTTCCTGATCCCTGTAAAACTGTACCAGTTTTCTCATGCTGTCTGTAAACTGTATGACATCCATCACCATGAATTCCATGTATTTTTTCATAAAATCATTTTTATGGGACTGCAGTTCCTTATGGAGTTCATCAATGATCTTGTCTTTCTGTATATCTGTTTTGATTTTCTCATCAAAATCCCTGCGGATCTGACGGAGTTCAGAAAGAATTTCATCCAGTTTCAGGCCCGATGGATCTATCAGACAGTCCGGCAGAACGTCTTCCAGCCCGTCTTCCGCATCCGGCATAGTTTCCGGGCCTGTCTCCCTGACATCCTTTATCATATTATCCGAAATGGTCAGATGGTCAGGCAGTGGGGAAGATATATCACTGTTTCCCATATTCCCGGAATGCGGAACATTGATAAGCTGATCCCACACGGCATCGGAATTCTGTGCGGGGGCATCCTGACCGGCTGTTTCATCTGCGTACTGCAGGTCTTTTTTTACAGGTTCTTCATCCATTTGCGCTCCTTGTCCCAAAAAAATCAGCATCAGTGGAAAAGATTTATGACAGTGGTGCTTCTGAAGAGTCCGCATAGGTTCTTTTTCACCTGAATCCCTGTCATATTTTTTGATATATGTTGAAATCATTAGGGATAGTGAAAAAATGTTTTCACTTCCCGGATGAAGTCAAAAAATCGGTATCTTCAATAAAATCAAATCATTTCAATTTATATGACACGGATTCAGGTTTCAGAAATCCTGATATTTATAATATATTTCATGCACATTTGCACAAAAATGCACAGAAGAAGTGAATCTTCTGTTTTTGCAGCATAATATCTGTATTTACGCGGATATGCCTCTCCCATCTCCCGTGTGTGGAATGTTAATTGGCAGAAAAATATAGAATAAAGGATTTGCAGTGTCAATGGAAAAGGTGAG
>CAZHPS010000315.1:0-8140 GCA_964534335.1 uncultured Desulfobacterales bacterium
AATCATTGAAGGTTTCACATTCTCTTCTCCTTGAAAATGCCTGCTGACGGCGTTCCGCAATTTCTCTTAAAAAATCTTCAAGTTCCTCATCCGGCATATCTTGCCAGCATCCTGCAAATTTCATGATTTCATCCGCATTATTCGGAATTATCTCCAATCCGAGTCTGTAAAAATGGATAAAATTATAGAGTTCCGGCAATCTGTCATGAGGAATAAGGCTGATTTCCTCTGTCAGTTTTATTTGTATTTCAGATAAATTCATTTGTCATATCTCCCTTTTCTGTGTCAGACAGTGCATACAGGACGGACGTATTCTGCCCTGTATATCTGATATATTTTTAATATAGGCTTTAAGAAAATAATTTTGGGGTTTCCATACTGTATGTGTTTCTGATACAGTTTCATAACGCTGATGTGGTTCATTCCAAGTTGTTATCCCAGAGAAAATGCCTTGATTGCATCCTCGGGTTGAGTCAGATGTCTGACATAAATATGCAGGAGATCAGGCATATCCTCTTCGTATTTAAAAAGAAATGTATGGTCAGGGCTTCTGCGTCCTGCCCACCTTCTTAATGATTTCATTGACTGGTTCTTCATACTTTTTCTAATAGCTTCACCCGAACCAAACCGGTTACGATTTTTTTCCAATCTGAAACGTCCAACGACAAGGTGAGCGGCGGGGCAGCTTATCCGCTCCGCCCGCTCCACCGCTTTGCTTAGCCGGTATCATCTTACCCCTATTTCTATTCTTTTTCCAAAGACAGATGCAACTCTCTCCAATGTGGAAAGTTTCATTTCCCCCGAATGATTTTCAACTCTTGAAATAGTTGATATTTTCAGTTTAAGCTGTTTTGCCACCTCAGCCTGTGTCAGCCTTGCCTCTTCTCTCGCCTGTTTTAAAATAACCCCGATTTTGAAAGACTGGTAGCCTTCCTCAAAGTTTTTTGCAAACTCAGGTTCTTCTGCCTTTCTTTTGGCTATATATTTTTGTAAATCGCTCATTTTTATCTCCTTGGCTTCAGATAATCCTTTCTTCTTTTTTCAGCAAGTTGTATTTCCTTTTCAGGAGTCTTCTGTGATTTCTTCTGAAAACCGCTGGTCAGAACAATCAGGTTGTAATTTTCAAAAAAGCCCAATATTCTGAAAATATTGTTACCGAACTGTACTCTCACTTCCCATATTTCTTCGGTATTGATCAGCTTTTTAAGATATGTGTTCGGAACTGTCTCCTGTTCTTCAATCAGACGCAATACCCATACAACTTTCTGTGCCTGTTTGGCATTAAGACTGTCTAAAAATTCCTCAACAGGGCAATATCCGGATTTATCCCGATAAAAATCAATTTTTCTCATTAATTTCTAAATGTTAAAACCAAACAATTGAATACCTTTTACTACAGGATTCAAAAATCTTGGCTGTTGTAGGCAATAATGTTAAGCTAACTGGCGCAAAAAATTGGCGAGATCGCTAGCGACCGGAACCCTTTTGCGTCCGAGTTCAGCGCCGGGTTGGGCTGCTCTTTGTTTTTTTGGCAATATTATCAATTGATTATCAATTATTCACTTTTACAAATATTAAAAATTTGATAATCGAGTAATAGATAATTCTGGTTCATTTAATGCCCTTCCCCCCTATAATTGGTTATATCAAAAGGATATTCTAACGATATCCAATCATTAAATAAAATAAAAATATCAATACCGTTGATGACAATATAATCCCCAAATATATGCCTGCCTCTTTAATTAAAGTAATAATAAAACTTTTATAACGCCTCATTATATATTCAAAATCACGATTGATATTGACTTTGTAAATCTCTTCTATGTCATATTTTTTTTCGTCAAAAGTATCTTCAATTCTAATATAGATACAAATTAAGTATGCGAGAATAGTAATAACACCAGAAAAGGAGCCTAAAAATTTTTTAACTTTTTTATCTAATAAATTACTATAACTATGACCTGTAGGAATACTAGATTTTATATGAATGCCAAATCTATTATCAAAATGCCCTTGATCAATTGTTGTATATGAATGTTCATATTTTTTAAAATGATTGGCAAATATAGTTGCGTGAAATTGAATAGTCATGCCTGCAATAAATATTAAAAATAGAATATAGAAATAAAATGTCATATTAACTTTTCTTATCAAGAAAAGCCTTATAGGATCATTTGTTGAATAATTATTGATTGATATAATATCTTTAACTTTTCCAGTTCCTTCACATGTTTTACAAGCATTACCAAATAAACAATTTAGTAAAATATTAATAATAAACAAGGGTGTATATACTATTAAAAAACCAATAATACATCCAAAAAATATAAATAATAATATCATAAATATATTAACAAATGGAATGTCAAATGTAAGGAACTTATCTATAAATATAAAGCCAAATATAAAGCCTTTGAAACCTCCAAACAATAATCCTCCCCAAAATAAGAATATTGACAAACCGCCTAGATAGATATCAAAACCTTCATAAATTTTTTTTAACCCAAAACATTTTTTACATATCTTTGTTTTCTCAATTTTTTGTAATTCAATCATAATATATAGCCCTATAATTAAAATTAATATTAGGTTCAGAAGTATTTAAGTATTCATCAATAATTCTATGTTCTGTTGACATTTCATCTTTATAACCTGACGAACCGGTTGAGAAGATACTAATAGTTTGACATCCTTTATTCCTCTTCAGTCCTTGTTTCGCAAGGGGTCATGGCAGACAGGACTGGATAGGGGTATTTTTACTCCCCAAAAAGGCTATAAATGGCCAAACTCATCCTTTAACAATCAGAATTGATTGAGTTTCACAAATCGTTACTCTCAAAGTACCTGTCCAAATATTCTTTGACATCAGGTAGGCATTATTTCGCATTAATTAATTTTATGGTATATTGCTTGTCAAAAAAATTGCATTTGAAATTACGCACTCAAAATGGCTTTCCCTTTAAATTTAGTTGGTTAAAAATCTTATGTCAGGAGTCCTGAAGTTCCAAGTACGATAAAATATTTTCAACCTGGGCTATCGTAAATGTTGTTGCAGTCCGTGTTTATTAATCCAAATCTTTGGTTCAAAAAACTCTGAATGATTATCAATATTTTCAGCAAGTTCCAGCTATGAAAAAATAATTTCAACTTTCACTACGACATAAAAGTATTTCAAAGATCATCAATATTACCAAACATCAGCGAATGCTAACTATCTTAGTTTATTTTTAATATCAATTCAAAACGAAGCAGCCCAACCAGTTGTTATGCGGTTTTTTTTTGTCTTAAAACATGAAAAAATGCGTGTTATGCGGAGCGCAACTTTCGTGCTAATTTCGGAGTTACTTTTCTGCCTGAACTGTCTTTTACAGATATATGCGTGCAAATCCCCCGACAGTTTATACCAAATCACCAGTGAAGACATGCCTTTGAAAAGATCAATTTTCTGTAATTACAGTATGTTCCTCAAACTTTGTCCTTTATGTGCAAAAAACCGCTCCGCTTAATTTTTGCACTCCTTCCGCTTTTGCAGGGGACAGAAGTTGGCAAAAAAACGATAAACAGAAAAAGACAGCCATATTGTATAAATTCAATGGCGATTTGGTATTATTCTGTATTTTCAGAAAGATGAAAAAGCAGAACATATCTGGCATCCAGATTCTGCTCTGAAACTGCTGCGTATTCCCTTTCCGCTTCCGCAAACAAATCTTCCAGTATTTCCCGGTATTTTTCGGAAATTCCGAAAATATCCTCCCCGGCTCTGCCGGAAATCCATTTCAGAAAGGACTCTTTCATTTTATCCCGGATTTTGCGAACACCTCCCTCTGTTTCCCACAAATCCGAAAAAAATCTTCTGAACTCATTCATCTGTATGGGTTCCGGTGTTTCCGCAAGCCCCAGGCAGTGGCGCGCCCAGGGTGTCAGGAGAAAACTTTTCCATATCATGAACCTGTCCGCAGCAGGTTCGGGAGAAATCTGCAAAAGGTCAAGCAGACTGTCTGCGGCAATAATATGATCCAGGATTTTTCCTGTCTGCCGGATGTCCTCAGAGGATAAGAAATCCCTGTACAGCACACCGGATTGGTAATTGTCAAAAAAGAGCGGTTTTTCAATCAGCAGTCCGCCCAGAATCCCCAGCCATTCCTCTCCCCAGAAAGGCAGGGCAAATCCCTGTTTTTCAAACCAGCTTTGTTTTCGCCATCTTTCTGCCCGCCATTTGAGTTCTGCTGCCTGTCCGTATCCCACACGAAAAATCTGCACAAGGGGATATTTCCGAAGCATATCCGCAGACTGTTCCGGAGACGGGGAATCTGTTTTCAGCAGAACTTCCAGCCCGATGCTGACATACGCGCATACCTTCCGGACAATGCCTTTGAGTTCCTCACGCTCCCTGATTTTCCGCTGATCTGCGGAAATGACATGATTGCACAGGCCCGCGAATTCGCTTTGCAGATGTTCGGAAATCCCATCCTGTCCAAGCAGTTCCAGGGCATTGGCAAAAAAATTGTCTCTGCCCAGCACACTGAGCGGATACAGGGACACAGGGGAAGATTTTTCACTTTGACGCGGATATTTTTTCAGAAAGTTCCGGCTTTGTTTTGCAAAGGTTTCGGGTTTCAACGCCTGATAAATCCCCACAGCCTCATCAAAAGGCACAAAACCTTTTTCCGCAAGCCGCACATTGCGGAGCCGGTACAGTTCCTCTTCCATCTCAGCCGGAATCACGGTTGCGGATTCCACCAGCATGGAGTGGTAGAATATATGATCATGGTCTGAAAGCCGGCGCAGATATTCTGTCAAAAACTCATCCCGCTGTTCTTTCAGAGGATTTTCCGGATCCGGCCCGAAAGGCAGATCATTAACACGGAAATAAAAGACATCATCATGGGTTTCAAATCCGTCTCCGAGTTCCGAGGGGTCCTGATCATGCTCCCGGACAGCCACCTCAATATTCCGGAAAAGATAGTATTCCATGAATTCTGTCTGCTTTTCCGCAGTCCAGCGCACCATGCGCGCGGGGCTTGCGGTCATGAAAAGTTTCAGCCACCGGGTGATTTCAGGAATGATGATGTGATCCCGGTGCCAGATGTCTGTATCCAGAATATATTCCCACTGCTTATCTGATGCCATTTCAAGCAGTTGCAGAGAATCCTCCACACCGATGTCGTGAATGAGAAAATAAAAATCCTCTTCCGGAAAGGAATGGACAAGGGGAACAGGCTGGCGTTCATCCAGAATTCGATCCAAAGCATTTTCCGGGGGAAGGGCAAGAATTTCCTTCCTTTTTGCCTGCAGTTCCCGGATTCGTCTGTCTATTTGTTCAATTTCGTATGTCATGGGAAAAGATTTTATTCAATTTGGGAATAGTTGTCAATATTTCATTCCCTGGTGCGGGGATTCCAGGGAGCGAATTTCAGCAGAAGGAGCATACCGGGAACCGCCATTGCCGTACACGCGAGAAAGAAACCCTCCCAGCCCAGATGCTTTGCCATAAATCCGGTGGGCACGGCTGCCAGAACCCGCGGAACCCCCATGAGACTGGTGAGCAGCGCGTACTGGGTCGCTGTAAAGCGTTTGTCGGTGATACTGGCCATAAAAGCTGTATATGCGGCAGTGCCCATGCCCCCGCTGAGGTTTTCAAATGCAATCACAATGGCCAGTCCGACAGTGCTGTGACCCATGCGGGCAAGTGCCACAAATCCCAGAATGGAGACTGCCTGAAAAAAACCGAATACCCAAAGGGAACGGTGAATGCCCAGCCGGATCATCAGTATGCCCCCGATAAGACTGCCGCCAAGCGTGGCCCAGAAACCGAAAATTTTGACCACCGCGCCGATTTCGGTTTTGGAAAAACCAATGTCCAGATAAAAAGGCGTGGTCATAGCCAAAGCCATGTTGTCCCCGATTTTGTAAAAAAGGATAAAGGCCAGAATCCAGATGGCATTTTCCCGCCGGAAATATTCTGACAGGGGAGCAGTCACTGCTGATCTGAGGGATCTGGGCATTTCTGCTGTAATGACCGGTTCCCGTGCAAAAAGTGTGGTGACAATGCCCGGAATCATGCACAGGGCCATGACAAAATATACCTGCGTAAAACTGATATGATCGGCCAGCATCATGCCGCCTCCTGATACCAGAAGCATTCCCAGTCGGTACCCGTTTATATATAAGGAAGAGCCAAGCCCCAGTTCCGCATCCGAAAGATCTTCCCGGCGGAACGCATCCACCACAATATCCTGGGACGCGCTGAAAAAGGTAAGCAGAAATGCGGCAAAGGCAACAATCCATGGATCAGATTTGGGGTTGGTCACTCCCAGTCCGGCAATGGAGAGCATAAGAGCGATCTGCGCAATCACAAGCCAGCCCCGTCTGCGTCCCAGAAAGGGCAGTGTATAGCGATCCAGAAAAGGAGCCCAAAGAAATTTGACCGTATAAGGCAGTCCCACCAGGGACATTATGCCGATTACGGTCAGATCCACTCCCTCCTCCTTCATCCATGCCTGCAGCAGTGTTATGGTCAGCAGCAGGGGCAGCCCACAGGAAAATCCCATGAGAAAGGCCACCAGCATCCTGGGACTGAAAATCATTTTCAAAGCAGAAGAGCCGCCGCTGTTTTTGTGTTCCATAAAATGCTTTCCTGAAAAATCTGATGTCTCAAACTGTTTGCGAAAAAATAATAAGTATGATAAACAGCGCGGCAAAAGTCAACCTGTTTTACAGGGAAATGAGATATATGAGAAAAATCATTGTGCAGATTTATGAAATTCAGACAAAGGCCGAGGCTGAAAAAATGCTTGATCTGGGCGTGGATCACATCGGAAGCGTGCTTGTTTCCGGGGAAGACTGGAAAGAGCCGGAAATCCGGGAAACAGTTTCTTTTGTGACCAATGCCGGGGCAGTGAGCAGTCTCATTCCACTGTTCTGCGCACCGGATACTGTTTTCCGTGCTTTGGAATATTACCGGCCCGGCATTGTCCATTTCTGCGACAGTCTGGCTGATGACAAAGGAATTTCTGAGAAATGTGCAGAACGGATTTCTCTGCACCAGGAGGTGAAAAAACGGTTTCCTGAGATACGGATCATGCGATCCATTCCCATTGCCCGGCCAGGCATGGGACATCGTGTACCAAGTCTGGAACTGGCAAAGATGTTTGAAAGTGTCAGTGATCTGTTCCTGACAGACACCCTGATTCTTCCGGACAGGAATTCTGATGCGGCAGCGCAGCCGGTCTCCGGCTTTGTGGGCATTACGGGAAAAATCTGCGACTGGGAGATAGCCGCAGAACTGGTTCGCATCAGCCGGATTCCGGTTATTCTTGCCGGCGGTCTGGACCCGGACAATGTGGCAGACGGCATTGCCCGGACATCTCCGGCAGGAGTTGACAGTTGCACAGGAACCAATGCTGTGGACAAAAAAGGCCGTTCCATACGTTTCTGCAAGGATTTGGAAAAGGTCAGGCGTTTTGCACAGGCAGTGCGGAAAGCAGAAAATGAAAATTTTTCATAAAAATCCTTGACCGGATCGCGGTCTCGGCACTATGAGAAAGAAAAGCGATTTGCAACACTTATAACTTTATTAATACATTTAAGGAGATTTATTCATGTTGGAAAGCAGTGACCTGAAAAAAGGTTCAAAGATTGAAATTGACGGAGATCCCTATATCATTACCCAGTTTTCCTTTGTCAAACCCGGCAAGGGGCAGGCCCTGTACAAATGCAGGCTAAAAAATATGGTGAACGGGACCCAGTTTGACCGGACTTACCGATCCGGAGAGAAATTCAATGAAGCCCAGTTGGAAGAGCATGAAATGGAATACCTGTATTTTGACGGGGAACGCTACTGTTTCATGAACACATCCAATTATGAGCAGGAAATGCTGTCCGCAGAGCAGGTCGGGGATGCCAAAGCCTTTCTGAAAGACAATACCGTGTGCAATATCCTTTTCTTTGACGGAAGAGCCATTGGTCTGACTTTGCCCAATTTTGTGGAACTGCTGATTACAGAATCCGAACCCTGGGCAAAGGGGGATACCGCAGCAGGAAGCACCAAACCCGCAACTTTGGAAACCGGTCATGTCCTGCAGGTTCCGCCCTTTGTCAATGAAGGGGAAAAGATACGCATTGACACACGCACCGG
>CAZHPS010000316.1:0-8113 GCA_964534335.1 uncultured Desulfobacterales bacterium
TTGCCTTGTGTCCTAATCCCGTTGAACAACCGGGTATGTAATCCATTCCCAAAGCGACCATACATGATCAGTCAGCCCGGCTGCCATTGCCGGAGTCCTGCCCTGCCGTCTTTCCGGCGGCGAGTTCTTACCTCCCGGCAGAAATTATAACTGTACACGGTAAAATATGTGACCGCCTCATGAATACCCCGGTCTTTTGAAAAGCAGCAGGTCTTCCGTACCTTCCGTACCTTCCGGCCGTTCCGGTTTCTGTCTGTCCCGCTGTTCCGTTCAGTGAAAGCCGTATTGACCTGACTGCCCACTGATGATTTCTCCAGCGCCTTTCTGACACTCTCATCAGTACCGGAAACGGTTCTGAATTCAGTTTTTACCACCCGGCCGTTTTCACGGGTTTTATGAACAGTCGCATAACTGATATTTTCCGGCGGTTCCGGCCAGGGATTCTTCGGGCGTCCGGGTTTTCCGGTCCGGGGAGGTACAACTTCCCTTCCGTATACATTGGGAATTGCTGTTTTGTAAGGTTTATATTCATCACCGGTGATGAGTCCGGTTTTATTGCCGTCAGTGCGTTTCTGAAACTCACTCACTGCCTTTTCAGCATTTTCAGAGGTTCTCTTCCCGGGGACAACAGCAGTCACCAGGCGGTGTTCCGGGTCATAGGCGACATGATCCCGGTTATCCCCCTTACCGTTATCCGCAGGGTCTTCCGGGCTGCAGTTCTTTTCTTTTTTTCCCGCAGAAGACCATTTCCCATCAGACTGTCCTTCCCGGGTCTCAGGGGAAAAAGATACCGGGCCGCCGTGAAGATTTTCTGAATGCCCGCCTTCAGGCCTGCTGAAACGCACGGACGTATCTTTGTTTACACCGGCAAGACGGGCTGTTTTCCGGACTCCGCATCCTTCCTGAATGTGCCGCAGGACGGATTCGGCTTTTTCTTCCGGCAGACGGGCTCCGGACAGTGCTGTTCCCTTCCGTTCGGAAAAACGTGCCCGGCAGGTCCGGCAGTATAATAATCTGCGTTTTTTATCTTTGCCATAATGCATGCATACTGTCAGATTACCTGCGCCGCGTTTACCGAAACCGGGACACTTTTCATTCTGACAGCAAAAATGTGAGAGATCTTTCATTTTCCCTGTATACCTCCGAACAAAAAAATTGCATTTTCATCTGTTCAACGGTATTATAGTCTTTTCCCTGACTTTTGTCCTTCAAAAAATATCCGAAACCTCAATTCAGTACAGGGAAATCCGCTTTCATAAAGGACAAAAGTTGGTAAAAAGACTATATTGTAAAATATATGCAAAAAAATCTCACATTTCAACAATTCCCGGACACAAGGAAAAATTGTATACCGATACTTAAGAAGCTGTTTTAAAAATATCCGGGGCCAAAAAATTTTGGGATTTTGCCAAATACCAAAGCCTGATTTTGCCGTATTCAAACGGGCAGTATCTCTTTTGCCGGATGGATTTCTTCCCGGAAAAATCAGGGCTGGATATTTTTAAAACAGCTTCTAAAATATTTCGCTTATCCTGTTTCCGGAACTTCCGGACTCCGAAATAAACTTAATATAATTTAAATAAGCCACGAATGACACGAATCTGCACGAACTGCACAAATCATAATTCGTGCAATTCGTGGCTGTACCATCAAATATTCTGAGTAATACCAAATCACAATTGATTTTATACAATATGATTGTTTTTTTCTTTTTAATTACAGAAAAATGTTCCTTTCGACAGCATGTTTTCAATTGCGATTTGGTATAATGGTATATTTTGCACTCCGGGAAAACCGATTCTCCATTGACCTGATACTGTAACTGGCTGATCCGCATGTGCAAAAAACCGCTCCGCTTAATTTTTGCACTCCGCCGGATTTGCATGTGCAAAAAATCGCTCTGTTTAATTTTTGCACTCCTCCGGGTTTGCTGTGCAAAAAACCGCTCCGCTTAATTTTTGCACTCCTCCGGATTTGCATGTCAAATCCGTAAGGATTGAAATTATTATAGAAAAAAAATTGAAAACAGCAAATCATAATCCCGGAAGGGATGACATTATCAGCCGGTTTGACCCACTATCACAGAAAGGATGAAAAAATGGCAGCAGAACTGATTTCTTTCGGAGCCGGTGCTGACTGGATTAAAAAACTGTGGGGAATCCTTTGGCAGCGCAGAAAAACATACAAAAAAGAACTGGATGAAATCAATGACGTGATGTTCGGTGATCCTCTTGATTTGGCAAGGTATTATGTGGAGCCGGACTGCCAGGAATTCAACCCCGCAGACCGGCATGAAGAGGATTTTCTGGTTGCCCGTGAACCGGTGATGAAAAAAACAGACCAGTTTTTTCTGTCCAAAGCCGCTTTTGAACAGGGCAGCAACCAGATGTTTGTTCTTTCCGACGCGGGAATGGGCAAAAGTTCCCTGCTCACCATGCTGAAACTCCTGCATCTTACATCTTTCTGGCCCCAAAATAAAGGATGTATCCTGAAAAAACTGGGCGAGAAAACCCTTGAACAGTTGGCTGCGGTTGAAAACAAAAGAGAGACGATTCTGCTGCTGGATTCTTTGGATGAAGATCCAATGGCCTATGCACGGGTTGAAGAACGCCTGCTGGAAATTCTGCAGGCAACACAGCATTTTTTCAAAGTCATCATCACCTGCCGCACACAGTTTTTCCCCAAAACAGAGAAAGACCCTTTGGAACGCAACGGCCTGATTTCCATTGGCAGTTTTACCTGCCCGGCCAAGTATCTGTCTTTTTTTACGGATGACAAGGTTTTGGAATATCTGAAAAAAAGATTTCCCAAAAAATTATGGATATTGCCGGACAGGAAAAATATTGAGGAATCCCAAAAAATTATTGCCAGAATGGGTTCTCTGCGCTGCCGTCCCATGCTGTTGTCGTATATAAAGGAGTTGAAAGAGGCTCCGCTTATAAATGACAGTGAATACAAGATTTATGATGCTTTGGTGAAAACCTGGCTGAAACGGGAAAAGGGAAAACCCGGATGTGCGAATCTGTCAGAAAAAGAGATTCTTCATGCCTGTATCATTCTGGCTGTTATTATGCAAATACGGAAAGAGCGTTCTGTCAGTGAAGAGGAACTGGACGCGATGATTGCGGAAATATCCGAAGTAAAACCCATACTCCATCTTGATTTCAAGGGACGTTCCCTGCTCAACCGCAATTCAGAGGGGCATTTCCGCTTTTCCCATTACAGCATACAGGAATTCTGCGTAGCGAAATTCTTTGCGGAAGAACCGGTTTTCACCCCGCGAAAATCTGTTCCGCTTACGGAATTCATTTTCAGAATGATGGTGACAAGCGGGAAATCCCTCAGTTTTACTCAACTGATGGATTACAGTAATCTGGATTTCAGGAACAGCAATCTGAGCGGAGCCAGACTTCAGGGCTTTGACTTAAGCGGAAAAGACATCAGCGGAGCCAATCTGAGCGGAGCAGATTTCAGCAATGCAGATTTCAGCAATTGCAAACTTACAGGCACAGTTTTCAAAAATGCCAATCTGAAAGGGGCAGATTTTGAAGGTTCGGATTTTTGGAATGCGGATTTTGAAGGCGCAAAGATTGAATCATTGCCGCCATTCAGAAATGATTTGGGCATGGAGTTTGTTTTTATTCTTCCGGGTTCATTTATGATGGGAAGTCCCAAAAACGAACCCGGACGGTCTGATGATGAAATTCTGCACAACGTCACTTTGACCAAAGGCTTTTTTATGCAGACCACGCAGGTGACACAGAAACAGTGGAAATCTGTTATGGGGAACAATCCCTCCCATTTCAAAGAATGCGATGACTGTCCGGTTGAGAATGTTTCATGGGATGATGTGCATGAATTTATTGACAAATTGAATAAGAAGAAAGGTCATACATACCGGCTTCCCACAGAGGCCGAATGGGAATATGCCTGCCGTGCCGGAAGTGAAACCGCTTTCTGCTTTGGGGATGATGAATCACAATTGGAACACTATGCCTGGTATGACAGAAATTCAGGCGGTCGCACACATCCGGTTGCACAACGCAACCCCAATGCTTGGGGACTGTATGACATGCACGGCAATGTATGGGAATGGTGTCAGGACTGGTACGGAAATTATTATGCGGATTCTGTGACAAATCCTGAAGGTTCCAGTACAGGCTCCGACCGTGTCTTTCGGGGCGGGTGCTGGTACGACTACGCCAGGCGCTGCCGGTCGGCCAACCGTAACAGCAACGCGCCGTGCAACCGGAACAGCTGCCTGGGCTTCCGGCTTGTCCTCTCCCCAGGTCAGCAGTGAGCAGAGCAGGCACAGGCAGGCAGGTGCGGAGCGGGGGGAAGGCACGGCTGACTGCGGAGTACGGAGTGTAGCGGAGCGGAACGTAGTACGGAGCAGTCAGCCGTGCCTTCGGCACGCGATTTTTTTGCAGAATGTGCACGTAAGCGCACGCGCGGCAAAATTTTGTGATTGTCTGAACCGGGATTCACAGGATTAAAGGATTGACAGGATTGCTGTCTGAACTGTGATTCATCTGATTTGTCTGATTTCTCTGATTTGTATTTGTATAAGTTGTAATTATGGCAATCATTATTGGGAATAAAAAAAGTAGCACAAGCTTCCAGCCTGTGCTATAGTTTATGAACAAACCGGAATCCTGTTCTGCCTTATTTCTGATAATGCCAGATGTATGACAAAAATGCCAATCAGAAGATTTTAATATAAAAAATTCATTAAACAATCACCTTGATTCGGAGGAGAATTCAATAATGGAACAGAAATACAATCCCAAAACCATTGAAGCCAGATGGCAGAACCACTGGGAAAAAACCGGCATCTTCAAAGTGACAGAGGACCCGGCAAAGGAAAAATACTATCTGCTGGAGATGTTTCCCTATCCTTCCGGCAAGATACACATGGGCCATGTGCGCAACTACACCATCGGGGATGTGGTCGCTCGCTACAAACGGATGCGGGGTTTCAATGTTCTCCACCCTATGGGCTGGGACGCATTTGGTATGCCTGCGGAAAATGCGGCCATTGCCAACAACACCCATCCGGCCCGGTGGACATACGAAAACATTGATTACATGCGAAACCAGTTGAAACAGATTGGTTTTTCCTATGACTGGGATCGGGAGGTTGCCACGTGCAAACCTGAATATTACCGGTGGGAACAGTTGCTGTTTCTGAAAATGTATGAAAAAGGCATGGCCTACCGCAAAGAATCTTTTGTCAACTGGTGCGAACCCTGTCAGACCGTGCTGGCAAACGAGCAGGTCGAGGCAGGCATGTGCTGGCGGTGCGGCAAACCGGTGCGGCAGCAAAAACTTTCCCAATGGTTTTTCCGCATCAGCGATTATGCTGATGATCTGCTCCTGCACTGCGATCAGTTGCCCGGATGGCCGGAAAAAGTCACTACCATGCAGAAAAACTGGATTGGCAAAAGTTTTGGCGCGGAAATCTGTTTTGCTGTGGAAAATTCCAAAGAAATCATCACGGTATTCACGACACGGCCTGACACTCTGTTCGGAGCGACTTTCATGTGTCTGGCTCCGGAGCATCCGCTGGTAAGTGTGCTGTCTGCGGGAACAGCGCAGGAAAAGGCTGTGACCGAATTTGTGGATCGCATGGCTTTGCAGGATCGTTCGGACAAGGCTTTGGAAACCTATGAAAAAGAAGGCGTGTTTACGGGTTCATACTGCATCAATCCGGTCAGCGGCCGGAAAATGCCGGTTTATACAGCCAATTTCGCGCTCATGGAATACGGCACAGGCGCGGTCATGTCGGTTCCCGCGCATGATCAGCGGGATTTTGAGTTTGCCAAAAAATACGGCATGGAAATCATTGTGGTCGTGAAACCCGAAGACAGCGATCTGAACGCGGCAGCCATGACCGAAGCCCGTGCAGAACCGGGCATTATGGTCAATTCCGCGCAGTTTGACGGCATGAGCAATGAAGATGCCAAAGATGCAATTGTGAAATTTCTGGAAAGCAAAGGAATGGGAAAGAAAACCGTGAGTTTCCGGCTCCGGGACTGGGGCATTTCCCGGCAGCGTTACTGGGGCGCGCCCATTCCCATGATTCACTGTGAGACCTGCGGCATTGTGCCGGTTCCGGAAAAGGACCTGCCCATTGTTCTGCCCGAAGATGCCAATCTGCTGGAAGGCGGACGTTCTCCTTTGCACACGCTTGATTATTTTGCCAAAACCCAATGTCCCAAATGCGGACGCAAAGATGCGCGGCGGGAAACCGATACAATGGACACCTTTGTGGAATCCTCCTGGTATTTTGACCGTTACTGCAGTCCGGACTGCAATACGGGCCTGTTTGACCGCAAAGCTGTGGATTACTGGATGCCGGTGGATCAGTATATCGGGGGCGTGGAACACGCGATTCTGCATCTGCTGTATTCCCGGTATTTTACCCGTGTTCTCCATGATATGGGATTCATCGGATGCAAGGAACCCTTTACCCGGCTCCTGACACAGGGCATGGTGTGCAAGGAAACCACAGCCTGCCCCCAGCACGGTTTTCTTTTTCCCAATCAGGTCAACTGGAAAGAGGGAAAACCGGAATGCAGTCTGTGCGCCAGCCCGGTGACCATTGGCCGTGTGGAAAAGATGTCCAAATCCAAGCGCAATGTCATTGATCCCAACGCGTTATTGGAAGAATACGGCGCAGATACCACAAGGCTTTTCTGCCTGTTTGCTGCTCCGCCGGAGCGGGATTTGGAATGGAGTGAACAGGGTGTGGAAGGCACGTTCCGCTTTCTCAACCGGGTCTGGCGTCTGACTTTGGACTGGCTGGAAGATATAAAAACCGTATCCTGCTATGATGAGAGCCCGGAAAAACTGGAGGAAAATCTTCGGGATCTGTACCGGAAAATCCATGAAACCATCCGAAAAGTGAGCAATGACATTGAAGACCGTTTCCGTTTCAACACAGCCATCAGCGCGGTTATGGAACTGGTCAATCTCATGTACGGCGTGGAGCGGGAGAAAAAAACAGCACAGACTGGTGCGGTCATGCGTCTGGGCATTGAATCCTCAGTGCGCCTGCTTTCTCCAATGGTTCCGCATTTTTCCGAAGAAATATGGGCGGAACTGGGACATAAAGACAGCATTCTGCTCAGTCCCTGGCCGGAATTCCGTAAGGATGCGCTGGCAAAAGATGAACTCACCATTGTGGTGCAGGTCAACGGCAAACTCCGGAGCCGCTTTGACATCAGCGCGGACGCAGATGAGGAGGCAATGAAACAGATCGCTTTGGCAGATGAACGGGTGCAGAAATTCATTGAAGGCAAAGCCATCCGCAAAGTGATTGTCGCCAAAGGCAAGCTGGTCAATATTGTGGTGTAAGATTTGATTTACGCGGGATTTGACAATTTTTTTAAAGATTGTCAAATCCCTTAAGGATTCACATGACAAAAAAAATCAGCGTATTGCTTGCAATTCTTCTTCTGTCCGCGTGCGGATACCGTTTTACAGGAGGAGGAAAACTCCCTTTTGACATTCAGACTATATATGTGGAGATTTTTCAGAACCGGACAGCAGAAACCGGGGCAGAGGTTGCTTTTGCCAATGATATGAGTTATGAACTCTCCCGGAATGGTTATGCCATTGCAGACCGGGAAAAAGCGGATGCGGTACTCAGCGGAGAAATCACATCTGTCAGTATCAGCACTGCTTCGCGCAGGGGACAGATCACCTCACTCGAACGGCGGGTTACAGCCACAGTAAACATACGGATAACAGACAAAAACGGGAAGGAGTTGCAGAATCTGCAGGGAATATCCCAAAGTGAGGTGTTTTCAGTGACATCGGAAAGCAGTACAGACGATTACAACAAACGCCTGACCCTTGAACGAATTTCCCGGCGGATTGCCGAGGAGACATATGCACGCATGACAGATGAATTCTGAGATTTTTTTCCCGGTTCGCTCTGCCTGCATTGAGGGAATTCAAGCCTGATACCAAATCGCTTTCAAAGTTCGGGGAATGCCTCTTTTTTTTTAACCACGAAAAACACGAAAAGCACAAAAAAACAGCATTTGGTATGCTCATGTTTTGAAAGCGGATTTGTATAATATGAGTTGACAACCGGGCAAAATGA
>CAZHPS010000317.1:0-8096 GCA_964534335.1 uncultured Desulfobacterales bacterium
TGTGTTCTCTGTGGGAAACCGAATCATAAGTATATTTTCAATGGAGAATCGGTATAACATGTTTAATGAAGAAGGATTACTGATTTTTTTATAAAAATAAGGATTTTTTTCCAAGTCATGAACAGACGCATAACACCGCCTCTTCCCGAAAGTTTTATACCGGCAATAGTTTTTCAGCGTCCGTTTATGACACGGGCACCAGCCAGTTGTTTTATATCGTCTTCACTCAGTCCTGTGGCCTGGCTGATGATTTTTATGTCCATACCCATTTTGAGAAGATTCAGAGCGGTTTTTTTTCTGCCTTTGGCTTCCCCTTTGGCTTCCCCTTTGGCTTCCCCTCTGACTTCCCCTTCTCTCATCCCCTTGATCAGGCCCTGATTGAAAATATGCTCGGTGATGGTTGTTGCTGTAGATTCCATGTTTACCTCCTTTTTAATTTTTTCAAGCCGCTGATCAGGCACTTTTTTGTAAAACCTGACCCACTGATCAAGCAGAAGAAGCTGATCATTTGTCAGTTGCTCCCTCATTTCAGCCGCAGCCCGGTAAATTCCATAAACAAGTTCCTCCGGAGCAGCCTCCCTGTCATCGGCTTTGAGGGCAAGCAATTTGCACAGCAGAGAATGTTTCTGAATCAGGTCAGTGCTTTTTTCCGCCTTCACCTTGATCACATCAAAATAATGATACTGCTTTTTCTTTTTGCTGTCAAAGGCGTACCAGAATGAATCCGGCAACGGTTTCTGCCAGACCGCGTCATCCGTGTAAATCACCATGCTCCAAACAGGCTTTTTTTTCAGCAGCCATGCGTAGCAGGAATATTCATACACACGCTCCGCCGCATCCTCCCTTTTGCTCTTATGCTCAATCTGAATGAAAATTTCCTGCAGCACATCATCAATCTCCACCTCCATCATCAGAAACAGATCGCCCTCCAGACTTTCCTTCAGGGCCTCGTACCGGCTGAGGAACTCCTTGTCTGCAAAACGGTATTTCCCGATTCTGACATGGGGAAAATAATGTGCGAAAAATTCCTCTGTGAACGCGGTGATCAGCCATTTGAACAGAGAATCATGGGATTTTGGATTTGGCATTGTTTTTCCTTTTAAACAAATCTGACAAAGCACTAAGGCTGTTTACCAACTGATGTTACTCCGAATCGTCATACCGGAGAAAGCCGGTATCCGGAACCGGCTGATATTGCCGAATTCCGGCTTTTGCCGGAATGACGGGAAACACAGCGGTCTGCAGGGTTCTGAAGAATTGGCGTAACATCATCAGAATACAGATATATCCAGATATTCGTATCCACAAAAATTTTACCGTTCATGGAGTTCCTCTCTGTCAAAGCGGTAATCCGCAGGCAGTCTGAATCTGTGCTTTTTTACGGAATCCAGGAAACGGTTTTTTCTTTTCCGTGTATCATCCTGAATCAGCAGGATAACTTCAATTTTTTTATCTGAAATCTCTGTATTCATCCGGTATTCTGATAATACCGTTATGGGTAACGGTTTCAAATTGGATGGCATTCATAGTTTTTTTCCTTTTTTTGCAACACGCGGCAGAGGATCTGAACACGCCATCTCTGCTGCAACACAACAGTGAATTCCCACTTGTCCAATCTGGAACCGGGATTCACAGGATTGAAGGATTAACCCGGATGATGCAGTCTTATACCAATTCTCCATTAAAAATATACTTATGATTCAGTTTCCCACAGAGGACACAGAGAGAAAAAAACCACAGAGAACACAGAGGAAATAATTCACCTCATTGTATAAATTCAATAGCGAATCGGTATTATACCAATTCTCCATTGATTTGATACAATACCGTCCGTTTTTCCGCATGTGCAAAAAACCGCTCCGCTTAATTTTTGCACTCCTCCGGTTCAGTTGCTGATTGTATAAAGTCAATGGCGAACCGGTATTAAAATCCCGGTCAATCCCTCAATCCTGAAAATCCGGGTTCAGACAGTCCGCAGATTGTGGTGAAGAAGAGACAAAAAAATAAGGGGCAGCATTCACTGCCTGCCCCTTTGTATAACATAGTTTCAGATTTTGCGGAAAATTAAAATGGAAATGGATTACTGCACTTTGAACCATGCAAGCTGTATTTCCTCAACCAGTTGTTCCGGATAAATGTCATTGTGCATGACTCCGAAAAAGAAGGTACGGTCAACGGCTGTGCTCATTTCTCCCAACGCATCGAAGACTGTGGGAGTCCAGTCTGTCTGACCGCTGAAGAGTTTTACATCAAAGTAGGGAATTTCACCGCCTGTAAATTGGGGAAAAGAGATGTTTCCTGTGTTATTCACACGGGCCATATACAAAAATGCCCCTTCCAGATAACCAGCGTAACATTTTAAAAATCCGGTGGGCAGTCCGGTTGCTTTCAATACAGGTGCAAGTTTCATCATGGCCGGGACATGTTCCATGACAACCGGGCCGGAGCCTAACTGGTCAAGGTATTTTGCGGTAAACTGGCCTCTGAAATAGGTGTCTGTTGTGGTAGCAGTCGTATTACTTGTCGTTGTCCCACCAGTGAATAAATCTAAAAAGCTGCCAGTAGTAGTTGTATTGGTTTGTGTTTCGGTACTTGAGGATGATGAACCTACAGTACTGCCTCCAAATATACCGCCCGCGACTGTGCTGCCTGTAGTTGTGCTGCCTGTAGTTGTGCTGCCTGTAGTTGTGCTGCTTGTACTTGTGCTGTCTGTGGGTGTGGTACCACCTGTAGTTGTGGTGCCTCCTGTAGTTGTGCCGACTGTGTCTGTGTTTGTGGAAATATATCCCCCACCTGCATCAAAGGTATTTGTCCACCATTCATGCCCCTGATACCATTGGGAATATTGCTGTTCAACAAACTGAATGGTAAAATTTATATAATAAATCTGTCCGGTTCCCAAAATTTTGACATATAACCACTCAGGATCGGCAACAGAAGTAAGTGTATTTCCATCAAAGGGGGGATAAATATTATGATCAACAACACTGATAAATCCCTGAGCAGCTTTAACAACTTTTTCTCCGGTTGCATATTCATCCAGTGAATAAAGGGATGTCTGAGCGGGAATAGTGTAATCTGTAGGGGGTTCTTTCAGCTTTCCCACCGTATATATCTGCGCACTGTTCTGACAGGAAACGGTAAGAGTTATTCTCGTAGCTCCGGGAGGCACAAGAAAACGCAGGGCATCCGGAGCTCCGGATCCCAAATATGCCTTTATTGTTTGGTTTTCATAAAATATCCCCCGATTCTCACTGAACAGTCCGGGATCTCCATGATAGGTTTTAAACTGTTCTGCCCATACAGAAAGCGGCAGAAAAAACATACAATACATTACTATTACTATTTTTTTAATTTTCATAACTTATCCTCCTCTATAACTGTTAAGAAAAATATCAGATTGAAATCTAATTCTTTATATTTTTCTTAGCAACTATAACATTCTGTTTATCTGAAAAATTTCAGAGAGGATACAGGCGGCAATACACCTGTATCCTTTCTTTATGTGTCAATTACCTTACACAAAACATTTTACGGCAATTCAACTACAGACGGGAACTGATCAATGGGGAAGGTAGATGCCTGCGGATAAGTAGTAGCACCAGCGTTATTGTTAGCTCCACCGGTATTATTCAGACCAAGTGCATCCATATAGTTCCAGTACTGATAATCCGGCAGCCATGCATCTGCTACGACATCGGGAAGCCCCGCTACATTAGAAGCATAAACTTCGCCATCAGAATATGCACCGTAAAACATGGAGATACCCGCGCCACGTTTCACATGAAGTACAACAGGAATGACCGGAACGCCAGTATAAAGCCATTCATTACCGGTCATAGGATTACGAGGCATACCCTGAAAATTCGCTGAAATACGATCAGGATCAAAAAAGGTGATCTGGCTATTTGGCCGATTGTTTACGGCAGGTATATTTGTAAATAACCCACCAGTTACAGGGGTAAGACCGTTGAAACGGTATTCCTGCCATCCTTCTGCGAAATAATTGCCACTTACAGCATAAACCCATTCCAGTTCTTCACACATTTCATTTGCGACTCTTTCGCCACCTGACCAAAGTCCGGTTGTTTCACGATCCAGTTCTGTCAAATCGAATATAGGTGCAGTATATTCCAGACACTGATTGTAATCAATCACATTATTGACAATACCATCTCTATGCCACTGCCAGAAAGGACCTTTGGGAGTATATACGCATCTGGTACCATTCCACGCATATCCCTGTTTGGTGGGGAAGTTGAACATGTGAATGGTGCCTGTCCCATTATTTAAATCATTGACATAGGGCATTGCGATGTCATCTTTCGACAGCGCCGCTTCCACTTCACCAAGTGTGTTTTGTCCGTTAAAAGAATCCAATCCACTGATTTCATTGACTCTCATGTATTGTGTTACATCAAAATCAGCAAAAACAGTTGCCTCAATGGCAGAAGTCAGATTTGACATGGCACTGTGCTGAAGTTCAAGAACACCTGTCAAAACATTTATCGTATGATCAATGGCAGTTGAGTTAACAGCCGCACCAGCAACAGTGGTCAAACCGGCGGGCTGAACGGCTCCATTTTCAGGATGATACAGCCGAAGCAGATACTGTTTGTCCACTTTCGGGGGATTCTGATCCAGTGCAACACCACCCACTACGACAGCAGGATAATTTCTGGTATCACCATACCATGTTTCAATAACCTCAACATAACCTCTTTCCGCAGAATCAGCACCACCGTCTGAATCCGGATTCCATGCATTGCTGGTACACATATTGTTGGTAAAAAATTCCTGAATTACTGGATTTCCTGCACTAGCAAAAGTGGTGGAAGATGCCAGAATACTGTCATCATCACTCCATAAAGAAACTTTGCCGCCGATGGTTTTTACATAACCAATCCACACATCTCTGGGAGAAAGATAAATCAGATGGTCGAGCATTTCATCTGTCCAGTAATGGCTTCTGTAAACCACTTTAGCAACAACAGAATAACGGTCAGAGGTATTGGTGACCGTCAATTTAGTTTCCCATCCATCCGGTGTTGTGAAATAAACCGGAAAAATCAGGAGATCCCCTTTTTTGTTCGGCGCCTGTTTCACATGGTAGGCATTGTCAAATGCCCAGGAACTTCCGACAGCGAGCATCAGAATCACTACAGCACAAATCAGCTTTTTCATACGTCTTTTCCTCCATAAAAAATCATAAATTAATAAAATCAACCTTGTTTCCCAAAAAAAACGCCATACACCAAAAACATCATTGCCCGATTTTTCCGCATCACCTCCTTAAATATTTACATCAGTTCAGGAAAAAATATGGAATCCTGTATCAGATGATACCATTTCCCGCCAACAAATACCCATCTGTCAGGGATGGAAATTTTCTCTTCATTTTTACCCTGAATTATTAAAGACAAATCAATCATGAGAAGATGTTCGGATACATATCTCCGTTTTTCCAGACTGATTTCAGAAACATCATTCCGATAATTCTCAGCATACATCTCATATCTCGGATAGTTCACCAATTCACGGATATGCGGAGCTTCCATTTGAAACAGTTGTTCCGTTTTTTTGGCAAAACGCAAAGACCAGTATTCTGCAAAAGCATCTTCCAGTTGATGGTCTACCCAGAAATCTTTGGAAGTATATACACAGTCTTTGGAAACGGAAATTTTTATTCTATTTTCCTTCTTCACCTGACTTCCAGAAGCACATGAGCATAGGATAGTAACAGAAAACATTACCATAAATTTAAAGAAAATTTTCATCATTGGCAACCGCCTTCACTGCAAAAACGAACTTCATATTTCTTTTTCAGAGATTCATACGCATTCTGAATAATCAATGGTGTTTTGGATTTAAGTATTTTCTGCTTTATCATCCGTTTCAAATCATCCGTCAGGGGGATCAGCTCCGGCACATCCTCACCTTCTTTAAAATCCGGATTCCTGAATCTTTCCGGATAGGACCGGTAATAAGATTCCATCACCAAGTCATCCATTGAATAATTGGCTGCCACCATACGCAGATATTTCTGCCCGTCTTTATCCATCTGTTCAACTGTGTCAGCAGGTTTGTCAGCCAGTCCATTTGCCAGTGCCTCCAAAGAAAAAAGCCGCATTTTCACAGCGACCTGCAGATATTCTTTTTCTGTACTTGTAAAGCCCTTATCCTTAAAATACGGATACAGATCTTTCACATCATCGGCTGTAACGGTAAAACCTTTCCCCACTGCCACAACTTTTTCTTTTCCTGCGTCCTCAGCGTGCAATACCGGAGAGCACAGCAAAAGCATACAACTTGTTATCACATACAGATTCTTTATTTTCCGCAGCATGACACTCCTCACACGTTTCATTCTGTTACTATATCAGAAAGCAAAACTTATTTCAAGAAAAATAATTTCAGGACTCATCACCTGCATCCCAAATGACAAATTTATCATAATTCACAGTGCATCCTCCGCCGAACACACCAGTATCTGCTGCAAAATCCAGCACAAGCAGATAAATTTCCATAATCCGGTCATTTCCGGAATCGAGGTGCAAAATATGCAAACCGATTCCCATATCTTTCACACTTTCACGCAGCATATACCGGTAACCCGTTACTGACGAATATCCGGCAGCCTCATTTTCAATCATTTTTCGGATAAAAACATCCGCAATCTGCTCAGGTTCCATGAATTTGTCAGATGCCAGCAGTCCGATTATTTCGGAGAAATATACAGCATTGTATCCAAGCCCGTCAATCCTTTCCAAAGGTTTTTTTCCGTCAGATGACAGATTGTCAAAAAAAAGATTGCCTGCCATATCTGCACTGTGATTTGAAGCCGCTTCCATAAGCAGATTATTTAATGAAAGGGATGGAAAATTACTCTCAGGCACTTCATCGGACATTTCCCCGTAAAGAGAACTTTGACCTGCCAAACCGATTATCTGATCAGAATGTTTCCTGCATTCATTAATTTTTGCAACAATTTCAGATTTGACAGTTTCCGGATCAGTCTCATGCCTGGCATATTCACACACTGCCACATACACATTCCGCACACTGCTGCCCACTGTCATGGTGCCGGAGGAAAAACCGATGCCTATATCTCTGAAATCCGGATTAAGAATATTCCGATTTTCCGTTCTGGCCGGATTCAGTTCCTCCCGGAACATGTTTTCAAAAATAATACGCACAGCCTCATCTGCTGCCATATAATTGACAAATCCCACAAGACCGAGGGACTCCCCTGAAATAACTGCCCTGTATCCGATTTCTGAAATCCGATCCTTATTATTACGACCGTCAGGGGAAGTGTGGGAATAATAATTTTTGGTCAGCATATCCTTATTATGTGCCTTGGCTGCCGCATACAACTGGGGGTTAAACACCAGAGGTTTCATTCCCTGTGTCAGAATTTCATTTAATTCCGGAAGATCACGCAGTATCTTTTCCGTATCCATATCCAAAGACGCAGCCTTATCCAGCGGAGCTTTGCGGGCTGCATTGATAAGCTCCAGCAGGCGCAACTCCTGTGCATTTGGCACAATTGTGCTGTCCTCTGCCCGTATATTTACAGCTATTCCGAAACAGAAAAACGACAGCAGAATGAATATGGCAAGGATTCTTTTCATACAGACCGGATAAGCAAATTGCGTGCCATAATTTGCCATCTGCAGAAAAAAATTGTATTTTTTATCTATAATTATGTTTTTACAAATATTTTTTTCCAAAAACAGATTCTCCGGTTTTGCAGGGCTTCCCTCTGAATTTTCTATGTTCCGGTCAAATCGGGACAGGGCTGGTCAGATCTGACCATTTCAGTAAATTTCTTTTCTGTGCCCTATTTTCAAAATAAAAATAACTTTTTCATCCCGGCATACATCAGTTCTTCGTGAGACAGAACTTCCCCTTTTTTCACTTCGTTTCGTCTGATTTCTATTTCTTTTCTCAACCTGTTGTATTTATCCTGTTTTAAAAGAATATCTGCAAATTTTGACAATATTTTCCTATCTTCATTATCCAGTAACGATATAATTTTTATAAGTAAGGTTCCATATATTTTGTGGTATAAAGTTCTCATGAAAACAGGATAA
>CAZHPS010000318.1:0-8087 GCA_964534335.1 uncultured Desulfobacterales bacterium
TTTGGGTGTCTGCAATTCCGGACACACCCCTGCCCCTCTCAAGAGGGGATTTGATACCATAAAATCCAAATTGGTCATGTAGTAGTAGCACAAGTTTCCAGATTGTGATATGGTTGTGAACAGGCTGGAAGCCTGTTCTGCGGTTACGGATTGAACAGGCTGGAAGCCTGTTCTACGTTTTCATATCATAATTTTTGAAAAATAACCTGCAAAAAATGCTTTCTGTTTTTTGCAGAATATATATATAAGGAATTGGATAAAATGGATATGACAAAAAACCGCATTCCTGCTGATGTGAAAAAAATTCACATGATTGCCGTGTGCGGCACGGCTATGGGTGCGCTGGCAGGAATGCTGAAGGATTTGGGATATGCTGTCACCGGCTCTGATCAGGGCGTGTATCCGCCCATGAGTGATTTTCTGGCTGAAAAAAGCATTGCAGTGAACGGGGGATTTGACCCCAAACATCTGGCATACAAACCGGATCTGGTGGTGGTTGGCAATGCAGTCATGCGCGTCAATCCGGAAGCACAGGCACTTGAGGAGATGGGACTTCCTTTCTGCTCCATGCCCCAGGCTGTCAATCATTTTATTGCCGGAAACAAAAAAGTGCTGATGGTCACCGGAACCCATGGAAAAACCACCACCAGTTCGCTGCTGGCATGGCTTCTGCATGAGGCCGGTATGGATCCGAGTTTTTTTATCGGCGGAATACTGCGCAATTTCAACAGCAATTACCGGCTGGGCAAAGGGGAGCATATTGTGATTGAAGGGGATGAATACGATACGGCCTTTTTTGACAAAGGGCCGAAATTTGTTCATTTCAATCCGCATATGGCTGTGATGACCAGTGTGGAATTTGATCATGCAGATATTTTTAAAAATCTGGATCATGTGAAATCCTTTTTTGACCGTCTGCTCTTGCAGATGAAACCTGACAGCACTCTGGTGGCCTTTGATCAGGATGACAATGTTAAGGATTTAATCCAAAACCGGGCCTGCCGTGTGGTGGGATACAGCGGAAACGGCCATTCCCCCTGGGGGCTTGGAGAAATAAGCATTGAATCCCCCTGGACAATGTTTGAAGCCCGGAAAAACGGCAAATGCTTTGGGAAATTCCGTACAAAACTGGTGGGGAAACACAATCTGCTCAATGCTCTGTCCGTTATTGCCATTGCCGACAATCTTGGAATTGAAGTTCCGGCCATCAGTAGAACTTTGGAAACCTTTCTCGCCCCCCGCCGGCGTCAGGAAGTTCGGGGCGTGAAAAACGGAATCACTGTGATGGATGATTTCGCTCACCATCCCACTGCCGTGCGGGAAACCATCAAAGCAGTGCGTCCGCATTATGCAGCAGGCCGTGTGATTGCCGTATTTGAGCCCCGCACCAATACCAGTATGCGCCAGGTGTTTCAGGATGTATATCCGCTGGTATTTGATGACGCGGATATGGTCTGCATCCGCAAACCCTCCCGGCTGGATAAAATTCCTGTCAATGAGCGTTTTTCCTCAGAAAAACTGGTTGCGGATTTGCAGAAGCATAAAAAAGCAGCCTTTCATTTTGATGATACAGATGCAATTATCGCTTTCCTGAAAGATGAGGCCCGTTCCGGAGACTTGATTCTGATCATGTCCAACGGGGGCTTCGACAATATCCATGAAAGGCTGCTTAAAGTTCTGTAGCTGATGATTACCGGTTTTCAGAAATCATTGGAAGCACTCAGAAAAACAAAGAGATACAACTCATCAGAATCCTGAAGGGGTGAAATTGTAAGGTCATCCCTTCAGAATTCATTTTTCCAAATTAGCTCCAAAATTTGGCAGCATGTCAAATCATTTGATGCGCCCAAAAAAACTTTCCTATCCCATGATGATTGTGGCTATGGTAAAACTTTCTGATATTGCTGATTTTTTTCCATACCATGCCACTCCCGCATTGGTATGGATTTCAGAATCAGCCGGTTTGACCTGCGGCCAAATTTTGAATAAAAGACAAAAATTACCGGGGTATTTATAGCTTTTAAGATAATTATTTTGGAGTAGGTTGGGGTGAACTCAGTGAACACCAATATTCTGAAATTGTTGGGATTCACTGAGTTCACCCCAACCTACAGGAAATCCCAAAATTATTTTCTTAAAGCCTATAAGTTGAAACAATGCATTAGCAGGAGAATGCACAACATGATGATTGTAGCGGATAATCTGCAGATTACCAATAACAATATTGATCAGGCCGTCCGGGAGATGAATCCGGAGCCTGTACAGGAAATGGTAAGGAAATGCGCGGAAGCAGGCGCGGACGCCATTGACATCAATTCCGGTCCTCTTGCCCGGAATCCGGAAAGAAAAATGGCTTTTCTGGTGGAAACAGTGCAGAATGTCACGGATCTGCCGGTGATACTGGATACGGCCAATCCCAAAGCAATGGAAGCCGGGCTTGCCGTGAGCCGGAACAGGAAAACTGTCATCAACGGTTTTTCCCTGGAACCTGCGAAACTGGAGTTCATTCTTCCGCTCGCGAAAAAATATGATGCTGACATTATCGGATACCTGCTCTATCCCAACAGTCACGTTCCCCATACCGAAGCAGAACGGCTGGGGGTGGCAGTGGAACTCTACGCAGAATTTCAGAAGGCCGGGCTGGAAAATGAAAGACTGATCATTGACCCCATTATAGCACCCGTGATCTGGGAAAACGGTAACAGGCAGGATACGGAAATTCTTTCAGTTCTGCGCAATCTTCCGGATCTGCTGGGATTTCCGGTCAGAACCATTGCAGGAATTTCCAATCTGACAACAGGCCGGGGACCCAGGGATCGGAAACTGCTGCTGGAAAGAACCTATCTGCCTATGCTCGCGGCTTCCGGTCTGAGCATGGCCCTGCTCAATATCTTTCATGCCGAAACCGTGGCAGTGGCCCATGCCTGCAATGCACTGACTGATCCGAAAATATTCACATGGGAGTGGAGCTCTGCGGAAGAGTTCTGCTAATTTCAAATGTGAACCAATCCAAAACCGGATAATACCAATTTGCTATTGATTCTATACAATAAAATCATATTTTTCTGTCTGATTACAATGTATTATTATTTTCAAAAGCACATTTTAAATGGTGATCTGGTATTATACAATGCTGAATGCAAATCATGAGGAGTGCAAAAATTAAGCGGAGCGGTTTTTTGCACACAGAAGATTTGATGGTACAGCCACGAATTGCACGAATGACACGAATTATGGTTTGTGCATTCGTGCAGATTCGTGTTATTCGTGGCTGTGTTTAAACTGTACCGGTACTTAATGCAAATCCGGAGGAGTGCAAAAATTGAGCGGAGCGGTTTTTTGCATACTCGCAAATCCGGAGGAGTGCAAAAATTGTTAGTGGGTCAAATCCGTTGATCTGAGCCTGACACCAGTGCCTGAAAAATCCGCAAGGATTGAAATTATTATAGAAAAAAATTGAAATTCAACCCGTTTATGTACTGCTGTCCGCCCGCTCCCGGCAATCAGGTATGCTGTTTATGACCGGGAACAGAATTCTTACCCTGGTTCCCGCGCCCGGTTCGGTAAAAACTTTGATGGCCCATCGGTATTTTTTTACAATCCCCAGCACAGCGGCCAGTCCCAGCCCCCGTCCGAAAAATTTTGTGGTGAAAAACGGATCAAAAATCTGGCGTTTTGTATTTTCATCCATGCCGCAGCCCCTGTCTGCCACATCCAGAAACACATATCTGCCTTCCGGCAGATCATCATCGAGCCAGGATTCACAAAGTTCCGCTCTGTCCGCGTGTGTGACTCCCACCGAAACCGTGATGATGCCGTTTTCTTTTTCAATGGCTTCCGAAGCATTTTCCACAAGATTCACAAGTATCTGTGTGATCTGTCCGGGTTCGGCAAAGATAGTCTCAATTCCTTCCGGCAGCTCATAACAGATCTTTTTTCCCTGAGAAAGCGAGATTTCCAGAATCGGGGCTGCATCCCGTATCAGTTCTGTCAGTTGCAGAAATTCCTGTTTTGCGTGCAGATGACCTGTATAGACTATCATATGATCCGTGAGTTTTTTTGCTTTTTCACATATCTTCAGAATCTCCTGAACATAGGATGATTTTACATGGATTCCGGGTTTGCCTTCGTCAAGCAGCATCTCTGCATATCCGACAATAATCATAAGGATATTGTTGAAATGATGGGCAACCGAGCCTGCCATTGTGCCCAGACTTTTCATTTTCTGAATATACTGGAGACGCGCCTCTGTGTCACGCTGCCGGATGTCCAGAAGATGCCGATAAACAGCCATTTCCACGGCTGCAATCAGCTCTCTGGCCCGGAAGGGTTTGAGCAGATAACCGTAAGCACTGGTCTGTCTGGCCCTCTGCAGAAACGTATCATCTGAAAATGCAGTAAGATAGATGACCGGTATATCCGCATGGCTGCGGATAATCCCGGCTGCTTCTATACCGTCCATATCACCTTTGAGCCGGATATCCATCAGCACAAGATCCGGTTTGATTTCCTGTGCCTGCCGGACTGCATCCTCTCCGGTATCTGTAACCGTGACTGTGTATCCCGCTGCTTTCAGGGTATCCTGAATACGCATGGCAATGATGCCATCATCCTCAACAGCAAGAATATGGGGTTTGTCCATTCAGTATCTTTCTTTCTGAAATTCTGAATTCATCATTTTGTTTTTGGAAATGTTATGGAAAATGCCGTGCCTTTGCAGGTATTTGTCTGCACATGACCGTCAATCTGTTTTGTGAGAATATTCACCAGACGCAGCCCCATGGATTTGGCTTCGCGCCAGTCAAAATCCGGGGGCATTCCCACGCCGTTGTCGCTTACGGTCAGGGTGAATACATCCCTGTTTTCTCTCAGTCCGGCCTGTATTATGTGACAGGCTCCCTGTTTGTTTTCAGGAACATAACCCTTTAAAAAAGCATGTTTCAGTGCATTTGTCAACAGTTCAATATAAATCAGGCCGCAGGGAATGGCTGTTTCAATATTCAGAAACGCGTCACAGAAATCCGTATGCAGTTCCACATCCGGCAAATCATACAGAACGCGTATGTCACAGGTCAGATCTTCCAGATAGTCCCTGAAACTGATATGAGACAGGTCATCCGAATGGTAAAGATCTTCGTGAACATGCGCGATAGCCCATATCCGCTCTTTGATTTCATGAAAAAAACGGATATAGGATTCATTTGGAATACAGGAACACTGCATTTCAATGAGGGAGATAATCAGCTCCAGATTGTTTTTCACTCTGTGATGGACTTCTCTGAGCAGAACCTCCTTTTCATTCAGGGAAGCCAGTAAGCGATCCTCCGAGCGTTTGCGTTCCGTGATGTCAAACTCAATTCCATCCCAGCAGGTGGAGCCGTGTTCCAGTCTCCGGGGTTTTGAACGGAAGGAAGACCAGCGGATTTCTCCCAAAGGATTGATCATTCTCACCTCAGTTTTCAGAACAGACAGTGCCCGGTTGGCTTCCTCCTCTTCCTGCCATATCCGGAGCCGGTCATCTGCATGGACTCTGCTGTAAATCAGGTTTGCATCGGCCATTGCCTCCTGGGGTGTGCATCCGTAAAATTTATGAACTGAATCGCTTATATAAGTGAATTTTCTGCTTCCGTCATTTTTCCGGATAATCTGATAAATCATTCCGGAAGGCAGATTATTGCTCACAGTCCGGATAAGATTTTCACTTTCCCGCAAAGCTTCCTCTGCCTGCTTATGCGCCTTGATTTCTTCAACAAGACGTTCATTGGTGGTGCGGAGAGCTGCGGTCTGTTCTGCGACCATCAGTTCCAGTTGCTCTTTGCTCTGCCGAAGGATGTTTTCAGCCTGTTTCCGAGGGGTGATGTCACTGAAGGAAATCGCTATGCCGTCTCCGAGTTTGACGGTCATATTACGGAACCAGCCCTCAATTCCCTCAGACTGGTATTTCAGTTCAACCTCATCCCCCAGTCCGGTTTCGGCAATGCGAACATAGCGTTCAAACATGACCTGATTTTCAGCATTTCCCGGCAGAACCTCCAGCAGCCCCTGTCCCAGGAGTTTTTCCGGAGGATGTTTCAGAATCCGCCCCGCTGCCGGATTGGCATAAGTCCATACAAAATCAGTGATTTTTCCCTCAGCATCCCGGACACTTTCAAGAATCGTGAATGCCTCCAGAGACATATCCTGGGCAGTGCGGAAACGGGCTTCTTCAATTTTCAGCAAATCTTCCGCTTTCCTGCGTTTGGAAATCTCTTTTAAGAGCTGTCTGTTCCATAACAGGCTTATACTGAGGATAATTCCGCAAATTCCGGCAGTTCCCAAAATCCAGTTTCGGACGCTTTCCCATGCCACTGCATGTTCATAACGGAGAGGCATCCATTTGTGAAAAATTTCATCATGTTCCTGCCGGGAAACAGAACCGATGGCTTTGTTCAGAATGTCCGTCAGTTCCGGATAATCCCTGCGCACGGCAAAGCGGACAGGAAAATCCTCATATCCCGCGCTGCCTGCAATTTTCAGATTCGCGAGCCGGTGCTTGTGAATCAGGTATCCTGCAACCGGCAGTGAGGTGACAAAGGCATCTGTTTTTCCCTCTGCAACAGACTGTATGGCATCAGCCGGATTTTCCGCAGGAAAGATACGGATTTCCGGATAATCTGCAATTATTCTCTGATACAGGGGGCTGTGTTTTACAATGGATACATTCATCCCTTTCAGATCCGCCACATTTCTGAAAAAAGGGGCATCCAGCCGGTTGACAATGATCCAGTTCAGGCTGAGGCATGGCCCGCTCATATCCATAAAGCGGTTTGGCTCCAGATTCATGAAAACCGGAAACATACCGGTCTGCCGGTTTGCAATCTGTCCCGGTAATTCAGAGAGTTCAGCGTAACACAGATCAAAGTGCAGACCGCTCCGCTGACTGACAATATTCAGATAATCCGGAATGATTCCCTCAATACTTCCGTCTTCATCCAGAAACATCAAAGGCGGAAACACAGCCGGAATACTGACCCTGACAGTCTGATGATTTTTCCGCCATGCCTCTTCAGCCGGATTCAGGCGGATCATTTCAGGAATTTGAGATTTTCGTTCAGTGAATGCGGCATCAGTCTGAACAGCAGGGGAATTTTCCGGACAAAAGGCAATTGCCGAAATAATCAGGATAAAAAATGATAATATGGATGTTTTTCTGATCATACTGTATTCATTGATCCGTGAAAAAAACGGTAGTGGATCAGATCGGTTGATCGCCTGTTTTTTTTAACCGCAGAGTCACACAGAGTTTTCCGCAGAGTCCCGCAGAGTTTTTTTCTGCGGAAAATTCAGATGCAGAAAAAATCAACCCTTTTGACCCACTGCCAAAAAAACGGACTGCCTCCCTGCGGTCTCTGCTTTACAGGAAATCAGAGACCGTGTATGATAATTCACGGATGAAACAGGGATTTCCCCAAAAAAGAATATACCCCCATTTGCACGGCAGACTTCCGAACTTTCCGGAACATTGGAAATTTTGCAGGCAAATCCGTTAATCATTCAACATTAACCATAAGGAAATCAGAATAATGAACGGTATGAAACGCGAGAATGTACGTCCCGGTCTGCGGGTTCTGATTGTATTGAAAAAAGACCAGCGGAGCGGGAGAGTGACAGAAGGAATCGTGAAAGACATTCTGACAAAATCCGCTCTGCATCCCCACGGCATCAAAGTGCGGCTGGAAAGCGGTGATGTGGGCAGAGTAAAGGAAATACTGTCATAAAAAAGTTTTATCCTGAAAGCATAAGGGTTTTTGGGACAGGCATTCTGTTGTTAAAAAGCAATACTCTGTCAGCCTTGAATCTGTGAGTTGAAAAAACCGGATTTTTCCAAAAAATCCGGTTTTTTTGTACACGTCAGATCATAAAATCAAAGTTGACAAAACACTACTATTACATAACCAATTTAGATTTTATGGTATCAATTCCCCTCTTGAGAGCAGGGCTGTTAAGTTCTCATTCCCCTCTTGAGAGGGGGCAGGGGGTGTGTTTGGGTGTTTGCAGTTCCGGACACACCCCTGCCCCTCTCAAGAGGGGAATATATAAAATTCAAC
>CAZHPS010000319.1:0-8068 GCA_964534335.1 uncultured Desulfobacterales bacterium
GATCCAGAGTTGTCAAATCGCCAATCAGACCGCCTCTGCCCAGTTCCCTGTCCCAAACCTCGGCCCGGAACGAGTGCATTTCACGGCTTTTTTTCGACAGCCGTTCCTGTGGAGTGCGCGCGGCAAGCATCTGCCACTGATCTCTGTCTGACAGGCTTTCCAGCAGTTCGTTTTTGTGTATATGTTCCAGAAATATCTTGAGATTCTTGTGCAGCCATTTCCAGTCTGCATCGGAAAGGGGAACCTGTTTGGCATCGGTATGACTGTAGCCTTTGTGCTGCCCCCGGAAAAAAATCTTTCCGCCCACCATGCCCACCAAAGGCCGGTATCCCAGCACATTGTCCGCAGCCTGGGGATTATGCCCGCAGATCACTGCAATGCCTCCGGCCATGAATTCGCCGAAATAATCGCCCACACTGCCCAGAACCCACAACTCCGGAGGATCAAAGCGCGGATTCTGCTTGGTCATGGTCATGCCTCTGGCCCCGATGTTTCCGGCCACATAAACCTTGCCCTGTGCCATGGCATTGCAGCAGCCGTTGGCAGCATTGCCGTGCACCACAATCTGAGCGCCTGCATTGAGCCAGCCCACATCATCAGACGCAGGCCGCAGCAGTTCGATAAAGGTATTGGGAAAGCCCATGGAACCTACCCGCTGTCCTGCCGGGCCTGTGATTTTCACATGCACAGTTTCATTTCCGGCCTTCCAGAGCCGTCCGCCAATGCCGTGCTGACCAAACGCGTCAATTTCCAGATAGCGGCGTCCCTGCGCGACCGCATCCTGTATCTGCTCCTCCAGTAGGCGGGAGTCAATGCGCACGCCGTCTTTTTTTCCTGATATTTTATGATACTGACTTGTATTCATTCTTTTCTCCGAAAGTCAGGGAACAGGGGATAGGGGATAGGGGGTAGGGAACAGGGGGACGTTCAGGATTCAGGATCATAAATAAATCAGACCCCCAATCCTGCCCCCCTGTTCCCCAGCCCCTAATCCCTAATCCCTAATCCCTAATCCCTGTCTTATACAACATACTGTATGGACAGCCGCTCCGCGACATCCTTTTCATTGATGCCCAGAGCGTCAGACATGCCAATGGGCAGAGAAGTGGAACGTCCCAGAGGTGCGAAGATTTTCCTGAGTTCTGTGTCAAAACTCAGGTAGAAATCCACAACCCGCTGCGCGACCAGTTCCGGATCCAGACGCCGGTACAGCCGGGGATCCTGTGATGTAATGCCTTTTGGACACAGACCGATATTGCAGATATTGCACCGATCTCCCTCAGAACCCAGACATCCGGCCCCGGCCTGCATGACATATTTGCCGGTCACCACACCGCTCGCGCCCAGCATAATCAGAGCGGCTGCATTCGCGGCCAGATTGCCGTTCTTTCCAATGCCGCCTCCCGCGAACAGAGGAATTTCATTCTGTTTTCCCAGTTTCACCAGATTCAGGTAACAGTCCCGCACATTGCTGGCTATGGGATGTCCCATATGATTCATGGATACATTATAGGCCGCGCCGGTTCCGCCGTCTTCACCGTCAATGAGCAATCCTCCGGCATAAGGGTTTCGGGTGAGATTGTTGAGAACAGCCAGAGAGGTGGAACTGGCAGAAATTTTGGGATAAACCGGAACTCTGAAACCCCAGGCCATATACATGGACTGGGTCATTTTCGCGACAGCCTCCTCAATGGAATATTTGGTCTGATGGGTCGGGGGACTGGGCAGACTTATGCCCTTTGGCACGCCCCGGATTGCGGCTATGAGTTCATTGACCTTGTACCACATGAGCAGGCCCCCGTCTCCGGGTTTTGCGCCCTGACCGTATTTGATCTCCACCGCGCAGGGATCAACTTTCATTTCCGGAATCGCATGAATGATTTCGTCCCATCCAAAATATCCGCTCGCGATTTGCAGAATCACGTATTTGAGAAAACGGCTCCGCAGCAGCCGGGGAGGACATCCGCCTTCACCCGTACACATGCGCACAGGCATGCCCAGTTCCTCATTCAGATAGGCCACACCCATCTGCAGACCTTCCCACATGTTCGGGGAAAGCGCGCCAAAGGACATGGCGCCAATCATCAGAGGATAAATCTCGCGCACCGGCGGAACCCATCCGTTTTCCCGCAGAAATTTCAGATTTTCTTCCGGCGGCAGAACCCGGCCCAGCAGGGTTCGGAGTTCAAATTCATGCCTGCCCGCGTCCAGAGCGGGGTCTGTGAGCATGGAAATCCTGATGAATTTGATCCGATCCAGCAGGCTTTCCCGGTCATTGCGGCGTCCGCCCCGGTTCCTTGCCTGTCCGGCCTGATTGATATGAAATCTGAGCTTGTCCGCTTCATCTGTTTTTGCAGGAATGATGCAGTCATTTGGGCATACCATATTGCACATGCCGCAGCCAATGCACGCGTGACCCGGATCAGTTTTCTGCCGGATGCCGTAAAATATTTCATAGTCTGTGGAAGAACTGCGGCTGATGTCCACTGATGCTTTGACATGGCGTTTGCGGAACACCCCCAGTTCAATGGCCTTCACCGGACACACAGCCGTGCAGCTCCCGCACAGGGAACACCGGTCTTTCTGCCACAGAATCTGCCATGGCAAATCTTTGACGCTCAGTGTGGAAGGGGTAATGGGTCTGTCTGACGGCATATTTTAACCTCCTGTCGCTCAGGACATACAATCGCGGTGTCCAGATACATGGGTTGAAAGTCTTTGGTTTTGTCCCGGTCAGGAATGGTGGCATCCAGACCGCAGACCTCAGAGGAAAAAGCAAACACACCGGGTTTTCCGCCCACCACGCCGGGCCGGAGTTTTTTTCTGTCCTGCACCATAAACAGACTGTGATCTGCCATGGAACCGATCACGCAGTTGGGGCCGTCAATGATCATTCTGCGGCAGCTCTGTTTCAAAGCCTTGAGCAGCACGGCATCAGGATGTTTTTCAATATCCTCATTCTGCAGCGGCGTGATAATATGTTTGTATCCCTCCAGCCCCAGTTTCAGGGAATTCAGGGTGTAATGAAGAATATGGGTGAACACCTCGGAATCAGACTGGTATCCGGTGTATCCCTCAACTCCCCGTGACATCAGATATTCTCTGATGGGAACAAAGGCCGTGTTTTCGCCGTTGGTCATGGTGGAAAACCCTTCCAGAAAAAAGGGATGGCATGCATACAGATTGATTGCATAATTGGTGTTCTGCCGTCCCTGTGCCATGATGATGCGGGCCTTGAGTTCCCTGCGATCCAGTTTCAGATGGTTGGCAACCCGCAGAGGATCCCCTATTTCCTTGAGCATGATCACATCGGGCCAGAAGGAAAACACGATCATATCCTCTTTTTCCTGCCCCATCTCACGGAGCTGAAGCCGGATATGCACCAGTTTTCCCAGCTTTTCCGCCTCAGTGAGAGAATCCCAGTCTTCGGGATATTCATAGGCCCGGATCAGATACACATCCCGTTTGGGAACTCCGGGCGGCGGAGCCTTTGGCACTTTGATGCTCAGTTTGTATTTGGTCATGAATCCCCGGTTCATCATGAATGAATCCAGACGTTTAAGCCCATCATCCGTGAATATGCCGGAAAGAATGGGCGCGTCCTTCATTTCCTCAAAAGGCCCGCCCAAGTCACGCAGAAACAGCCCCACTCCGGAACCGTCATGGCCTTCGCGCATGACATCCAGGGCCTCTATGGCAGTCATGGGAGACAAAGGCTCCCTGCTGGTGATTGCAAAAAGACGACACATATTTCTTTTCTCCTTGTTGTTGCCTGGCACTGCGCTGTGAGAACCACACACGCGGAACCGGACAAAAAAAATTGCGGGAATCCTGCCCGGAAGAATCTTCCTGAACCGGGAACCGTTCCCGCCCGTGTCTGAAAATTAAGATCAGGGACTATACTGACTATTTTTTCATTTTTCAAGCATTCTGTGGGAAAATATTTGTTTTATTCCGATGTTTTCTTAAAAAAAGCAAAATATTTCAGTACAGCTTAAAATACCGGAACTGCGGGAAGGGTAAAACGGTGATAGTATGAACATGCATTATGCAGTTGAATTTTAATATAAGCAGGCAAACAAAAGTTTTCGTGTATTCAAAAAACCGGATTTTTCCAAAAAATCCGGTTTTTCTGAAAATTTTATGCCAGAAAATTTATGGAACCTTACTTATCCTGTAAACTTTGGATTTCAGGACAGACAGGCAGGTTGACATCCGGGGCAGTATGATGTAAATGAAAATCCGGTTTATGCAGTTTTAAAAAAATGTTTGTCCGAAATCCCTCATGGTTTCAGGATGAAAATTTTTTTCTTAAAATCTTTATGGAAAACATTTGGCAGGAATCCAGGTGATCATACGGATTGTCCGTATTCATCTTTTATTTTATAATATTTTTATTTTCTTAATAAAAATCACAGGAGGAATAAAAAATGGCATATGAAAACATTTTGTTTGCGGCAGAAAAGGGAATCGCAACCATTACCTTTAACCGGCCCAAAGCCCTGAACGCACTCAACGGGGCTCTGCTGGATGAATTTTCCCGCGCGCTGGATGAAATTGATGCAAATGAGGACATCCGGGTGCTGGTGCTTACAGGCGCAGGGGAAAAATCCTTTGTGGCAGGCGCGGACATTACCGAACTGGCAACATTCGGCCCGTTGCAGGCAAAGGTGTTTGCCAAAAAAGGGCAGGCCGTCATCAGCAGACTGCAGGAACTTTCCATACCGGTCATTGCCGCAGTCAATGGTTTTGCTTTGGGCGGAGGCAGTGAAATGGCTCTGGCCTGTGATTTCATCTATGCTTCGGAAAACGCAAATTTTGGTCTGCCGGAAATCACTCTGGGCATTATTCCGGGTTTTGGCGGAACCCAGCGTCTGCCCCGGTTGGTGGGAGCAAACCGGGCAAAGGAAATGATATTTACCGGAAAAATGATTCCTGCCGCAGAAGCCGCAGCGATAGGCATGGTCAACAAAGTCTGCCCTGCCGCGAATCTTATGGAAGAAGTCATGAAAACAGCCAAAGCCATTGCAGCAAAAGGCCGGGTTTCCCTGCGCGCTGCCAAGCAGGCTGTCAACAGCGGACTGGGAACGGATTTGGCAACCGGTCTGAACATTGAATGTGACGCGTTTGCTTTGTGCATGGCAAGCGAAGACGCAAAAGAGGGAACCAAAGCCTTTCTGGAAAAACGCAAGGCTGCATTCAGCGGGAAACTGAAATAAGACAAAGGATTCAGGGGTTAGGGGCTGGGGATTAGGGGTTAGAGGTTAGGATTGATTGGATATTATTCAGGAATCAGATTTCTGAATCCTTAACCCCTAATCCCTAAACCCCAATCTCTACCCCCCAATCCCCAACCCCTGTTTCACAAGGAGAAAAAAACACAACATGATATATGATATTGAATACGAGACCATGCCCAGGGAGGCTTTGGAGGCCATACAGTACCGCAGGCTCCGGAGTACGCTGGACAGGGTTTATGCCACTGTTCCCTTTTACCGGAAAAAATTTCAGGAGGCCGGAATAATGCCCGGCGACATCCGGAGTCTGGAAGATCTGCACAGAGTGCCTTTCACCACCAAGCAGGATCTCCGGGACAATTATCCCTTTGGCATGTTTGCGGTTCCTATGGACAATGTCGTGCGGATTCACGCGTCATCAGGCACGACCGGACAGCCAACCGTTGTGGGGTACACTGCGCGGGACGTGAACACATGGGCCACGCTTATGGCACGGGCTTTGGTCGCGGGCGGGGCCTCACGGGGTGATATTATCCACAATGCCTATGGTTACGGACTCTTCACCGGCGGGCTGGGCGTTCACTACGGAGCGGAAAAACTGGGCGCGTCCGTGATTCCGGTTTCCGGGGGCAATACCAAACGCCAGATTATTATCATGCGGGATTTCGGTCCCACCATTATCACAGCCACGCCTTCTTATACACTTCATCTTGCGGAAGTCGCGGAGGAAATGGGTGTTTCCTTCAAAGACCTCAAATTCCGTTTCGGCATTTTCGGCGCGGAACCCTGGTCAGAGAAAATGCGGGAGGAAATTGAGAAAAAACTCAATCTCATCGCAGTGGATATTTACGGACTCAGCGAAGTGCTTGGCCCTGGCGTTTCCATTGAATGCCATGAGGCCAAAAAAGGACTGCACATTGCCGAAGATCATTTTATTCCGGAAATCATCAACCCCAAAACCGGCGAAGTCCTGCCATACGGCTCCACCGGAGAACTGGTGTTCACATCCATAACCAAAGAAGCATTTCCGGTCATCCGGTACCGCACCCGTGATATTACCTCCATCAACCCTGAACCCTGCATCTGCGGACGCACTCTGGTCAGAATGAACAAGGTCAGCGGCCGGTCAGATGATATGCTCATCATCAGGGGCGTGAATGTGTTCCCGTCCCAGATTGAAAGCGTGCTGATGGAAATGGAAGGAGTGGAACCCCATTACCAGTTGCTTGTGGATCGGGAAGACAATCTGGATCTTCTGACAGTCATGGTTGAAGTCGGGGAAAATGTTTTTTCCGACAAGGTCAAACCCCTGCAGGATTTGGAAAAGAATATTTCCAAGAACATCAAGGAAACCATCGGTGTTTCCGCAAAGGTGAAACTGGTGGAGCCCAAGACCATTGCCCGGAGTGAGGGCAAGGCTGTCCGGGTCATTGACCGGAGGAAGATATAATTTATTCCCCTCTTGAGAGGGGCAGGGGTGTGTAAAAATCCCATACTGAAACACACCCCTTTTATCCCCTCTCAAGAGGGGAATTGATCGGAACCATAATATAATTTATTCCCCTCTTGAGAGGGGCAGGGGTGTGTAAAAATCCCATACTGAAACACACCCTTTTATCCCCTCTCAAGAGGGGAATTGCTCGAACCATAAGGAGGTTTTGCTGATGCGAGTTGAACAAATATCCATATTTCTGGAAAACAAATCAGGCCGTCTTGCTATGGTCACAAAGATTCTCTCCGAGGCAGGAGTGAATATCCGTGCCCTTGCTTTGGCAGATACATCTGATTTCGGTGTGCTGCGCCTGATTGTGGATAACAATGACAAAGCCAGAGAAGCCCTGAAAAGCAATGGTTTCACTGTGGGAAAAACCAATGTTGTGGCTGTGGAAGTGCCGGATAAACCGGGCGGTCTCCACAACATTCTGGAAATACTGCACGTGGCAAATGTGAATGTGGAATACATGTACGCGTTTGTCCGCCAGAGCGGGGACAATGCTGTAATGATTTTCCGCTTTGACAATACTGATGAGGCCATCCGGCTGCTGGAGACAAACGGCATTACGGTAATCAATGGCAGTAAACTCTATGCCATGTAATTCATAACGCACCCTGCACTTCATCGTCATACCGGTGAAAGCCGGTTTCCGGAATTTCCTGAAATCATAAGGATTCCGGCTTACTCCGGAATGACGGGAAGACAGTTTTTCGGAAAGGATAAAGAGGAATGTCTGCAAGATTTGGTGTTTATTTTTTGAGAAAAACAGATAATCGCTTTGAAAACCGGGACATTGACAATGAGATTCTTTCTTATATTGAGAAACAGCCCGTTGGAGACTTCTTCAGTTTGCCGATGGAAAATGACTCACCGGACATTGACGGAAATTCATGCAGATTTTTTTCTGAAAAAATCGGAGAAGCCATTTATATTGCAGTTCAGGAGAATGTAGGACTTTTTTATTTTGAACACTGGAAAAAAGATACCATGCTGCGGTCTGTCACGTATAACAATGATGCAGGCTGGTACAATATTTCAGGCATTCCCGAAGATTGGGAAAAAAACATACTGTTCTCAGAAGAAAAGCTGAAACCGGCTTTGGAATGTTATGATCCGGAAAGCCATCAAAAAATTAAGGAAATATGGTCTGCGAAGAAACTGAAGGAAGGGGATTTTTTCCCACAGATAAGCGAAATGGAAGTTTTTGGAAAAATCTGTGATTATTTTCATGTCGGTTTAAATGATTTATAAACAAATTCAAGAAATTCATATATCATTACCTGAAACATTTGGCAGAGGTTCAGATTCAGATCTGAATTCCGCACAGAAAAACTCT
>CAZHPS010000320.1:0-527 GCA_964534335.1 uncultured Desulfobacterales bacterium
TGTGCGTGTGTTCCCTCGCGTACTGTAACGCTTGGCTTCAGCTCGTCGCGGCTACCCATACGCTCCTGAGTGGCGGTATGGTGTTAGTGCTGTGCGCGCAGTCGTGCGCGGAGTGATATGCGCCATTGCGGCACAAGTGTGATGAGATGAAGATATCTCGCAGACAGCCCATGTAGAGTAGGAGCGTCGAAAAAAGAAAAGAAAAGAAAGATTTCCTCCTTCACTGTGCGTGTGGATACTGTGTTCCAGAGGTGGAGTATGTGTATGGTCAGGCTCATTCGAGTGTGATGGGGTTGGTGTGTGCCAAGTTGGCGAACAGTGAATATCTGGAGTAGAAATATTATGAGCCTGATGCCTGGCTTATCCCCCCCAGGTTTGAGCTGGGTGTAGCCTGCAGGCAGCTATATAGACCGAAATGAGCGTGCAAGACAGTGTCGAGGCTTCGGTCGAGGATGATGATGGGTTGGGGTGTATCACTGCGGTGGGCGCTAGTATGTTCGGCCGTCCGGTGTGGCCCAGTGCATACC
>CAZHPS010000320.1:537-3326 GCA_964534335.1 uncultured Desulfobacterales bacterium
TGACTTCGTGCACGCAACAGATCGTGTGGCGTGGGTACGGGATCGGCTGATGCGAGCCGATTTCGAGCTGGTCGCCGTGCCTGAGGATGGGGCATTTAGGTTCCTCAGAGAAGTGATGACGCGCGTCGAGAGCTCGTGGCGTTCGTACGCAGTCCCCGAGGACCAGCGTGATAATACGCTCGCGGCGTTGGCACTGCTGCACATGCCCGTGAAGTGCGTTGTCGTGCCCCACGGGGGAGGTGAAGATGATGTTGAGGAGGAGGTGCGTGTGAACTCCTTGTGAACCGTGAGCTGTCGTTGTCGATGTATGACCTTACCAATTGTCTGTGTATTTAGGAACTATGGTGGGGTGTCGAGGAGACGTTCGCGGAACTGTTCGCTCGGATGGAGTGTGCGTCGAACTTCGACGGTAATCTGCATGATGTGTTGCGAGTCCGCGTGATGCCGGGCGACTTGGATTATAATCCGGCGGAGATGCCAGTGTCGATCGGGCTGTATGGGGCGTGCTACACGATCACGTTCTATCCTGGTGAGTGTGTATGGTTTTCGCTCTGTCCGTAGAACGTAGTGTCAACCACTAATTACTTCTTCTGCAGGTGTGGATTACCACGCTAGGGAAGTGTATAACATGCAGTTGGACTCTGAGTTAGAGGAAGGAGAAATCTCCGAGGAGCAGCATGCCGAGTGCCGTTGGTCGGCGGATGAATTAGCCCCAGTGGGTGGTCGGATTGCTTACCCGAGGTCGGGTGGTCAGATGAACCTGTTGGAACATGTGGGTAGATTGAGTGAAATAGGCAGGGGGGCCGTATAGAGTAATGTCGCGAGACTTAATGTTGTATTAATGAAGTAGTTATGTTATGAATATTAACGTGCTGCAGTGTGAGTGTTAGTATGGTGTGAAATGTCTTCATTCTCTGGGTAATTGCCCGCTGTGCCTCGAGTTGGGATGGGCGAGTTAATTGTGTCGGTTGGCGAGTATAGATTCGTGCAATTCCAGTGGGCGGGAATCGTTGTGGTTTGGTGGATCGAGTCCAAGTGTGATCGCGTTGGTGTGTTGCGAGGCCGTGTAGAAGGTGTTGCGGAGGTACATTAGGAATGTATCGCTGCGCCACCGGAGCCTATTCTTGATAAAAGAGTCTGAGAAACCTGCGCGGTGTAGGAGGTTTGCTGCTGTCACTCGTAATGAGTGGCAAGACCATGATTTAAGGTCTGGGTGTTCGATAGGAATGTTGAAGGTTTTGTGTGCGACATGTCGTAGGAATGTAGCGACTTCCAATGATGTGATTTGCCGTCGCTTCCCAGAAGATGTGTCGAGGTAGACAGCAATGGGGTAATCTGATGGTGTGCCAAGGCGGACTGCGCGGCGGACTATGTTGACGCTCGCTTGAGTGGGGCACATCCATGTCGAGCTGGTGCGGCGCTGGTAGGTAAGTAACTGGCCGTTGTCGTTGTTCTTTTGTTTGCGGATGCACAGGGTGGCGAAGATGACGTCGGCGTCGGCGATATTGCGAATGTCGTTGAGGCGAGAGCCGGTTGTGGTTGCGAAGCGGAAGTCCTCCGCGATTATCGCGAGGGAGGTCGCGCGTGTTCCCCATTGAGGGTCGGTGATTCTCTCGAACTCGACTGGGTGGTCGTTGCACCATTCGGACTTTCGGAATCCCGTGTAGGCGCCCAGGATGATCCAGTCTGTGACGGCGCGGACGAATGAGTCCTGGGATGAACGCTTTGTTAAGCGGGCTATGAAGTGGAACATGTCGTCAGATATCATTTCCTGGCGTTTTGGTACACTTTCATATTTTTTAACTGCATTAGACATTATTTTAATGTAGTCTAATTCGGCTTGTCTTGGATTGGGTAGGCCGCGGTTTGTGTGGAGGGCTAGTGCCTGCTTGATGTAGCCCATGAGGGTGGCGTGTCGGATGCGTATCCCGGTGAGGGTTTCCCCGCGTATGAGGGAGACTACATAGCAAGCGATGATCCAGTTGTGTCCTTGTGCGGAGACGGCTGGCGTGCATGGGTCGTCGAGTCCGACGGTGTTACACCAGGATAAGAAGTGAATTGTCCTGGATCGGTTAGTAGTTGTCTGCTTGTCGTGAGTGGATCCGTGGATCCGGTCTGTAATAGTGCCTCCATAATCGAGGAGACGATTGCGGCATTCGGGCGATAACGCCGTAAGCCAGCTAGGCTTGGGGCCTGTGTAACGAGGAGTGGAAACTCGTGTATGAGTGAGGATTCTGACGAAATGCGTGAGATTCCGTCGGCAATGACATTAGTTTTTGTGTCTACGCGTCCGAAGTGGTAGCCCACATTGTTGTTGAGCATGAGTGCGGCTTGGAGGCGAGTGAGGGATCGGCCGATCGTGCTGCTCGTACAGCCTTTTTTTAGCCATGCTTCGCCCTGTGTGTTGTCACACTCAAGGAGGAAAACTGGATGGGGGTCCATTACGTTGTGTCCCAGGTCTTTGATGTGTAGGTAACATCCTAGCATGGAGATGATTTGGGTGGCGTACTCGAGTGCATTGATGCTGATGAGGTTGGGATTGTTTCGACCAGTTATGTACCGGACAGTTCTTCCTTGGATCTCTGGTGGCCACTCGAGGTACCACCAGAATGCTGCGAAGGTGCAGTATCCGCCTGCGGCGTGAAGACAGGAGTCGCTGCGTGCAGTGCCGATGGGTGTTCGTGGTATGAGATGGGCGATCGGGCACGCCTTGAGGAATGTGTTCGTTCCAAGGGCACGTTCGATCATTCGTAGGTCTCGTGCGGTGTTACGATCGATGAAGTGTCGAT
>CAZHPS010000320.1:3339-8034 GCA_964534335.1 uncultured Desulfobacterales bacterium
CACCATTTAATCCGGTCGGTGCTGTGAATGCAGCCTTGAGTGCGTGCCGGAAGGAGTGGCTGGTGCGTATTAGGTGCGCCTTGTTACACCGTAACGCGTGTGCTAGAGAAGAATATATGTGACCGAGGAGGAACTTCAACCATGGGGCTCCGAACCCGATGTGATTGAGTTTCCCCGTGAGTACCTCGGCTTCGCTGGCCACGAAGGTGCGGCGGTGTTGTCCCCATGTTGTCTGGAGGATGGTAATGACTTCGGTGATGAAGTCCGGGGGTACGCTAACAGTGAGTGAGCGCGTGTTGATTGAGAGACCGAGTATGCGGTTCACAGGTGCGATCATCATATCTAGTAGTTTGTCCCACGCTATTGGGTCCTGCCGTCGCGCGAGGTCGGATTCGCCAAGGAGGATGAAGATTGCTTCAATGCCTGCTGCAATGGCACGCTCGAAGCGTGCGACGTCGGCGATGTCGAGGTATATATCGTCGTCGACATATACTAGGTGTGGTGTGGCGACTGGTCTACCGTGGGTGTCTAGGACACCGGGGTTGATGCTGTCCTTGATGGCCCTTGTGAGAAGAGGCTTAGAGCGAGAATTGAGGGAGCGGCACCATTTAATCTGGTCGAGGGTGTCGCGGTGTTTCGATACGAGCGAGCCGTCGTGGAATAATTGTGTGGCTAGTGCCGATTGGACCTGTCTGACCGCTTCCCAATTGGCTGGGCTGAAATCGGATCCGAAGGCGAGGCCTATTTGGAAGAAGAGGTACTTCGAGAGGACATACGAGAATGCTCCGACAACGTCCGGATGGTGTTTTATCTGTCGGAAGCATGACTTGACGTCGTTGGCGTGGATGACAATGTCGTCATTGGGATAAGATATCCGGAGGTTGTATGCGCGGACGAGGATGTCTTCGCGGACGGATCCGAATTCGCAGTGTAGTTCGGTTCCGTTGGGTGTGGAGGTCATTTGGTTGACTGGGATAGAGTCCCAATCGTATTTTCGAGATGCATCGAATATTTGTCTGTCCTTTTTTCCTGGCTTGATTAGGATGTGTTGTGGCGTGACGAAGCAATGTGGGACAAATCGCCAGATCCAGTGTGGTACGTGGAGGACGTAGTTGTTACGTTCTTCTTTGTTCATGGTGGCCATGACTTGGTCTAATCGGCTGGAGATGGATGTGTGGTTACCGTTTCGCCAGTATAGAAGGGCGTTGGCTCGTGTGGTCGAGCCGGTGAAGTGGTTTGGGCAGCCCATGGTCATAACCCTTGTGTATTGGGCGATCAACGAATCATGCAGCCCAAGGTGTTTGAGCTGTGTCGTGATACTTGTTGTGTTGCGGTATGCGCCCGTATAGTTGTTTCCAAGGAAGCGGACGACATTCGCTATGCTTAGGTCATAGTGTAGGAGGCAGGCCAGGAAGGCGTAAGCTCGCGTCTCGCTGAGACAGGTTTGTGTTGCCCAGGATGGGTTGTATTCTGACAGCCATCGGAAGTCATATGTGCGTAAGTGTACGCACGAGCTGAGTAAGTGTGCGAGCAGGGGATGCGTGTCGTGAAGAGTGATAATGTCCCTGGGCGTGAAGAAACCTGCTTTGAGGACTATGACATATGTCGTCTCGAATGTGGGTTCTTGAGTGAACGAGTGTGATAGGCTCGGTGGACCGAAACCTCTTTTTATGAGTTGGTGCGGTGTGGGGATAAGTGCGCGTAATGTATTGTGGTGTGCGTTGTTCGTGCTAATGTCATTGCCGACGGTGGCGAGCGAAAGATAAGATGAGTAGAACTCCTCACCGAGCGCAGCTCGATGTGGGTCGTAATCCGGGGTGCCGAGATACTTTGTGTTGTATTCTCGAAGGATTGAAATGTCATTGGTAGAGGGTATGCCTCGCCGGGGCGTGCGTGGCGGCGCGTGTTGTTTGGATTGAGGTGTTATTGCCGAGGTAATTCCGGATTGGTGCATTCTCGAGGATCGCGGGGGTGGCGAGATGAGTTGTCTAGTATATGATAAGAGACGATTACGATTAGTTTGTTTTATTTGTTAATTTTCTGTATCAACATGCTTACGATTTACGGGTGGCCGTGCTTGCGAGCGAGAGCGCGGAGCTGGCGAGTTTGGCGCTTCGAGCACTGAGTTTTGCGGGGTCAACGACCCTGCGATTCCATTCCAGAGTTGGTGTATTTTCCACTAATGCGCTCCAACGGGCGAATGTAGTGTCTGGCCACTTGGTTATGTCGAGATCGTGGATCATCTTGCAAGAGAGGCCGCGGGGGCAATGTTTGCCATCGCGGTGGCGGGAAGCGCAGAGGCGGAGGGCGGGGTTGGCTTCGTTGACGATTGGCATCATCTCGTCTGACCTCCCTTTGAAGACGAGTGTGCCGCATAGGTCATCTGCTGATGGCGTAGCGGCAACGGGTCGGTTCTTCTTTTGGCTAGGTTGGCCTGGCTGTGCTTCGATTGGTGCTGTGCGCTTGAGCTTGTCCAGTTTGGACTTGGCTTGCTTAAGGTCTTCCGCTTGCAAGAGTGGGCAGGATGGGATGGTACCTGTACCACTTTCGAATTTGCGGAGGGTGCTGACGCAGTCGTCGAGGAGATCGAATGCCTCGATGAACTTGTCGGTGGCGATGTCGTCTATGTTGCCATGGGCTACGAGGGACGCATTCTTTGTGTGCCGTAGTGGGTGAGTGAGGAGGATGCTGAGTTGGTCGAGCATCTGAACCACCCATAGGACGAGAGGTCTATGAGGTTGGTTCGTTTTTTTGAGGTAGGATCGCATGGAGGCAGAGGTGATGTGGAGGGCGAACGTGCGTGCCACCACAAACATTGCTGGCGTTTTGATGTCGAGTAGAGTCAGGTCGCAGGTGAACTGTGCCTCGATGACTGCGCAGATGTTGGCGAGGTATGCCCTCAGGTGGTGCACTGCATTGATGGTGGTGCTTGTCGTGATGGTTGTGCGAACCTTACTGAGGTTCTCCTTGGATTCTCCGAGTAACTCTTCGGCTTCGCGGTCGTACGCGGTGTGCTCGCGTTCCTCGGCGAGAGACTTGGAGTCTGGGACCAGGTAGAAGTAGCGGAAGCGCTTCTTGCTTTCGCCAGTGAGATCGATGGACATCATCGTGGCGACTTCGTAGTAGCTTGTCGCGTACTGTGCGTAGACCAATGGGTCATGATGGGGCAGGTCCACTTCGCGGTGTAGGAAGTCGGTCGAGCTGAGGAGCGTCTCGGGGATGTTGTTGAACATGTTGGCCATGTTTTCGTTGATGCCGGCTCGGTCGGGCTGGTTGTATATCCACTCGCCGTTCTCGGTGAAGGTGGGCAGATGAAGGGATTGTGCTGTGCGGTCCCAACCGAGGTGTGCAAGGCGAGCTCGATCCCGGAGGCGGTCGTTAAGAGGGACTTCCTTGGTGGTAGTGTTTAGGTTGGTAGTGTTCGAGGCATTTGGGAGCTGCCTTCGTGGGATGGGTGCCGCGACTTGGTAATCGTCGAAACACGAGGGCGAATCTGGTCCGCGTGAATGGTGTGCTTGGTTGTTGGTCTCGGTGGACCGTGATAGATGCGCCTTGATTTCGGTGAGCCTTGCGGTGAGGGCGTCGATTGCGGCGTTCGCTTCGTCCTCTTCGTCGTCACCGACGCCGAATACTCGAGTGAGCGGTGAGGTGCTCCATGCTTGGCCTGATGCGAGGCGGGGCATAATGAGGCGTGTAGAGACCTTTCCTAGGCCGTCATTGTTGGTGAGACGCATGAGTTCGTCGAATTGCGTTGGGTCGTACGCTGTGATCTGGTGTGCCCAGAAGGAGCTTCCCGGAATAGTGGTGTCGAGGATGTCGGCTGTGGCGTCATTGATGGTGCCTTTTGCTGTGTCGCCTATTCCAAAGGGTATGGGCAGGGCGGTCGGCAAGAGGACGATCTTGTACGAAGCGGTTGGTGACAGTATGTCGGTGAGTGTGGTTGTGGCAGTAATGTCACTCCTGGTGAACGCTGGTCCTGAGCGGAAGCATCCGGGGATGTCGCCTAGGTCGGTATTGACGATGCAAGCGAGCATCTTAGCTACATCGACGGATGTGTATTCCGCGCGTAGGAAGCCGGGGTCATTGCTGCTGTGGCCGAGGAGGAACTCCTGCTCGATGCCGGTGTCGGCGTCGGTGAGTGTGCAGCGCTGGGGCTGGAAGAGAGGGCGTATGCGTCTGCCCAGAGTAATCACATAGAACCCCGCGAAGAGGTTATTGTTGGCTAGAGCGATAATGCGTTTGGCCGTGGTGAGTGATTTGCGGAAGGTATTGTCTTGAGAGACAGCGTCCTCTGTGTTGCTTTTAAAGAGCGTGATGAGGAGAGAGTGGGAGCCCAACATGGTGGGTGCCGAGGTTTGCCCGGAGGCGATTGATGCTGAGAGCAGGAGCAGGGAAACAGTGGACTGTTAGAGTGCTAAGGAATTGCGCATATGTTTGCGTGTCCCCGGAGGGTGTATGGGAGCGGACTCCGTGTGACGTGAAACGAGCGGTGCGTGCTTGTTCACTGTTTTTGGGGTTGGATCCAACCAACAGTCGGAACTGCTGCATTGTTGGTATCGCCCCATGCGACTCGATACATACCTTGTACGATGGACGCAGCGCGTGATGCGGCGGAAGACATGGTGGTGAAGAGGAGAAGAGAAAAAAATCGAAGGCTTTGCCTGTAGAGGCAAGTATTCAATTGAAATGGATTGC
>CAZHPS010000321.1:0-8024 GCA_964534335.1 uncultured Desulfobacterales bacterium
AATCAGTCAAATTTTAATTCATACAATTTGGTATATTTATTTTAATAAATAGCCTTATATCGGAATAATTCCTGTTTGAAAAGTCAGAAAATCTGCCTTTATTTTACTCAACCCCGCAAACTCCCAAAGAGCCGAATAAAATCAGAGTAATCAGACAAATCAGACGAATCACAGTTCAGACATTTGAATCAGATAAATCACAGTTCAGACATTTAAACAGGGAGGAAATTATGAAAAAATTTGTTTTTGTCATGCTTGCGCTTTTGTTTTGGGTTTCCCCATGCCGTGCTGAATTCCGTGCGCTGCTGGTGGGGATTAATTATGAAAATGCAGACCCGGATATTCAACGTCTTTCCGGATGTGTGAATGATGTTAAGGAGATGCGGGAATATATGACGCAGACGCTCGGAATTCCTGCATCTTCCATTCAAACACTGACTGAGGAACAGGCCACCCGAAAAGCCATTCTTGCCAATTTCCGCACCTGGCTGATTAAGGGGACAAAACCGGGGGATACTGTGTTTTTTCAATATTCGGGACACGGGCATCAACTGCCTGATCCTTTCGGATTTCAGCAGCATGATCCGGTGAAAACAGACAAACCCGAATACCGGAAATTTGCAGAGGCCTTTGTGCCTTATGACACGCTTCTCAATCCCAAAACCCAGTCTGTCAGAAATCTGATTCTGGATACAGAAATCCGTCTGCTCCTGTCGGAACTGAAAGACCGGAAGGTTCATCTGTTTCTGGACTGCTGCCATTCTGAAGGCACTTCCCGCGATTTTGCGCAAATCAAAGTCGTGAGCCGCTATCTTCAACTGCCCTGGGATCCGCTGAAAACCCGGTTTGAAATACCGGATGATTTTCCGGAACAGGCCAAAACCGCTGGATCAAAAGGCATTTCCGGTATTCAGTCTGAAGATTCGGATTGCAGCTTTTTTGCCGCAGCCCGGTATTTTCAGAAGGCATATGAATATCCTCTTTCTCATGGCAAAAACGGGGCATTTACCTTTTGCGCGCTGCAACTGCTGCGAGCGAATCCGGGAAAAACAATCACAAATGCACAGATTCTGGATTACGCACGGGAACAGATGCACAATGATATGGGGATTTCCCGGACATTTCAGGAGCCTGTGTTTCACGGGCCACAGGGTTCGGAATCCGAAGCATTTGTTCTGTTTACGCAGGCTGGCATTTCTCCGGAACCTGTGTCACAGCCTAAGCCGCCTGTTCTTACGCAAATTGGAAAAACCGCTGTATGGGTGACAGGTCAGAGCGGAGAAATTCTGACACAGGTGAAAACAGCCATTGAAAACAGCAGTTTCTGCAAATTGGATGAAGATCATCCTGATGTGATTGCTGACATCAGAGCCGGTGAAGCACAGATTCACAGTCCTGTTGGCAGAAATCTGAAAACCCTTGCACTGGGTTCGGACGGCGCGGGTGAGATTATGAAATGTCTGGAAGGAATTCACGTTGTAAGGGAACTGGCTGCAATGGAAAATCCTTCTGCACCCTTTGCAGTGAAACTGTGGCTGAATGAACCCGGAAAAACACAGTTCAAACTCGGTGATCGGGTGACTCTGTTTTACAAGATTGAGAATCTGCCTGCAAACCGCAAAGCCTATCTGACGCTGCTCAATGCTGCGCCGGACGGCACGGTTTCCATACTGTATCCGCAGAAAGCAGATTTTCATCATGGGCCAGGAGAGAAACTGTATGTCAGCGCGGAAGTCATTCCCGGAAAAGTCTATTCCATTCCCAAAACACAGGCAGATTTGAAGACCGGGCAGAATGTGGGCGTTGATGTGCGTCTCCGGCTGGAAGAGGGGCAGGAGTATTTCAAGGCCATTGTCACAACCGAACCCGCAGACTGGGAAAGCCTGAACATCGGTGAATTCCGCTCCCGGTTTAAGGGAGAGTCGGCAAAAGGGTTTGTTGTCAGGATGAAAGAGAAACACAGAAATTCATTTTGGAGCGGCGCATCTTTGCGAGCGGAGGTGAGACCATGAAAAGACTGATATATTTGGGGACAGGTTTGGCAATTCTTTTTCTGAATTCATTGCCCCTGTTTGCGGATCAGGAAGATTGCAGCAAAGCCACCAAACTGGTATTGCAGGCATATGACATGGGAAAAAATTCTTATTCCGAACAGAAAAAACTGCTGCATGAGGCTATCCGGCTGTGTCCGGATCATCCGGAAGCCCACAACAATCTGGCCTCGATTCTGGAAGAGGAAAAAGACTATGATGCCGCGCTGCTTCATTATCAGAAAGCCGTTTCCGCACGTCCGGATTTTGCCGAGGCATGGTTTGGCATAGGGGAAGTGTATTCCAAAACCGGGAAATCCCTGCTGGCTCTGGAAGCCTATATGAAAGGCAGTAATGACCCGGATGCACGGAGAAAAGCAGAGGAAATCATCAGGAGTGAAAAATACCGGTTTGTTGAATCCGGATAAATTGCGGATGCCCGGAGCCTTGCAATCCTGTTTGACAAAAATCTGCGGAAAGAATTCCAAAAAAATATCAGGCAGTTCAACGGCAAAGCAATTGCCGCACCGGAATTTGTTTTCCGCAATATCCTGTTTGACACGGGTTCCGCAGACCTGAAATCCGAATCCATCGGCCAGATGCAGGAACTTGCCTCAGCTTTGCAATCATTGGGAAATGCCACTGTCATCATTCGCGGACACACGGATCGCCAGCCTTTCAAAGGACATACGCAGGAACAAAGCGACAGTCTGAATATGCAACTGTCCGAAGACCGGGCTGCATCCGTGAAAAAAGAACTGGTAAGCATGGGAATATCCGCAGAACGTATCAAAACCAAAGGATACGGGCCGACTGAACCCATAGAAAAAGCAGATACGCCGGAGGCTTATGCCAAAAACCGGAGGGTGGTGATTGAGGTGAGGGAGTAATGCAATTGTTCTGAACTGTGATTGAAAGGATTCCCGTGATTGCCATGAGTGAAAAATTATGGTAATCAGATTGTCTGAACTCTGATAATTGTCTGGAACTCTGATTCATCTGATTATTGTGATTAATCTGATTGTCTGGAACTCTGATTTGTCTGATTCATCTGATTTATCTGATTGTCTGGAACTCTGATTTGTCTGATTCATCTGATTCATCTGATTTATCTGATTAAGGCATGAGTAAAATCAGAGTAATCAGACAAATCAGAGTTCAGACAATAGACCTCTTTCAAAAGTAACTGTTGACATTAAACAGGAAATGATATAAAAATACACTTCTTGCAAAATTTGAATTTACATGATTTATTTTATTGAATAAAAATTGATTTTGGAAAGAGGTGTGATAAAGAATGAGCAAATATGAAGAAATAAAAGACAGAAGCGATGAGCATTTCAAACGGCTGACAGGTGTCAGAAAAACGACATTCCTGAAAATGGTTGAATCTGTTGTAACACATGAAAATGAAAGAAAAAAAATATCCGGCCGTCCGCTGAAATTAAGTTATGGGGATCAGGTTCTCATGACGCTCGAATATAACAGGGAATACAGGACATATTTCCATCTTGGTGCTGATTACGGGATGAGTGATCCGAACTGCTCCAAACTGGTAAAAAAGACAGAGGATATACTTGTTATATCAGAAAATTTCACACTGCCTGAGAAAAAAAACCTGGCAAAGAGCAGCAGCACTGATATCTAATCTGTACTTGTCGATGCCACTGAGAGTCCGATACAACGACCTGAAAAAAGACAGAAATTTTATTATTCAGGTAAAAAAAAAGACATACCATGAAGACTCAGGCTGCTGTGAATGCAAAAACACTTGAAATACCGGCATTGAATTTCGCGAAGGGCAGGCGGCATGATTTCAGAATTTTTAAAGAAAGCAGACTGAAAATTAACGAGAAAATCACTGTCAGGGCGGACAGCGGATATCCTGGTATTGATAAAATACATAAAAACAGCCTGTTACCTGAGAAAAACAGTAAAAAAAATCCGCTTTCCCGGAAAGATAAGCGGAATAATAAAAAATTGTCACGTCAGAGAGTTTTTATAGAACATGTTATCGGTAAAATTAAAATTTTTAAAATATTTTCAGACAGATACAGAAACAGAAGAAAAAGATTTGAGTTAAGATTTAAATTGATAGCGGGTATTTATAATTTTGAATTGAAATCAAGAGGAAAAGACTTTTGAAAGAGGTCTAATATAACCTAAAAATTGCAATCAATAAATAATATTACTTGCTAACAAACTGATTTTCATGTATAACCATTCAAACAAAGCGCTGAAAGGAGATCACGAAAATCATGAAACCTGTCAAATGTGAATTTACGGAGAAAAATCTGACCGGTAACGCCGGTCTCAAACATGTGGGCAAGTTCATTGATAAACTGAATTTGCACCAAATGCTTGCCAACCATATCCGCATTCTCAGGGGAGATAACGCGGAATATCAGGCAGCTGATGCTGTCCTGATGCTGATTCCCGGTGTATTTGCCGGAATCAGACATATGAGCAATATGGCTCTTTTAAGAGGGGATGAAGTCATCCGATCTGTTTTTGGTTGGTTGAACTTCCCTGATGACAGCACTCTGGGAAGAATTTTCAAACTTTTCACCCACGCTTCATGCAATGAACTATCCGAAGCGGAAGATCAATGCCGACGGAAAGTGTGGAAGAAAAGGTGGTTTGGTCGGGTCACACTGGATTTTGATTCCGGCGTAAAAGGGGTTTTCGGTTCTCAGGAAGGAGCCATGAAGGGGTACAATCCTAAGAAACACGGGCAAAAAGGGTATCACCCCACTTTTTGCTTCATAGCCGAAACCTGTGAATGCCTTCACAACCGGTTTCGCACCGGCAACGCATACTCTGCCAACGGGATTGTACACTTTGCCCAGGAGTGCTTTGCCCGTTTGCCCAAAGGAATATGGAAGGTTTATGTCAGAGGCGACAGTGCTTTTTTTAGCGGAGAGTTCCTTGATTATCCGGAAAACAAAAGTTCCTTGTATTTAATCAAGGTCAAAATGAAAAATTTGGACACTCTCCCTGAAAGACAGAAATGGAGAAAGATCAATAAAAAAGAAGGTTTTGAATCTGCCGAGTTTGAATATAAATGCCCGGGCTGGTCAAAACCGGGACGTTTTGCGGCAGTCAGGAAACTCGTTGAAGTGATAACAGAAGGTGTCCTTTTTCCCGAATACCGGTATGACTGTTTCTGTTACGTCACCAATGAAAACCTGACTCCCTGGCAAACCCGCAAAAAATATGGGAAACGGGCTGCCGGTGAAAACTGGATCGGGTGGTGCAAAAACCGGATGGCAGCCGGCACCATTTTAACCCAGGATTTCTGGGCCAATTCGGCCATTTTCCAGACCTGCATACTGGCCTGCAGTCTGATGGTCTGGATGATGTGGTTAAAGGAAGGTCGCCGGTTACGTTACGAACCGAACACCATCCGGTTCCGATTTATCCAGGTTCCCGGTCGTCTTTTGACCAGTGGACGGCAACTGGTTCTTAAATTGTCAAAGAACTGGTGTTTCAAAGATTACCGGATAGAACTTGAGAATTGCATCGATCAACTTGTTTTCAACTAAGTATCGATGCCTTCTGTCCAAAATATTTGAATATTTTTTGAATATTACAGGAGAGGTATTTTCTTTTTACCTTGATTTTGATTAATTTTTTAATCCAACGACCTCCCAAATCTCCAAATTTTTCCAATAAACAGAATATTGGTGACGAAATTTGAACTTTTTGCTTGAAATATTAATTATTGGTCGCCAATTTTTTTAATCGAAATAGCGATTGCAATTTTTAGGTGAAAAATTATAGGAATATTTATGTTCTGCACTTTGGCAAATCCAATCATGAGACAGCTTTTGTAAATTTTTATCACCAGCCATTTTCGCTATATTGGCCTTGCATTCCTGTTCAAACAAAATGACCGGTGAGGTCATACATATCTCCTTTTTCATTGTTTATCTTCCTTTTGATTTCAGTTCAAATTCATAGGTTTTATAAATTTTTATGTCAGGATATTTCTTTTTTGCATATGCCTCAACTTCCGGGCTGAAACTGTATCCTGTAATAAAAGGGCAAATATCTCCTGTTATTGTCTTTTTTACACGCTCTGTCAACTGACTGAATCTGTCAAAATCCTTTTTGCCGGGCTGGGCCTTGCATTCACCGATGATAAAAACCGGACGCCCTTTTTTTGTTCCCTCTGCATAAATGTTTATCTCATCATACTTTCCGTCAGGATAGACAAGATTTTTGCGTTCAACCGACTTTACGTCAATGTCAAATTCCTTTTTTCCGAAATCATACATATAGGGAATGATTCTGTCCTCAATTCCGTATCCGACAGCAATGGTAAGCCCCCCAATCTGTTTTTTAATGTCTTTGACGGTCAGATACAGTGAGCTGACTGTCAGTTCTGTGTTTCTTTGCGCTTCGGTCAGCTCTTTCTGGGCTTCAGCCAGTTCCTCCATCCGAAATTCAGTTCTCTTCTGTGCCTCTGCCAGTTCCTCAACCCGGGTAGTCAATGTTTCGAGCCGGATTTCAGTTCTCTTCTGTGCCTCGGCAAGTTCCTTCACATAGGTTTCAGTTTTATTCTGCGTATCCCCCAGTTCTCTGACAACCGCTTTTAAATCATTGAAATCTCCTTCATTGACAATAATTTTGGACTGAACCTCATCCACAAGGGAAATCAGCAGTTCCCTCATGTAAGGTTCGGTCCTGTCCAGTTTTTTCAGAAAACCGATGCTGAGATAGGTTTTGCTTTTATTTTCTTCTGTCTTTTTTGCTTTCATCTGCTCCTGCCTTTCTTTCACAGCATATCTGCCATTGTTATGGAAATTTTGTTTTCATCCCACCATCGCTATCATCCCTTACGGAATTTTGCTCTTTTTTGCAATGTCATGTTCTCCCTTACTGTTTCCCGGCACCAAGCAATTCGGAAATCCGTCTGGCGATTTCGGATTTCGACTGCCGCAGCAATTTTATTTCGGATTCGGTCAGCGTCCGGGGTTTTGAGCAGATAACGTGCTTCAGACTCTGCAAGGCAGTCAAATCCGAATCCAAACCTTTGGAACCACCAGTTTTCAAGTTCTTTTCCATGCTTTAACCTCAAATTTTTCAGGGCTGTCACAGCAAAGTAAATCCATATTGCCTTGATGCTTCAATAAAATGATGGTCATAACCGAATACAAGTGAACATTTTTTCTTTTTCATCAAAATCATTGAAGAACAATCCACAATTCCCCATTTTTTATCCTGATACTTCCAAAATATATCATTACTTATAGCCACGAATGACACGAATCTGCACGAATTGCACAAACCATAATTCGTGCAATTCGTGGCTGTACCATCAAATCTTCTGAATAACAGTATATGTCTCACGAAATTTTTCTGACAAATCTTCAGGCCCAATGTCAGAGATAAATTTTTTTATGGCAAGAGCCTTCCGTTTCGCTTTGTCTGAGATACGAAAACCTGCCTCCTGTTTTTTGACAGTGACTCTGACCCTGTCGTAAATTTTGAGGTTAAGCCGCTGTGCTGTTGTTTCAGGCAAAGAGAGATGCCCGTCCGGCATTACTTCAGCAATGTATTCTTCTGCTTTCAGTCCTGTCATTCCAAATATCTTTTTTTGGTTGCTATTTTATAATAATATCAAATTATTGTTTGATTCCACCCCGCAGGGATGGCATTATTATAAAAAAACCGGTTTTCTCACCAATCCAACCCCCGAAAGGTTTGACATTATTGCCAATGATTCAAAATCAATAATATCATCCTTCCGGGATTCTGTTTTGTTTTTTGCATTTCATTTCTATAATCATTTCATCCCTAACGGGATTTTTTAACCCCGGAAGGGGTGATATTATTATAGAAAAAACCGTTTTTCCCAACAAATCCAAACCCCGGAAGGGTGTCATTTTTATAGAAAAACCGGTTTTCCCACAAATCCAAACCCCGGAAGGGGTGTTATTATTATAGAAAAACCGGTTTTCCCAACAAATCCAAACCCCGCAAGGGGTG
>CAZHPS010000322.1:0-7996 GCA_964534335.1 uncultured Desulfobacterales bacterium
GGCGCATACGCAATTTCCGTGCCAAAGAAAACCAAAATTGGATCAGTATATATGCTTTTTCTCTCTGTCTGCGACTTCTCAGGAACAGATTCGGTCTGTGATCTGTCTTCCTGAATATCTGCCTGAATGATCCCATTGGCGGTTTTCATTTCAGTTTACGTCAGTTAAGGCTGTCTGAAAACGGATTTATAAAATTTTTGCGCTTATGTCAATAAAACAATTTGGAAAAACTCATCGAATTCACGTTGGGAAAACATAATACCAATTCTCCATTGATTTTATACAATATCATCAGTTTTTTCGCTGTTCAGGGTGTGCCTCCGCTCAATTTCTGCACTCCTCCGGATTTGCGTGTGCAGAAAACCGCTCCGCTTAATTTCTGCACTCCTCCGGATTTGGGTGTGTGCAAAAAACCGCTTTGCTTAATTTTTGCAATCCTTCGGATTTGTGTGCAAAAAACCGCTCCGCTTAATTTTTGCACTCCTCCGGATTTGCATTCCGAATTGTATAAAACCAATGGCGAATCGGTATAAATCCCCCTCACCGCCGGAAGGAAGACACATCCAGCAGTTCCAGTGCATTTCTGGCTGCATCCTGCTCAGCCCGTTTTTTGCTTTTGCCGCTTCCTTTTACTGTCATGCTGTCTATGCGGATTTCCACCACAAAAATCTTGTCATGATCCGGCCCGCTTTCTCCCACAACAGTATAGGCAGGCATGATCCGGTGATTGGTCTGAACGATTTCCTGAAGTTTGCTTTTGTAATCGCAGTTCAGAATCATGGGAACATAAGTGGAGGAAATCAGATTGCTGAAATGGCTTTTCACAAATTTGAAGGCCGCATAAAAACCGCCATCCAGATAAATGGAAGCTATGACAGCCTCGAAAGCATCTGCCAGAATGGAATTTTTTTCCCTTCCGTTGGTCTGGATTTCCCCTTTTCCCAGTTCCAGAAACATGCCCAGACTCAGGTTCCGGGCAATCTTTGACAACTGGTTTTCATTGACCAGACCTGCACGCATACGGGAAAGATTGCCTTCAGGCAGATCCGGATATTTCTGCATCAGCAGATGCCCGACCACAAGGTTGAGAACTGCATCTCCGAGAAATTCCAGCCGTTCATTGTTCTGCATGTCCGAGCCTGGCTGCTCATTGACATAGGAACTGTGCATGCAGGCTTCTTTCAGGAGGGCCTTATCCTTGAATTTGTAGGAAAGTTTTTTCTCTAACTGCAAAAAGTCCATGATGAAAACAAAAATACGCGGGATAAACGGATATACCGTTGATGGGAATTCACAGACTTTCGGAAAAAATATCCGGATAATGCCGATAAAGGATTTTCCGGATATTTTTTCTCAAAGTCCGCACATTTGTCAGATTGTATTGCCTGCATCCCCATATGAAAAACAGTAAGGATGCAGGAGCAGCTTTTACAGACAGAGCCGCAAATGCCGGAAAATGTATCTTATGCAGACCGGGTAATCAGCAGTTCACCCGCAGAACCGGGCACACAGAAATCTCCCCTGCCGATACCTATCTGCAAACCGGGTTTCACTGCACCGTGAAAATCCGTGCCTCCGGTTTTTATCAGACCGTAACGGTCAGCCAGTTGTGCATAATATCCTGTCTGTTCTGCTGAATGCTCAGGATACCATACCTCAATTCCGCGCAGCCCGGTTTCCCGCAGATGACAGAGCATTTCCTCAAAGGAAAAATCTCTGCATTTTTTCAGCAGTCCCGGATGTGCCAGTACCGCAGTTCCGCCCGCGTTTCGGATCATGGCAATGGCCTCTGTGCTGCTGATACGGTATTTGTCTGCATACGCGGGTTTGCCGGTTCCGATATACCGGTCAAATGCCTCATCCACCGAGTGCACAAAACCCTTTTTCAGCATCAGACCTGCAATATGGGGTCTGCCGATCTGGCTGTCTCCGGCATTACGGATCAGTTCCTCCATGCTGAGATCAAAACCCATGTTTCTCAGTTTTTCAATAATTTGGGGATTCCGGTTTTTCCGGGCTTCGCGCAGGACTTCCAGGGTTTGGTTCAGTGCCGGATCATCCACATCAATATTATATCCCAGTATATGAAAACTGCCCGCGCAGGGAAAATTTTCCGGAGATGCCGCACTGATCTCTATGCCGGTAATGAAACGGATGGAAGGGGGAATCCCCATACGGAGAATCTCTTTTGCTCCGGAAACCGTATCATGATCGGTAATGGACATGATTCCAATTCCCAATTCCCCGGCCAGCCGCAGAATTTCCGCAGGTGTACATGTCCCGTCTGAGGCAGTGGAATGAATATGAAGATCGGTCTTCATGCAGGAATTACAGCCCAAGAGCCTTCTCCATATTTTCCTCTTTGGTTTTGCAGTCAATGCACTGGGTTGTCACAGGCCGGGCCTTGAGGCGTTCAATGGAGATATCCTCACCGCAGGATTCGCAGAGGCCGAAGGTTCCCTCTTCGATACGCTCCAGAGCCTTTTTGATTTTCTTGATCAGTTTGTTTTCCCTGTCCCGGATACGGAGCAGAAAATTCCGGTCTGATTCCATGGAGGCCCGATCCGTGGGATCAGGGTAATTGTCCTTCAGGGAAGTCATGCCGGACACTGTGTTTTCGGCCTGACTTAACAGATCTTTCAGTCGGTTATTCAAAAAAATCTTAAAATATTCAACATCTTCTTCTTTCATCTTCAACCCCCGGAGCATTATTCGTCATTATGGACTTTTACTATAATCTTACAGTGTAACAATATATTTTGAGAATGTAAAGCGTTTTTCAGCATATTTGTTCCCTGTTTGCTAATTCTCAGACAGAATTGCAGGAGTTTTAATGTGTCATACCAAATCGCTATTGATTTTATACAATACTGGCAGTTTTTTTTCGCGGTTGTGTGTGTGCAAAAAACCGCTCCGCTTAATTTTTGCACTTCTCCGGATTGTATAAAACCAATGGCGAATCGGTATCATACCACACCACTTCACCATTGATTTGATACGTTATTGTCAGTTTTTCCGCAGTTCCGGCTGTGCAGAAAACCGATCCGCTTAATTTTGGGGTAGTACATAACCAATTTATTTTTTGTATTATCAAAATCACAGTGTCGGATTACGCTTACGCTAATCCGACCTACTTATTATTATAATTTAAAATGGTTATAGTTGCAGGTCGGATTAGCGTAAGCGTAATCCGACACCTGATTATTTAAAAATTAAGTTGGTTATGTAGTAGTGGGTCAAATCCGCTGTTATACCAATTCCCCATTGATTTGATACAATACCGTCAGATTTCCGCATGTGCAAAAAACCGATCCGCTTAATTTGGGGTAAAGGGTCAAATCCGCTGATCTGCCTCTGTGATGCCGGACCGGGAAAAAATCCGCAAGGATTGAAATTATTATAGAAAAAAAATTGAAAAACAAACCTGAATCCCATAAGGGATGACATTATCAGCCGGTTTGACCCACTTCTGCAAAATCAGTCTGCCATCAGAAAAGGGTTGAACCTGGTCTTATGATCATACACATCCACACCTTCTTTCTGTTTCAGGAAATTGACAATTTTATAGGTCAGGGGCGTTGCCAAAGCCTCATATGCGGATTTTACCAGCCACTGGGTGACAATGGCCTGTACCAGACCGCCGGCCGGAATGGTTCCCCCAAAGGCCAGCAGGATAAAAACCAGGGAATCCAGCCCCTGCCCCACCAGTGTGGAGCCGATGGTGCGCGCCCATAGCCATTGGCCTTTGGTAGCGATTTTCATCTTTGCCAGCACAAAGGCATTGGAAAATTCTCCGATCAGGTAAGCGGAAAAGGATGCGATCAGCATACGCGGGGCTGATCCCAGAATACGGTTATAGGCCGTCTGTCCGTCCCAGAATTCGGCAGATGGAAGAAGACCTCCGATCCAGAACGCGGCAACAGCGATGAGATTGCAGAAAAATCCAAGCCAGATGACCTGCCGTGCCTGCCGGTATCCATAAACCTCGGTCAGCACATCTCCCACAATATAACTGACGGGAAAAATGATCACTGCGGCAGGAAGAATATACCCGGACAGACAGATCAGTTTGACTGCCATAACATTGGCTGTTATCAGACAGGTGACAAACAGAACAGCAGTGAGCAGAAAGTATTTTGAATATGCCGCAGGATCATCAGCCGAATGTGTTTCGGATGCGGTTTTTATGAGGGAATATTTTTTTCCTGTTTTCATATTATCAGTCCTTTAGGCAGGTTCCGGAAAGGAAACTGCCGGTTGCGGGAGATCAGGTTTCTGAATCCCGTGTATTACAAAATTATGCAGGCCGGATTCGGTAAAATTATTTCTCCAAACCGCCTTATTTCCATACTGAGATGGGACAAAGCCGGGTGGTGCCCTTACAAAAAATGATCTGTCCTTTGGAAGCGGAAAGGAGGGAGCGGCATCTGTGCTTTCCAGTCTGTTCCAGTAGAGCTGATCCCGCGAAATCAGTCTGCTGCCCAGTTTTCTGATTTTTTTCACATATACATAATAATCTCCAAAGGAAAAGCGGATCAGACGTCCGAAATCCCCGCCTGTGTCTGAAGCAGTCACGCAGATATGACTGAGTTTCAAAAATTTAATGACAAATTCGGTATTGGATTTTCCCACACACAGTTCCAGACCGCATTCATCATAGGGTCTGAACATGGAGCCGCCGCCAAACACCTTGGCATGAAGGTTTTTCCGTTTTGCACCCTTCTCCAGCATACCGGAGATCAGCGAATCCATAGCGCATATACCGTGCCGGCCCGGGTCCAAATGGCAGGAAATATCCTCATCAGAATACCTTCCGGTGCTGATAAGAAAATGGTTCATGCCCATCACATGGCAAACCGGATCATACATGCACACAGACACGCATGAGCCCAGCAGTGTGCTGATTATGGCATCCCTGTCTGTCACATAATATTCACCCGGATCAACTGTAATCCGTTTGCGATTTCCGTGTTCACATATCCGCATGTAAGATGCTCTCTCCTTTTTATTCAAGATATAGTTTTTTTACCAACTTTTGTCCTCTCCAAAACCTGATGGAGGAGTGCAGAAATTAAGCGGAGCGTTTTTCTGCAAAGAGGACAAAAGTTGAAGAAAATACTATAATTATTTAAAATTTATATAAAATTCATCATGCTGAAAATTTTCCGATCTGCTGAATGTCAGTTCAGGCCGTTTACAGATACCCGTCCGGATGTTCCCTGTGCCAGTCCCAGGCTGTCTGCATAATGCTTTCCAGATCCGGAAATTGGGGTTTCCACCCCAGTTCTTTCACTGCTTTTTCCGCAGATCCGATGAGAGCGGCAGGATCTCCTGCACGGCGGGGTTTTATTTCAGACTGAATATCCCGGCCGCTCACTTTCCGGGCCATATCAATGACCTCTTTAACTGAATATCCTTCCCCGTTTCCCAGATTATACACAGCGGAGTTTCCCTGATTAAGCAGATGCTCCAAAGCCAGCAGATGGGCCTGTGCCAGATCATTGATATGGATATAGTCGCGGATGCAGGTTCCGTCTTTGGTGGGATAATCAGCCCCGAATACATGAATGCTTTTCCGTCTGCCCAGAACTGTCTGAAAAACCAGGGGAATGAGATGGGTTTCGGGCCGGTGATCCTCTCCCAGTTCCCCATCCGGGTCTGCACCTGCCGCGTTGAAATAGCGCAGGGAAACATATTTCAGCCCGTAAGCCCTTTCAAAATCCTGCAGAATCTGCTCCACCATAAGTTTGGTTCTGCCATAGGGATTGATGGGATTCTGGGGATGATTTTCTGTCATGGGGATTTCAAGCGGATTGCCGTATGTGGCGCAGGAAGAGGAAAAAATGAAATTCGGCACTTTTTTTTCCTGCATGGCCTCCAGGAGCGTTATTGTGGCAGCCACATTGTTGCGGTAATATCTGGCTGGATTTTCCACAGACTCGCCCACATAGGCAAACGCTGCAAAGTGCATGACAGCGGCAAATTCATATTCGGAAAACACACGATCCAGCAGTCCGGGCTCCGAAATATCTCCTTTGATCAGCGGCCCCCATTGAACTGCCTGGGGATGTCCGTATATCAGACTGTCCAGCACAACAGGCCTGTATCCTTTCCCATTCAGATATTTGCACATATGGGAACCGATATATCCCGCACCGCCTACCACAAGGATATTTTCTTTCATATTTCCGCTCCTGATATCAATTCGCTTCCAAAACATGGGCATGCCAAATGCTGTTTTTTCGTATTTTTCGTGTTTTTCGTGGCAAAAAAAGAGGCATTCCCCGAACTTTGAAAGCAATTTGGTATGAAATATAATTTGTCCGGAGAAATCTGCTTCTTTCCCGCAGATGACACAGATATTTTTTTCAGTTTTTTTATGCAGACTTCCCTGAAATGTCATTTGCTGCTGACATAAAAAACTTATCCGGTGTCTGGTGCTTATCCGTAACTGAATCCGAAAAACCAAACCTTGCAACCTATTGAATCTGCATTAAAAAACGAAAAAGCACGAAGGATTAATTATTCTGTCCGCACAGCCGTGCCGTATACATATATTTCCGCAGAGCCCTGGGCAACGGCTGAGGTGGAGAAACGGATGCATACAATGGCATTTGCGCCGAGTTCCCGTGCCTGCTCTTTCATCCGCTCCACAGCCTCTCTCCGGGATTCTTCCAAAAGTTCGGTATATCCTTTGAGTTCCCCCCCGAAGATATTCTTCAGTCCGGCCATCAGATCCTTTCCGATATGCTTTGCCCGGATCGTGCTGCCGGAAACCATGCCGAAATGTTCCATAATTTTTTTGCCGGGAATTGTTTCCACGCTGGAGAGTATCATTGTGCCTCCTCAGGGCATATCATAAGCAGGTATTTCCGTTCCCTGAAAAAACATACATCAGTCTGTTCAGAAAAAAAAGACAGCCGGAACCTGTTTTTTTATTTTTTGGGATCATTCAGCGCATTGATAATGCTCTGTGAAACAGAAGAAAGCGGAACAATTTCATCCACTGCCCCGATTTTGATGGCTTCTTTGGGCATTCCGAATACAATGCTGGTTTTTTCATCCTGGGCCATAGTATATGCCCCGTTCTGCCGCATTTCCAGAAGCCCTTTGGCCCCGTCTGCGCCCATGCCGGTCAGCAGAACACCGACTGCGTTTCTTCCCGCGTGTTTTGCCACGGATCGGAAAAGCACATCCACACTGGGACGCTGATAATATACCGGCACGCCGTCTTTGATGCGCACCAGATAATTGGCCCCGCTCCGCTGCAGGAGCATATGGCGGTTTCCCGGTGCAATCAGGGCAAGCCCCGGCACCACATGATCATTGTCTGCGGCCTCACGGACTTCAATCCCGCATATTTCATTGAGCCGTTTGGCAAAAGCTGTGGTGAAATTTTCCGGCATATGCTGCACAATGACAATGCCGGGCGTGGTGACAGGCATACTTTTGAGAATTTCTTCAATGGCCTTGGTTCCTCCGGTGGACGCACCAATGGCTATGACCTTGTGGGTGGTCTGAAAGCGGAAATCACCCAGAGAGGGCTGAGGCGCGGAAGATGCTGTTTTTTCTGTATGCTGCTGAATTTTTGCAGATGATGCCGCGCGTATGGCATTGACCAGGCTCCGGGACACATCCACTGTGGAATAAGCTGAGCCCGGTTTGCACAGCACTTCAATGGCACCCAGTTCCAGTGCTTTGAGCGCGGTTTCGCTGTTTTTGGGAGTCAGGGAACTCAGCACCACCACCGGCATGGGATAGTATTTCATCAGCTTGACAAGAAAGGACAGTCCGTCCATTCTGGGCATTTCCAGATCCAGTGTGATTACATCAGGTTTGAGTTTCACGATTTTGTCACGGGCCGCATACGGATCAACCGCGCTTCCCACAATCTCGATATCCCTGTATTTTGACAGTTCTTCGGTAAGAATCTTGCGTACAACCGCGGAATCGTCAACTATCAGGACTTTAATCATTTTTCTTCTCTCTGCTGCAT
>CAZHPS010000323.1:0-7938 GCA_964534335.1 uncultured Desulfobacterales bacterium
TCCTTCTGAAAGATATTACAGAAACTCCCGCTTTTCAACAGTTGCCGGACACTAGGAATTTTTGCACTCCTCCGGATATGACTGTGCAAAAAACCGCTCCGCTTAATTTTTGCACTCCTTAATCCGGTTTGCAGAGGACAAAAGTTGTTTATAACGCCAGTTTCTGATCAGAAAACCAGCAGTTTTCTCAAATCCCTGATCCGATCCCGGAGTTGTGCTGCTTTTTCAAAGGCCAGATCCTTTGCTGCTGCTTTCATTTCCTTTTCCAGTTGAGCGATTACTTTTTCCAGTTTGTCCGGTGATCCGTATTCTGCTGCTGACTCGGCCACCTCTGCCAATGGTTCATCTGCTTTTTTATACACAAAATCAAAAGTCTGTGTAATATGTTTCTGTATGGTGGTGGGTGTGATCCCGTGCTGTATATTATACGCCTCCTGAATTTTTCTCCGGCGTCCGGTTTCCTCCATTGCTTTCTGCATGGATGGCGTAACAGTATCTGCATACAGAATGACTTTGCCCTGAACATTGCGCGCTGCTCTTCCGCAGGTCTGAATCAGGGAGCGGGCAGATCGCAGAAATCCCTCTTTGTCCGCATCCAGCACAGCCACAAGCGAAACTTCCGGCAGATCCAGCCCTTCCCTAAGCAGATTGATGCCAATCAGCACATCAAATTTTCCCATGCGCAGATCCCGGATAATCTCCATCCTCTCCAGAGTATTGACATCCGCATGGAGATACTGCACAGCAATGCCCAGATCCCTGTAATAATCACATAAATCTTCTGCCATGCGTTTGGTCAGAGTGGTGACAAGCACTCTTTCATTTCTTTGGATGCGGTGCTGGATCTCATCATAAAGATCATCCACCTGATGCTCGGCTTTCCGCACCTCAATTTCCGGATCTGTCAGTCCAGTGGGACGGACAATCAGTTCTGTGAGCGCGTCTTTTCCCTTTTCCAGTTCCCAGTCCGCAGGTGTGGCTGAAACATAAACCGTCTGCCCAACTCTTTGGAGAAATTCATCAAATTTCAGGGGCCGGTTGTCCAGAGCCGAAGGCAGACGGAATCCGTAATTCACCAGTGTCTGCTTGCGGGAATGATCCCCGTTGTACATACCCCGGATCTGGGGCACGGCAATATGGCTTTCATCAATAAACAAAAGAAAATCTTTGGGAAAATAATCCAGCAGCGTGGGGGGCGGTTCCCCCGGTTTTCTGCCGGTAAGATGCCGGGAATAGTTCTCAATGCCGGTGCAGTAGCCCATTTCCAGCATCATTTCCAGATCAAAATTGGTGCGCTCCTCAATGCGCTGGGCCTCGATAAGCCGGTTGTCCGTGCGGAAAAAAGCAATTCTGTCTTTGAGTTCCGCATTCACGGTTTCCACAGCTTTTTCCAAAGTGCTTTTGGCCGTGACATAATGGCTTGCCGGAAACAGGGTTATCTGATTCAGTCTTTGGATGACCGTACCCCGAAGCGGATCAATTTCCGCAATGCTTTCGATCTCGTCTCCGAAAAATTCAATGCGTACTGCCAGATCCTCCTCATAGGCAGGAAAGATTTCCACCCGATCCCCGCGCACCCGGAAAACGCCCCGGTGAAAATCCAGATCATTTCGCTCATACTGCATTTCCACAAATTTGGACAGGACAAAATCCCGGTTCCGTTCTGTTCCGCTTTCCAGATCAATGCGCATTCCCAGATAATCTTCAGGTGCGCCAAGTCCGAAAATGCAGGAAACACTTGCCACCACAATCACATCCCTTCGGGACAGTACCGAACGGGTGGCTGAGTGCCGGAGTTTGTCAATCATCTCATTGATAGCCGAGTCTTTCTGAATATAGGTATCTGTGCCGGGAATATAGGCTTCCGGCTGGTAGTAATCGTAATAACTGACAAAATACTCCACAGCATTTTTCGGAAACAGTCCTTTGAATTCATCGAACAACTGTGCTGCCAGGGTTTTGTTCGGGGCCATGATCAGCGCGGGCCTTTGCATTTGGCTGATAATATGTGCCATAGTAAAGGTTTTGCCTGATCCGGTCACGCCCAGCATGACACTGTGGGCTTTTCCGGCAGCAATATGCCCGCAGAGATCCGCAATGGCTTTGGGCTGATCTCCCGCAGGACTGAATTCTGAAACAAGGGTAAACAAAGACATAGGGTCAGTTTTCCTCCGCGAGAACCATGCCGTCTCCGGGATAAATTCTCTTTTCCGATTCCAAAGTGGGATTCTGCACATCAGGCCAGTATCTGTACCTGGGCTCCGGGCCTTCCATCGCAGCCGGAACCGGTTCCCTATCCTTCATTTTCGGCTTGCTGCGAATATCTGTACCCGGAACAGGCGCGCTGAATTCAATGGGAATATTGTTGGGATCAAAGGTGTACAGGGAATGGATAAAACCATGATCCACAATTTCCGAAACCCATATATCCGCTGCGGCAAGCCGATCTTTGAGTTCCCAGAGAGACTCACTGTTTTCCACACCCAGCGCGATATGATCAAAACCCGCAGGGCCTTTGACAGGAAATCCATGATCCTTTTCCGCCAGAGGCTCCACACCGGGCCATTCAAAAAAAGCTATCATATCATTTGGGGATATTTCAAAAAAATACTGGCGGTAACCCGGACGTCCCAGCCCGGCCACCAGCCGCATTCCCAGAAGATCCCGCCAGAAACGGATGGTGCGTTCCATATCGCAGGTCACCATAGCCAGATGATGGAAGCCACTGTATTTTATCATATTGATTTTATGAACTGTTCCGGATTCAGGATGATTGGAGAGAGATAATCAGGGGAACTGCATGAAGTGCGTGTGAAATTTCACGGGTGGTTCCCACCCGCCAATCCGCGCATTTTCCCCTGCCATTGAGGAGCCGGTCAATTTCCTGCACCAGTCCCCGGATATTGATGATCGGATGACGGGAAAAGACCTGGGGAAGTCCGTAAGTGAGATTGCAGGCCAGACATTTTCCGGGCCGCTGTTTCAGGCGGAATTCAAACATCAGTTCTTTTCTGTCCGGAATATGACCTTTATAGTCCAGACTTATATCATAGGCCCCTTCCTTTGCATCTCCGTAAAGGGCATCGAAAAAACGGTCTGCCCGATCCCTGGGAAATATTTTTTCCAGGGTCTCTGCCGTAAAAGTGTCGCGCATGGTATCTGTCTTCATGGATTCTCCTCTGAAAAAAATGTCAGCACCGCATCAGTGCTCTGCCAATTTTGAATCTGTAACCTGCAAAAAACCGGATTTTTCCAAAAAATCCGGTTTTTCTGTTTCCGGTCTGGTGCTTTTCTGATTTTCAGGGAATTTACACTATTGTGGTCATGCCGTCAAATATAAAAAGGAAGGAACCGCAGATCCAAAAGTTTACGCGGAAATGAAAAAACTGTGTTTCTGCACATAAACGCAGAAACACAGTTTTTGCGATCTGAAAATGCTCTGCTGAAAATTTTTTGAGAGCATGGCGCGCGCCTTCCGTTCATGGGGCGGAAGGCGCGGTACAGGTGCACATGGAATGGGATTCACATCATTTCCGCTGTATCTGTTTCCTGTCCGGGTATTTATCTTTTTCCGGCTTCTTCAGCGGGGACACTGACAGGCACCCCCTCATAGGGAGTCCTTCGGGATGTTCTGGATTTCTGAACTTCTTTCATCCGTTTCAGTATCTCAATGCTTTCTTTCTGTCCCTGGTACAGACGGCACATTTCCAGGGCCATGCCGGCAAACTGGGCCAGTGCCTGAACAAAATTCACATCATCAAGCGTAAATTCCCAGGGTTCTGCTGTATAGACGCGCATGGCTCCGATGAGTTTTCCCCGTCCAAATATAGGCACTGCCAGAATTGAGGCAATGCCTTCTTTTTTGGCAGCTTCGGGATACTGAATTCTGGGATCATCAGCAACATCAAAGATTGCCACAGGCCCGGGGTTGTCGTGCAGAGACTGGGCAATGGACTTCATCGCGCTGACCGGCCCCTTGTTGAGGTATTCCTCGCTCAGACCGAAAGACGATGCAACTTCAAGTTCATCTGTCTTGCGGTTAATAAGGAACAGGGCGCATCCTTTTACATCCAGCGCTGATTTGACGCTTTCCACTGTCAGCAGCACCACTTCCTCTGGATCTCTGGAATGGGAGATTGCTTTGGAAATTTTAATAAAAGTTTCATAATTGATCAGTTGTTTTTTCATAATTTCCTCCTCTGCATAAAGGGTTTGCCGATTTTCAGGAAAAATTTCCGGCATGCCGGATATGATCCGTAAATCAGGAAGAAGATACCTGAACCGGCGCACAGCCGGAAGCGTTTTTTACTGAGTGTGTCAGATGGACAGGAACACCCGGATAGATATGATCGCTTCCGGCAGTTTGCCACTTATCTGCCGGAAGCCACACTTGCAGAGTTTCAGTTTCATCAAAACCTCCTTTGTCCAAAGGGTTGCTTCAGGAAATACGATGAGTTTGGTTTATAATAAAAAAAAATATGAAATTCAAGCAAAAAAATATAATTTATTATAAAAATAATGTTCACAGACGGTTTCCTTTTCTTCCCTGTCCTGAAAATGCAGGTTTATGCCTGCAGTCCCAAAACAGCGGATATATACTGCCGGAAGAACAGGTTCAAAGCATTCTGTTCAGAATCACTGCATATTCCGCTATCTCACAGGGGATCGGTCATACCGGATTTCCCGAAACTTTCAGAAAAATGGTGATAAATTTTCCGAATTTATAAAAATATTTTGACAACCCGTCTTCTTTTCAGTAAAAAGAATATATCAGGCATGTATCAGACGGGAGAGGGGTAATAAATGCTGTTTTTCCGCAGCAGAGCCGGAATACCGGGGATCGGACAAATTATTTCTGCACAGGTATTTGACAATACATCCGATATATTCTAAACTCTCCCTGGCAGAGAACAGAAAACTGTAAGCGGTGTTGACCCGTCCTGCGGTTAATGGTATAAGATCATGACGGAGCATAGGAATATGAATCGGGCCTGAGACCTGTGCCGGTTCCTGTTAAGCAGTCCTCCGTATATTTTCAGGTACAAAATTTTCAGAAAAAACAGGTTTTCCCAAGAAATCTGTTTTTTTAAATACACAAAAACTTCTGGTTGGTTACTTATGCGGGTTTCACAGAGATGGGGTTCACTGATGTACCTGCCGGAGCTATGTTTCCCGTACCCGGTGCTTTTCCGACTGTCCGGTGAATCTGTTTTCCGGGAATCTGTATAAGTTGCGGATGCTGTCTTTTCTGATCTGCGGCATCCTGTCGGAGATGAACAAATCATGGCGGGGAGGGTTTGATTTTGGCGTTTGTCAATCTTAAAAACAAAGAGGTTCAGGCAAAGATTGTATTTTACGGTCCCGGAAGAGGGGGGAAGACAACCAATCTGGAGTATATTTACAGCAAATTCCGGGAGCGTATCAAATCGGATATGGTCAGCATCAAAACCCATGGAGACCGGACGCTTTTTTTTGACTTTCTTCCTTTTGACATTGGGAAAATTATGGGATATGATGTCAAGATACAGTTGTACACTGTGCCGGGACAGGTGAAATACAATGCCACACGGCGTCTGGTTCTCAAAGGTGTGGACGGAATGGTGTTTGTTGCAGACTCCATGGTCAAACAGCGGGAGAAAAATCTTCTGTCCCTGAAAAATCTTCAGGAAAACCTTGCTGTTTACAAAAAAAGCATTTTCAAAATTCCCCTGGTCCTGCAGTACAACAAGAGGGATCTTACAAAAGAGGGAATTCCCGTCATGTCCATGGAGCAGATGGAAAAGGATCTGAACAGTCAGCTTAAAGTTCCATCCTTTGGGGCCAGCGCACTGTCCGGTGACAATGTGATCCCCACACTGAAGAAAATAATATCATTAACAATGGCTTCCCTGCAAAAGGTACTGAAATAGGAGGACAGGCAATTGGCAACCGATTATGATGACGATATTACGTATACCGAATATACGCTGAGCCAGGAGCAGTTGGAAAAAATCGAGAAGGTTCTGATGGAGGATCTGGTGGCAAGCGGTGTTCACAGCGTTCTGCTGATTGATATGGCCGGAAATATCATTGCCAAAGGGGACAACGGGCATTGCGAGCATGATGTCTACTCCCTGGCCGCCCTTGCATCCGCAAATTTTGCGGCAGTGGACACCATGGCAAAAATCGTTGGGGAGGATGAGTTTTCCCTGCTTTTTCACAAAGGTGAGAAAGAGAGTATTCACTTCAGCAAAGTGCAGAGCGAATTTCTGCTTATTTCCATATTCGGAAAGCAGGTATCCCTGGGTCTGCTCCGGCTGAAGGTTGCGGAAGCCATCGAGAAAATCAAAGAGGCATGGAAGCCGTGATTTATGCGGTTTATCCGGTTTTATCTGTTTCTTTTCATACCTATGACCGGGATGGGAGGATAATCAATTGGGCGCCAAAAAAGGGAACGTCATTACCGAACAGGTGGACAGCCGTCTGGAAGATCTGTTCGGATCAGATGATGGCGGACAGAGTGCAGGATCGGATCATGACGGCATACCGGATGAAGGGAGCGGGCATCCGGCAGCAGGACCGGATAACCGCCTTGACAATTTCTTTGAAAAAGAGGATAAACCGGAAGAACGAAAATTTATTGACCCCAAAAAAATCGAAAATTCCATGATAAAAGATTTAAAATCGGTAATCCTTTCCCTGGAATGGGAAATCACTGATCAGGTTATGCAGAAGCTGGGTGAGGAGATCCGCAAACTGGAAAGCAAATGCAAAGACGACAAGATTGTCGTGGCATTTCTCCAACTGCTTGGATCCCTGGGAAAGTATATCCGCAAAAAAAGAGCCGATGCGCATCCCGATTCCATACGGCTGCTCAATTCTGTTTATGAAAACCTTGAAACTGTGATGCTTTCCGATGATCTGAGCGAAGCTGAAAAGAGAAAAATGCTCGTCAGTCAGGTCAGCAGATACAAAAAACTCAAGGATGAGATTATTGTCACCAAATCTCCTGAAGCAGCAAAAACGGAAAAACCCAAAACCTCAGTCGGAGAGGAGACAGAAGAACCCGGTGCAGAAGTCCCGGTCAGTGAATCAGATTACAGGCTGACCGAGGATGGAAGAGCGGAAAGCGGAGAATCTTCTTCCCCGGATACGGCAGATGCCCCGATTGACATAAGCGGTCCGGAGCAGATTCAGGCTGTTCTCCGTGCCATGGAGAATATCCGGAAGACCATACAGTCTGAAATCAGGGCATTGAGAGAGGATCTGCGGCTGCTGAAAAAATAATGACCGTGTGAAAGAAAAATGCAGGGATTGTGATCAATGATTGTTTTTTGCGAGGATTGCGGGGAAAGAAATATTGTCGAGCCGGAAGAGGTTGCAAAAACGGGAAAACCTCCCAGATGCCGGTCATGCGGTGACATACTCAGAATTTCCGTTTCGGATCAGTCCGATGACTCCCCCCAAAATGACCAGAAAGGGACAGATCTGCCTGTATCCATGGAACTGCGGTACGGCAGTACGGTTTTGGAAGTCAGCCAGACCCGTCCGTCCATCACCATGGGCAGACAGGAACACAATGATCTGGAGGTCATTGACACAAGGGTATCCCGTTCCCACGCGCGTATTGAATACCGCAATGGCAGATTTGTGCTCATTGACCACAGCACCAATGGCACGTTTATGATGACAGATGACGGAAAAGGCGCGAATCTCAAACGGAGTGAAACTGTTTTGGAGGGCAGAGGCATTATCACTCTGGGCAGAAAAGTGTCCCCTGATTCCCCCAAGGCCATCCGGTTTTCCCTGAAAACTGCCTGAGACAAAAAATGGATCTGACGGTGTGCACACCAGACAGAAAAACCGCTTACGGAAAATCCGTAAGCGGTTTTTTTTATGTCCGCTGTGTGCAAAAAACCGCTCAGCTTAATTTTTGCACTCATCCGGATCGGGCAGAAA
>CAZHPS010000324.1:0-7901 GCA_964534335.1 uncultured Desulfobacterales bacterium
AGGAGCACTACGAAAGCCATGCCGGTTCCATGCTTGAGAGAAAGAAGGAGCACTACGAAAGCCATGCCGATTCAATTCGCAAGAGAAAAATAGTATACCGTGAAAGAAATACAGATGAAATTTTAAAAAAGAAAAGAACACGTTACCAAAAAAGAAAGACAATATCTGAAAAGAAGAATATCTCTGAACATCCTCAAGAAGCAAATGACGAACCAACAGATGAACAAACAACTCCAGTAACAATCGGCATGGAAGAACAACAGCAACCTGATCCTCTTCCTACAATCGACAATACTTTTGGCATCGAAAGCACACTGGACATCAATCAAATCAAGGGATACCTGACAAATCGCCTGAAACCAGAACATTTGGAGAAGTTAGTTCAAAAGGTCAAGGATAAAATTCTCATGTCGACAATCATCGATGGTGACAAGAACAGACACAGTGCTCATGTGTGTGTGGTATGTGATTGCTTGATTATCGGAATGGAAAAAGTAGACACCATTGAAAAGCAGCTATTGCTGATCAATTCATCCAAACTGAGTGTGTCATCCTACGAAGAGTATTATGATGGAGTTCCTATGCATCCTGAATTGGTCAGGCAGTATCAAGTGGATGACGATGATTTGAAGCATTTGTTGCTGTCTCCCAGGTCAAGACTTCATCAGAATGGATATGATTGCTGTGAAAGCTGTTACAGAAGCTTGGTTGTTACCAAAAAGGAAAGCACTGAATACGATCCTCCGAGACATGCTATTGCAAATGGGTTCGCTATTGGTCATATTCCCCTGATGATCTCCTTTGTTGGAAAGAATGGTGAAATTCGCACCAGAGAAATTAATGCAGAAAGGGATTTGGACGATCTTATTTGTGCTGCAATCAGTCCTGTCAGACCTTTTGGGTATGTTCATGCCTACACAGCAGGGAGTCAAAAATCTATCAAAGGTCATTTCTCTTTGTTCAGCGTCGATCAGTCTCATGTTGGTGGAGCATTGCACAAGTATCGCACTTCAGGAGCTGGAAAGAACATTTATGTCGTATTGTGTGGAAGAATGACTCCTGAACAGAAGACCATCGTGAGAAGGCAGGCTGAAATGGACACGGATCTCTTTATGGATCTATTGACATGGTTTATCAAAGAGTCAGGTCACCAAGGATACAGTGAAGTCACCCCACCAGATGAGTGTCCAAACCCAGTCATTATCCTTCAAGAAGATGACAATGAAAATAGCACAGATGATCCGGTAGATCCCACATTGGAATGCAAGATTCAAGGCAAGACTTATTATTTCTCCAGCGAGGCACAAAATCCAACACAAGATAATTCGGTGTTTGATAATTCAGACGACTTTGTGGAGGCGATGCTTAATTCGACTGCTCCAACGATGTTGATGTACGGTGGAAATTACTTGAAAGGGCACGAAATCAATTTGGAGGATATGTTTCCCATTCAATTTCCTTTTGGTTCAGGAGGTCCGACTCTGGGGAAAAAGAGAAAAGTTGATGTGTCCAACGAAGCATGTATACGACATTACATGAAATTGTCGCTGAATCAGTTCATGCGACCTGACTTCATTTTGGTTTGTTACCACCTTTTGTGTCGTAGTGCATCGTACACAACAGGCTTGATCAAGTGCAAAACTCACTTTCAAGGGAGAACTCTTGGAGAAATGGTATCAAAACTATCCATCAGTGATGTCCATTTGGCAGCAAAGCAGCTCAACAGAATGCAAAGACACAATGAACCTCTCCAAACCAATTCATCTGCGGCATCATTCCTGAAGTCAGTTACCACATCGTGCAAAGTTCTTGGACATTCTGCAGAAGCTGCAAAAGATGCTCGAAAAAAATTGTATGCTCTCAGTGATCGTTTTGGTCCTCACAGTATATTCTTCACGGTAACTCCGGACGATGAATGCAACTTTCGTGTGCGAATGTACGCTAACCAAGGGAATGAAATTAAGCTGCCTGCTGCCGATTGCTCTGATTCAGAATGCATTCATGATTTTGAACTGAGATGCAAGAAAAGAATTCGATACCCTGGAGCATGTTCTCTCGATTATCAAGCTGCTATGCAAGCTGTTTGTGAACTGTTAGGATGGGACTACAAAAAGAATTGTTGCAAAGGGATTGGTATGTATGGAAGGTGTAGAGCATTCTTACGGGCTGATGAGGAACAACAGAGATACACCTTGCACGGTCATTGTTTACTTTGGATTGAAGGCTTCGACAAGATCAGAGAACTTTTTTTTGATCGAGACCCATTGATAAGACAGGCCGCACGTGATGAAATCTGCGATTACGTTGATAAATGCTTTTGCTCTGATTATGAATACAGCCAAAATCTCCATGTAGTCCATGAAGAATGCAATACTTGCACAACAATTCAAGAAATGTTCGATGAAGCCGAACCACAAATATTGAGAGATTGCAGGAGTGAAAGTGAGAGGATGGTATTAGGAGGCAAAGTGTTACGATGCAAAGTTTGTTCACACAAGGATGCGAGTGATTCGATAGCAGGTGTCTCTACAATTGAAGTCTCCGACATGGCCCTCAAATCCATTAAAAAGAAGTGTGATGAGATTCATCACCATGAGACGAGTCCAGGAATCCATGTATCAGAAGAAAGCATTACTTTTCCTCCTTCGAAGGAGAGGCGTGACATCATGACGTACCGTTACCCTCTCGATGACTTATCTTCCGACTCTGATTTTTATAATAATAGTGAGGTTCGACATCATATTGCAACAAGAAGGATGAATGAACATGACTGGAAGCATCGACCCTCCTGTTTTAAGTATGGTAAAGAATGCAGAGCCCCTTTTCCCAGACAATTTTGTGAGACGACTTTATTCGACGAAGACAAAGATGATGAAGACAAATGCACAATATGGAGATCTTTGATGAAGGACGACATTGAAGTGTATCCATTTATCATCGATTCCAAGAGATCACTGGGTTCTCAGTATCTGAACACTCACAGCAAATTCATTACCAGAACATTAGGATGCAACAGCAATGTTCAGATAGGAAGTCCGAGGTGCATGTTTTACGTTGTTCATTATTCCACCAAATCCACTCAGAAAGAAGACAAGGGTACTGATTTTGAGAGAGTTGGAAACCAAGTGATCAGACGCATTCAAAAGGAGACTGAGCGTTTGCTGGCTCAAACAAATGAATCGGATCCTCCTAATAGTGAGAAAGATGATTGCTTCAGGGAAGGCTTGGTTAGATTTTTAATCGGAATGAGCATTCATATGAGTCAGGATGTTGTCAGTTCTACAATGGCCCACCTCTTGATATGTCAACACGGTTCGAGATTCACATTTTCTCACGAATTTCATGATGTGCTTGTCGGACAAATGCTGAATACCTTGGAAGGAAAAGATCCAGGTGATTTTGTTCTCAGAAGGAGGAATAGAGGTCCGGATGGAGAAGTAGACATGTGGCCTGACTATTCTGTGAATGATTACATATACAGACCGGATTGCCTGGATAATGTCAGTTTCTATCAGTTTTCTGAAAGCTATGAGAGAATCGCTTTATCCTTTCACAGAATGAGCAAAGTAGACCAACACGGCATGCCAATTTTGCATGAAGGAGAATACTGTTTCAGAGACGATCATCCTGGACGAAGATATTGTTGCGTCAAGAAAGCAAAGAAAATGAGAGTTCCAAAAGTTTCAATGCCAAAAGGAATGATTTGTGATTTAGAAGACCTTCAGCTATCAGAAGAAAATCCCAGTGAAGAAGCTCTTCAAAATAGAGACAATTATGCCAAAGTGGTGTTAATGCTCTTCTATCCATTTCGGAACAACAGTATTTTTTCTCTTGAAAAAGACGGATGCTTGTGGGATAAAATGACAAGGCTCATGACGACAGAAACAGAGCAAAATACTTTTTTCAGAGAAGGAAAAATAATTCTCCAAAATATGCAGGACAACATGCAAGCCAGGAAATGCAAAATTCCCACAGAAAGACTGAAGAAATGCACAGTTTCCACACAAAACGATGAAAACCAACATCAAGATAGGACGTATGACTCTGATGACCAATATTCAGATTTTGAAGATGCTGAGTCTGTAGAAGCATACGATGACAACGAATTGGATCAAGATGATTACAACGATGAGATGGATGATGCAAGAAACTTGAACGATCTAAAAAAGGGAGAGGAACTGTCAACGAGCAAGATCATCGATTCAAGACAACTGGAAAATGATTCCATATTTCTCAGTGATACCACAGGTGATGACCTGAATCATCAAGGACAACATCAAGGATCTGAAAATCAGAATACAGCAACAACCGAGACCTTTGGTTCAAGCAAATACAAGACACTTCTTGCTTTTGTCAGTGGTGCAATTGTGGGAAATTCAACGAACAATGACGAAGGATCAGTTTCTTTGTCTGAAGAAGAAGGGCAATTTGTTTCTGGCACTCATGACAATAGCGGCATCGATGCAAATGATTGGATAGAACTTGGGTTTTCATCCAATTTCAACAGAGGAAGCATACCTTCGATGAAAAGTGTTGCTGAAAAGGTTTCGCTTCACAGAGGTATTACATTGGATCGAATCCAGTATATTGCTTATGAGATCATTTGCAGTTCGTTTCTTCTGAATCTGTTGAATGAGAGTTCAAAGAAGAATTCAGATCACCCGTCAAATTTTGCAGCAAATGATGAGGAACTTGATGAAGAACCAACAAACAACATTAAAGCCAAACTGATTGAAAACCTCAAGAAAATCGGTGCAAAAGACCAACTCCTCATGTTTGTCACAGGTCCGGCTGGAGCAGGGAAAAGTACAGCAATTGAGGTTGCACAACAGTTTTGTTTTGAATTTTGCAGGTCGATGGACATCATTTGGGGTGAAAAAACATTTCTCTTCACTGCAATAACTGGATGTGCAGCTGCATTGTTTGGTGGAGTCACTTTGCACAGTGCGACATTCTTGAATTCAAAGTCAAAAAATATTCCTGATGACATTATGAAAACTTGGGAACAAGTGCGCATGCTGATAATAGACGAGGTTTCATTTTCAGCTGAAGATCTAATGGATAAGTTGAATGGTCGTATGAATGTCATTCGAAGGAAAAGATCCAATGGCAATGAAGTTTTATCTCCCAACATGATTTTTGGTGGATATTCGATTATTTTTTGTGGAGATTTTCGGCAACTGCCGCCGGTCAAAGTAAAGGAGAATCAATTGTTGTATGCAAACTCTGGCCTCTGGGAAAATTCTATCAATGTTGCAATTGTTTTGAACAACAGTCACAGATTCAAAGACGATCCTGAGTTTGGTGAAATATTGAAGCGGATGTGGGATGGAAGCTTTACAAGAGAAGATTGCAATAAAATCAATCAAAGGGTGCTTGGATCAAAAGTTCAGTTGCCAAAAGTTGATGTTGATGCCGACATTTCATATGCTTGTTGGAAGAATTCTGAAAGGGTTTCCATTCATGCGTCCACCTTTCAAAAGCATATTGCCAATTTTCCACTTGTTGACAGTGACGAAAATCCACCGGAACACACAGTTGTCATAGAAGCTGACATTCGACATGCGCCAAAGCGAAAACCAAAACAAAGGAAAAACCAAGATGATGAAGGTCCCCTCCCTGCAAAAGTTACTCCTGAACTGAGAAACAAGATTTATGCTAGATGCGGTGATAGTGATATGAAAGACCAACACAAACAAGTGGATCCGGCTTTGAAACTCTATGTGGGATGCCATTGTATGATTATTGACAATGATGACATATCCAAAGGAAGAGCCAATGGAACTTTATGCCGAGTTGTTGGTGTGAAAAGGAAATCAAATCAGCCTCTCCAGTGGAAAAACTACGATGGGAAAAAAGTGTACACTACAAATGTTAGCGATGTTGAGTATGTTGAATTCGAGCATTTTCCAAAAAAAATTGAACAGAAATCTCTTGAATGTGATGTGATGGTGTTGAAAGATGAAATCAAACAAGATCCATCGAACTCTGAAAAAATCAAACAATTGGAAAACTTCCAAAGACAATTGAATAAAATGATTGCATCCAGGAGATTCAAACTCACAGCCAAGAAGTATTACTGTACTTTTTACAGAAGCGATATTGATCCTCCTGACACAGGGTTCAGGAGAAAAAATGAATTTAGGAAAAATGAGAAAAAGCAAAAAATTGTCATGATGCAATTTCCTGTGAACCTCAATGATGCCACAACAGCACATAAATTGCAAGGTGTAACCAAAAAGTATCTCATTGTTCACAATTGGACGTACACACACGGTTGGGTGTACACAGTGCTGTCAAGAGTACGGACGCGAGATGGATTGTTTTTGAATAAACCACTGGTGTACAAAGAAGATTCCTTCAAATTGCCTCAGTCTTTAACAAGGTTTCAATGGAGAATGTCCAAGAAGATACCGGATAATGCCAAACATTAAAAAAGATGTAATACATTTCTGTTAAGTTTTGAGATAAATATTACAATCTTAATCAAGTACCATCATATATTCAAACAATGTTGAAAGCAAAAAATAGAAACTCAAGCAAAAATCAGTAAATCAAGATAATTTGCAGTGATCAATATATTTTCAAAGTGTTTCATATTGATCATCTGTCATTGACTCCAAAACACTCCATCCTTTATCCGCCTCTCCAAAGACTGCCTCCAAAATAGTATCTCGATACTCACTGTTACACAACTGCTCCTTGGTGTCACATTCCTCATAAAACCTCTTGATGAAACTGATACAGTCTTCGTTTAAGAGATACGTGCTCATTGGAAGAACACTTGGTGGAGTTGCACTTCCTCTATTCACAAAAGTGGGAACAGAATACTGCCATGATCCCCTGCAATTATCACTGGTAGCTACACGATGCAACACTTTTACTAGATCATCCACTGCAGCCACGAACGACTTATCCTCATCTTCAATTGACATAACCATAACATCTGTCGGATACAATTTCCCCGTCATAGATGGAGTCTGAGCAATGCTATTAGAACCATCAGTCTTCCTGGCTTGAGTCAAGAATAAAATATGTCCTGAGGCCTTCTGCGCATCATCTTCATCCAATGTTCTTAGAAGCGGACCCATAAATGAAGGATTCACCCCATCTGGTTTGAATGCAAAAGCAAGACACACACCTGGAATCCCAATTTCCTTGTACCTGATTTGCTGATCCTTTGCAGACTTGGTGAATTTCAGAGGACTCCTGTTTGCATTCGATTTTCGTGGAGGGGTGGAAGCTTTGGCAGGACTACTAGGCTTCCCCGGAGAAGATGGATTACTCTTTTTTGGCGTGTTTGTCATGATGTATGATAACTAATATGATAACAAATTATTCAAATTTAGGATTTATGAGAAGATGATAAACACATAGTTTCCACAAATGAAAATTAGTGTTCTCAAATGTTTATGCACGTGATGTCAATTTGGTGTTCTCAATCCTGTTTCCCTAGAAATTCACAAGATTCCTCAGTGTTTAAGATTATCAGCGGATATTCATGACAGATATAATAAATCAAATTTTTTTATGGTCATTTTGTAAAAAATTTATAGGGGTTCACAAACATGTATTCACGTGGTGTCAATTTGGTGTTCTCAATCCTGTTTCCCTTGAAATTCACAAGATTCTCTAGGGTGATAGACAGAAGGCATTTTTTGTGGGGACGGAAGCATGAAAATGGGAGCATGCCAACCAAATAGTGCTAGTGGGATCATGTGGGTGGGAGCATTCTTTGCTGACAATCTATTTTCCAAAAAAATATTTTTTGTTTCCAAACTATTATTACTTAAAATGTTTCCATTTTTACTAACGTAACTAAAAATTGGCAACAAGTCTTTAATCAAAGGAGTATATTTTCTCACCGCTTCCATATCTGTCTTGGCGGTTGATCCTTGAAG
>CAZHPS010000325.1:0-7872 GCA_964534335.1 uncultured Desulfobacterales bacterium
ATTTGAGGAACACTCAGGTAAGCGATGTTTCTTTTCTCAAAGAACTCAAAGGGCTGAGCAATGCTGATCTGGTAAAAAATCAGATCAAAGAAATACCCGCATGGATAGTAACTCATCCATTGGAAATCAGAATTGACGAAGAGTATGCCAGTGATTGTATCAACCTGTTTGAAAATCCGATTGAAATCCCGCCTATTGAGATTGTGAAGCAGGGGAAAGAGGCCATACGGATTTATTACGAGCAGATGGAACAGCAGGGAAGCGAAAAACTGTATGAGGCAAAAGTCATTATTCTGGGCGAAGCCGGTTCCGGCAAAACCACGCTGTTCAAAAAACTGCAGGAACCTTCGCTGCTTCTGCCGGATACGGTTTCCACCCTCGGCGTTGAAGTGAAGGAAGGGCATGTATTTGATCATCCTGTGGAAAAAGAGTGCAAAATAACCGCCAATCTGTGGGATTTCGGGGGGCAGGAGATACAGTATCAGTTGCACCAGTATTTTATCACTCCGGATTCCTTATACATTCTGGTTGCAGACAACCGGAAGCAGCATACCCGCTGGGATTACTGGTTTCAGATTATCAGCCTGTTCGGGGGCGAATGTCCTGTTTTGGTGGTGCTGAACAACAACAGAACTTACAGCAGTGAACCGAATTTCCCCATAGACAAATGCAAAAGCAATTTCTCAAAAGTCTGCATAGATTCCACAAAAACAGATTTCAGCAGAAATGACGGGGACTGGCTTGTTTTACAGCAGAAAATTCAGAATGAACTGTCTGCCCTGCCCCTTGTCAACAAGGCTGTGCCCAAGTTATGGAAACCGCTGCGGGAGGCTTTGGCAAAGGAAAAAGAGAAAACAAATTATATTGACATCAAGCGTTTTTTTGAACTGTGCCCCAAAGGACTGGATACAGAGGAACACCGGCTTTCCGCGCTGGAATATTTTCACCGTATCGGGATTGTGCTGCATTTTGACAATGACAAAAACCTGCGGGATATTGTGTTCCTCAACCCCAACTGGATTACGCAGGCTTTGTATGCGGCCTTAAACGGCGCAAACAAAGATTTGGCACAGGGTATGTTCAGTGAAAACTGGATTTTCAAATTCTGGGAAGAACATCCCAATCATTATGATTACAATGAACGCACCTATCTGCTGCGCCTGATGCTGAAAGACAATTTTGACATCTGCTATGAAATCGGCACCAGACAATATATCGTTCCCATGCTTCTGCCAAATCATCAGCCGGATTACCAATGGGATTATTCGGATAATCTGGGCTTCCGCATTCAGTATCCCTTTATGCCCGAAGGCATTATCAGCCGTTTTATGGTGCGGATGAATGAAATGATTGACAATTCGCTTATCTGGCTGGAAGGCGTTGTATTGAAAAGCCCTGAACTGAAATGCAGAGCGCAGGTCTTTCAGAAAAAGGATTTCAAATCCGGCCTGATGTTCATTGACATTCATATCAGCGGCGCAAGCCTCAACAACAGAAAGGAACTGCTGCTCAGCATACGGGAACAAATTTATCACATTCACAAAACATCGTTTGCCAAAATCCCTTTTACCGAACTGGTGGTTTGCAACTGCGAAAAATGCGTTACCCTGACTGATCCGCATTATTATTCCCTTGATGAACTCAAAGACTATCTTGCGGAACATAAACAGAAAATTGAGTGCCGGAGATTAAAAGACAGGGTATCCATCAATCAGTTGCTGGGAACCGTTTATTCTGATAATGAAATACAAAACCTTATGGAGCATGGCATGAAAAAAAGTGAAAGTCTGAAACCTGCAAATGAACCAAAGATCAACCCGGTGGAAGAAAAACGCAGCAATACCATCACTGCCTTATTTGCTTTGGCTGTGATTTTTGGGCTGGCAGTGGGAACCATTGTTCTTTTCAACACACTGGGCATATCCGCATGGTGGTTTCTGGCAATGATTATATTTGTCATACTGCTGGTGGCTTCGGTATGGTCATACGCGGTATCCCCCAGCACAGTCAGCGAAAAGGGAGCCATCAGCATGTTTGACAAAGTACTGAGGCGGCTGGATATTTTATCCCTGATAACCGGCACCAGGGACAGCAAAAAAAGCGAAGGCAACCGCATGAATGATAAAGAAAAATAATAATTGTGAAGTACTGCACAGCCAATTCAGATTTCATATTATACTGATTCTCCATTGGTTTTATACAATCCGGAGGAGTGCAAAAATTAAGCGGAGCGGTTTTTTGCACAGCCGGAACTGTGGAAAAACTGACGGTATTGGATCAAACCAATGGCGAACCGGTATGAAATAAAAAAACCGGACTGAAAACAGTCCGGTTTTTTATTATGATTCCTGATTTTGCATATTGCCGGGTTACGCTTCGCTAACCCGACCTGCATGGAAATATAGTATTTTCCTCAACTTTTGTCCTTTATGAACAGCAGATGCAGGTGCAAAAAACCGCTCCGCTTAATTTTTGCACTCCTCCATCTGGTTTTGCAGAGGAAAAAAGTTGTTAGAAGAACTATAATATTGAAAAACAAAACTGCTATCCTCTCCACTCGGTATCATCCACAGTGGTTTTGAAGTCGGCTTCCACAATTTCCGGAGCTTCTTTGCCTTTTGCCACAGCAACTTCCGCACCCGGCATACCTACGAAGATCAGCCGTTTTCTCGGACATTTCTCGCAGGCTTCCATGATTTCCAGAGAGCATTCCTCATCCCAGGCATTGTAGTCAATGGTGGGCAGATTGTCCACAATCTTGAAGAGTTCGGATTTGCGCGCACAGGCTTTGCATCCGATACATCCCACTTCACACACGGCCATAACATCCTTGCCCGCGTCTTTGTTGGAACAGCCCACAGCCAGAATCTGCTTCTTTTTGAAAGGCGCGATGGTGATGATGTTTCTCGGACATACGCTGCCGCAGGCTCCGCATCCGATACATTTTTCATAATCCACAGTGGCAACGCCGTTAATGACATGAATCGCGTCATACTTGCAGGCACGGGTGCAGTCCCCGAAACCCAGACAGCCGTAAGTGCAGCCCTGCACGCCAGCGACCATGTTCGCGGCTTTGCAGGTCATTTCCCCGCGATATTCATGCCGTCCCTTGCGGTCATTGTAGGTGGCTGTGCAGTGAACCACAGGACGCTGGGGATAGCTTTCTCCCACTTCCACGCCCATGATTGCTGCAACAGAGGCGGCACAGGACGCGCCGCCCACCGGGCATTTGTTTACCGGCGCGCCGCTTTTGACTATGGCTTCTGCGTAATCGCCGCAGCCCACAAAGCCGCACCCGCCGCAGTTGGCTCCGGGAAGTGTGCCGATAATGGCCTCAATGCGGGGGTCAACCTCCACACGGAACGCCTTGTTGGCCCATCCCAGAATATAACAGATGACTATCGCCATGCCGAAAAGCGTGGTGGCAGACAGTCCGATGGTGACAATGTTCATTGATTATCTCCTTCATTTGTGTGCTGGCTACTGGTTTCCGGGTACTGGAATTGGCAAAATGCAATCCGTGTTCAATTGTCAATGCCAGTTAAGAGTCGGATTTCCATAAGATTTGACAACTTTTTAAAATCTGCCAAATCCTGTATGAACATATGACAGTCTGTTTTTGTTCATTCTGAATTTTTTAACTCTTAATTCGCATTATCAGTTACCAGTCACCAGATGCCAGTCCCTATTTCCCTGCTTCCGGTGCAGGCTGCACCTGTGCAACAACAGCTTCAGGTTTGGGCATCATGGCTTTGCGCAGTCCTGAATCCACACCGGTAAATCCCATGAATCCCAGGGAAAGAATACCGGCCACGATCAGCGCGATAGCCACACCCTGAAAGGGTTTGGGAACATCGCAGAGATTGAGTTCCTCCCGGATACCGGCCATGATCACAATGGCAATGGTGAAACCGATGCCGCCGCCCACAGCCAGGGTCAAAGCACGTCCCAGATCCCAGGCATCAGCAGGATTGTCCACACCCGTGATTTTGCTCATGATGACCAGACAGGCAAAGAGAATCGCGCAGTTGGTGGTAATCAGGGGCAGATACACGCCCAGAGCCTTGTACAGGGGAGGGAAGAATTTGCGCACATACATCTCCACAAACTGCACAGAAGAGGCAATAGCGAAGATGTAAACAATATAGCTGAGAATCGTGAGATTGATTGTTGCAGCAGTTTCAGCAGGCACAAACAGACCTGCTGCCCATACAGAAAGGGGCGCGCCCGGCATGAGAACATAGGCCGTGATGGTCCAACTGAGAACTGCGGCAATGGCAATGACAAAGATGACCGCGCAGCCCATGCCAAAGGCTGTGCTGATTCTGCGGGAAACACCCACAAAGGGGCAGATTCCCACGAAATAGTACAGCACAAAGTTGTTGATGATGGCCGCGCCGATTCCAATCAGAAATATGTCAATCAGATAACTTATCATTTATTTTCCTCCTGCGGCCTTTTTCGGACGATCACTGTACCAGTTTACCAGCCCCAGCAGCAGGCCAAAGGTCAGGAACGCGCCCGGAGGCAGCACCATGATGACCCAGTCCGGCCAGGCCAAAGGCAGCACCCGGATTCCCATAAGCATTCCGGTTCCCAGAATTTCCCGCACAGCCGCCAGACTGCACAAAGCCAGGCAGAAGCCCAGAGACTGACCAATGGCATCGGCTCCGGCAGTGATGACATCCTGTTTGGATGCGCAGACCTCGCACCGGCAGATGATGATGCAGTTGACAATAATCAGGGGAATATAAGGCCCCAGCACCTTGCTCATCTGATACATATAAGCCGCAAGAAAACGGTCTGCAATAGTTACAAATGTTGCAATAATCAGCGTGAAGATCACAATCCGCAGATGGGGTTTGAGCAGGTTGCGGATCAGACTGATCATTACATTGGCACAGAAAAGCACAAACATAACCGCAGCCGACATGGTGAGGGCTGCTTTCATCCCGTTGGTCACGGCCAGTGTGGGACACATGCCCAGAATCTGGCGGTACACCGGGTTTTCCGGCAAAATGCCCCGGATAAAGCGTTCCGCAGCAGTGGGTTGATCAGCCATTATTTCCCTCCTTGCGCGAGCGGGGCTTTGAGATCAGCCACCGCGGTGTTGACAATATCGCTTACTGCACGGGATGAAATGGTGGCTCCGGTAATGGCATTGATGTCATCTGCCCCGGCTCCTCCGCCCTTGACCACGCCAAGGGCTTTGTCCGTGCTTTTGCCATTGAACTGTCCCCGCCATTCATCCGTGACGATTTTGTTGCCCAGTCCCGGAGTTTCTTTCTGTTCCAAAACAAAAAGGCCGGTAACGGTTTTCACTTCCGGATCAAGGCCCAGCAGCAGTTCAATGCGATCAGCATATCCCTGTCCGCTGGTCTTGACCACCCAGCCCAGACGTTTTCCGGATTTGTCTGCTGCTTCATACACATTGTAAACCGCCTTTTTTCCGGGTTTGTCCACCACAAAGGATTTGGGCGTGATATTCAGACTTTCCCCGGATTCTGCCAGTTTCTGCGCAGCTTCCGCGCCCAGCACCAGTTCCGGCACTTTTTCCCGTGTTTCATTGAGCTTGTTCTCTTCAATGACCGGCCCCAGATACATCTGAATGCCTGCCAGCGAAGAGCCAAAGCACAGTACCAGAAGCAGCACCAGCCATGCCTGCAGAATATTGTTGTCTCTGAGCCGCTCAAACGCAGTTGGCGACAGAGGTTCCATTTGCTGTATCGGTTTCATATTCTTATTTCCCTCCCAGTGCTTTGGGAATTGTCCAGCGGTTGATGAGCGGTGTCACACTGTTCATAATCAGAACAGCAAACATCACGCCTTCGGGATAACCGCTGAAGATGCGCAGAAGCATAATCAGCGCACCCACACCCGCGCCAAAGATGAATTTTCCTTTGGGAGTCAGTGGACTGGTCACCGGATCAGTGGCGATAAAAAATGCTCCGAAAAGCAGCGCGCCGCCCAGGATATGATGCAGTACCGTCCACTGGGATTCCGGATTCATCACATTGGCAATGCCGCCCAGAATCACCACAGCCGAAAGCACGCCTGCCGGGATTTCCCAGGAAGCGGTTCTGCGGATGCACAGATACAGCCCACCGATCAGACACGCGATGGCACTGGTTTCACCCAAAGAACCGTTGGTGGTTCCCCAGAAAAGGGCAGACAGTGGCGCAATCACACCGCCCTGTTTGAACGCATCCATAGGTGTGGCCTGTGTGATGGCATCCACCGCGCTTTTGGCATCCTGATATGCGGATGCGCCCATCACGCTGGCAAAGGCAATCATGACAAAGGCACGTCCCACCATGGCCGGGTTGAAGATATTCATGCCCAGCCCGCCGAAAATAACCTTGCCGATGCCAATGGCAATGAAAGAAGCGATAAATCCCACATACCAGGGCGCGGTTCCGGGCAGGGACAGGGCCAGAATCACACCTGTCACCGCAGCGGAAAAATCGCAGAGCGTGGCTTTGCGTCCCCGCATCCCGGTGAAAACCCATTCTGCTGCCAGACAGGAGATCACGCAGATGGCCAGTTGCGTCAAAGCGTATTTCCCAAAGACATAAACCGCCATGCCTGTGACCGGAGCCAGCCCAATCAGCACATCCCGCATCATGGTACGCGTGGTCTGCGCAGTGTTGGACAGATGCGGAGACGGCGCGACATGAATAACGGGTGCTTCAGCAGATTCCGTTGACTGAATTTGTTTTGCCATAATTTTCCTATTCCTTATTTCTTGGTCGCAGCCATGACCTGTGCCTTGCCTGTGCGCACAAGCTGGACCAGCGGCAGATTGGCCGGGCAGATATACGCGCAGGAACCGCATTCAAAACAGGCCATGATATTGTACTGCTGTGCCAGTTCCGTGTCTTTGTGCCGGGAAGCCAGCGCAATCTTTGTGGGAACCAGATTCATGGGACACGAATCAACACATCTGCCGCAGCGCAGGCAGTTGGTTTCCTCTTCCCGTTTCAGATCAGCCTGGGTGAGAATGGTAATGCCGCTGGTTCCTTTGGTCACAGGCGTGTCCAAATCGGAAAACGCGAATCCCATCATGGGCCCGCCTGCCACCATGCGCGCGGCATCTTTCCGGAGTCCGCCGCAGTACGCAATGAGTTCTCCGATGCTGATGCCGATGGGAACCAGCAGGTTTTTGGGATTCTGTATGCCCCCGCCGGTCACACAAACTACCCGGTGCGTCAGGGGAATGCCCCGAAGAACTGCTCCGGCAATGGCTGCGGCAGTGCCGACATTGCTCACAGCAACACCCACATCCAGAGGAAGCGCGCCCAAAGGCACTTTCCGGCCTGTGATAGCCAGAATCAACTGTTTTTCACTGCCCTGGGGGTATTTGGTCTTCAGCACAGCAATCTGAATACCGGTTCCCGCGGCTGCTTTTTGCAGCACTTCCACAGCCTGGGGTTTGTTGTCCTCAATGCCGATGATGATTTTTTTTGCGCCGGTTGCCCGTCCCAGCAGCAGCGCACCTGTGACAATGGGATCAGGTGCTTCCAGCATCATCCGGTAATCCGATGTGAGATACGGTTCGCATTCGCACCCGTTGATCAGCACTGTGTCAACCGGTTTTTTCTCATTCGGCACATACTTGACATGGGTGGGAAACGCTGCACCGCCGAGTCCCACAATCCCGGCTTTCTGGATTGCATCCACGATCTCTTTGGGAGCGTATTTTTCCAGCCCGGTTTTGGGCCAGTCCCCGCCAAAACATCTTTCCCGCAGAGCATTGCCATCGATCTGCGCTCCCTCGGCCTTGATGACCATAGTCGGCACATGACGGCCATTGGCCAGCGTAATGACTCCCGCCTTTGCCACTTTTCCTGCTATGGGAGCGTGCAGAGGTGC
>CAZHPS010000326.1:0-7837 GCA_964534335.1 uncultured Desulfobacterales bacterium
GGTTATCCTGTTTTCATGAGAACTTTATACCACAAAATATATGGAACCTTACTTAATAAAATATCATTATACTGAAACAATTTTGGTTTTCTTTGGCACGGAAATTGCCTATGCGCCAAAACAGTTTTTTTCAGCCCATCTGCGGGGTTTTTCAGGCCAAAAACGGATGATTTTTCCCGGCCGGAGTGTCAGGCAAAAAACATGCCAAATAAAACCAAAATTGGATCAGTATAACAATATTTGTGTTTTCTTTCCAATAATGCTTTTGAGTCATTATAATCGCCGCAGTTTGTAGGCTATTTGTTACTAAAACAGGACATTCTGCTGTTTTCGATAAAATTGCAAAATTCCTCGTCACAGCTGATAAAGCTAATAAAGGTTTTCCCCTATATATATTAATCAGTGCAAGCTCTGTATTAGCAGTTGCCAATGCAATATTTTTCTGCTTTTCTTTTAAATCCTTATTGATCTCACTATTGACAAATTGAATTTTTCTGTTATTGATTTCTTGTTGTTTCAGTTCTTCCTGATTCGTTGCAACTTGTTGTTCTCTTGGAGGCGGTTTTAATCCTGTCCACAATTCGTAATTATAGTCTTCCCATTTTTGTCTCATTTTTGTGAGAAAAGGTTTATTTTCCCCTGAATTATCCTTTCCTGATGGATCAACATCTGTATTAGAGTCTTCATCTGAATATCCAGATGGATCGGTATATTTTACAGGATTATTCATCACATACGCATACCGATTCAAACTCTGCGGATCATAGGCATTGGGAACAATTACATCCGCCTGCGTAAAATGCCGATACCCCGGATTGTAATATCTTGCCTCAAAATAATAAAAATCCGTTGCCTTATCCTTTTCCTTGCCTGTAAAAGAATATCTGTCCTTTTCTCCCCCTTGCCGGATGTCCCCGAAAGGATAATACTTTGTGCGCTCCACCAAATTTCCGTTTGGATCGCTAACGGCATTGGTTCCACCCAGATGGTCGGCATGGAAAAAAGACAGTTTGCCTGCACCGTCTTTTTTGGCAATCCGCTGACCATTGGCAAAATAATAATTGGCCTTGCCGCTCTGCGCTCCTGCGGTGTATTCCTCTTCGTAATGCTTGCCGATATAATAGGTTGTCACCCCGTTTTCGATTTTCTTGACCCTCTGGCCGTTGAAATCATAGAAATATTCGGCAAGCACCGGGCCTGTGCCGCTCACTCCCTGCCGGACACGCACCAGTTTGTTGGCCTGATTGTACTCATAGGTTTTGTCATTATCCTTGATCAGGTTTCCGTTCGCGTCATATACAAAAGTTCCCCCGGCAAAAACCGTGAAAGGGAACAGGAACACAAACAGCATTGTCAGGCAGGAGAATTTTCTCATCATGGCACAGGCTCCTTTTTTCTTACGATTTGTTTTGAAAGTTATTGCTCCGGCTTTATTTCCCGAAGCATATTCTCAACAAGAGGTTTTACAGCAGGAATTCTGTCTGTAACAGTTTTCCATACCAGATCAAAATCTGTTCCAAAATAGAAATGGATCAGTCTGTCACGCATTCCGGCCATTTCTTTCCACGGAATTTGAGGATATTGCGCTCGGATATTGTCGGGTATGCCTTTTGCGGCTTCGCCGATGATTTCCAGTTTTCGTATGACTGCGCTTGAAGTTTTGTCATCCGAAAAAAATTTCTCAAAATTCATTCCAGTGATAAAATCAGCAATACTGTTCATTGCAGACAGAATATCTTCAAGATACAGCCTGAAATGTCTCATATCTGTATCGCTTCTTCCAGAACTTTTTTGCGCAGTTCTTTCCGCAGACCTTTTGCGGATACCACATCCACCCTGCGGGACAGAATGTTTTCCAGAAAATCTGCAAGTCCTGTCAAATGAAACAAATCTGCATCCTTATCAAAATCTGTCAGCAGATCAATATCACTGTCCGCATTTTCCTCGCCCCGTGCAAAAGAGCCGAAGATCGCCATTTCCTTAACCCGGTATCGTTCCCGAATCTGGGGTTTTACCTTTGCTATGGCCTCAATGACTGCGTTCAGGTGAATGTTGTTTTTCATAAATTTTCCCATGTCGGAATTTTTTTCCGTTTCCATGCTCCGCGTCAGTGCCATTAACATTAAGGCTGCACAATAATTTCCGGTGTGGCTCCGTCCTGAAAAGCCCGAAAGACAATCTCAAGCAGAACCCTTGATTTTCCGATACGGAATCCCCCTGCATTGTCAGGATAAACAGAGGGAATATCTGATTTTATATTCAAACTCAAGCAGTATCTCCTTTTATGGTTTTTTCATAATAAAACAAAGAGCATAATAAGGCGGCCTGTTTTCCACTGCTGTACCCAGTTGGTAATTCGTTCCGGGTGCAGCAGGCCATGTATCTGCTATCAAGTGATGTCCATGAGTGTCCGATCCTGTGTCTTGATTGCCTTTATCTCTTGAATCCACACAGTCACCTATACAATTGTAAAACTGAACGTCAATATGATGTGCATGATTATCAACAACATGATTATGTGAAAAATTGTTAGTTACTGTTCCCCCCTGACCTCCAACCGGGTAGCTGCCTCCGGCTCCTACGATGAATTTATCCCTCAAATCCGGTGTTCCGTTCTGACCGTCACACAAAGCCCATCCTGCGGGAATATTGGCTGCGGAACCGCTCCACATGATAATGCCGCCTGCGGGAACCACGCCCACTGCAGTTGTAGCACTTCCGGCACTGTTGGCATAAGTGGCAGAGGAGGCCTGTGCCGCAGTTGAGGCATAACCGGAACTAAAGGCATAGACCACACTGGCAAGTCTCTGCCGGGGGGCCATCTCCGCATCGGTTCCCACTTTCACACCAATATAAGCCACAGGCTCAGACAGGTTATTTAATATTTCAAGAAGAGTGTCACGATTGTGCGTCCCCAGCAGCACATTGAATTTTCCCTTATACACAGCCACCGGAGTTGTGGTGGAATCCCACCGCTCTGTCCAGATGGGTGTACCTCCGCTTTGGGCATTGTAAATGCCGAACTGAATTTCATACGTGCCGTCCGGAATCGGATTGCCGGACGTATCTGTAAGGGTTCCCTCATAATTGATAATCTGCGGCACTCCCGCGTAAACCGGACATATCAGCATTGTGAAAACCAGCACAGCCAAAAAGCCTTTGCGTGCAGTCATTCGCTTCATGATTCAGCATCCCCGTGATATGGTGAATGGATTTAAAAATAACTGTCTAATAAAGCAATAAAATTTTTTATATATCATTTTCCTTACCATCAAACAGTTTCAAAGTCAAGAATCAAGTTTTAAGATTTCGGATAAAAAACATCCTGAGCATATGAAAAAATCCGGTTAGTGGGTCTGCACATACTGATAAAAAAATAAGCAATTAATATTATTATATTTTTAAAAAATACAGATTTTGTCTGTATATAATAAATACAATATGTTAAATGATACATCCATGATACTGCTATACTGATTCTAAATAATACCAATTCTCCATTGATTTTATATAATCAGGTCAGTTTTTTATGCTTGATTACAGAATATTGCCTTTTCAGAAGCATGTTTTCAATGGCGATTTGGTATAACATATTGATTTATAAAATTAAAAAATCAGTATGGGAAGTTCCGCTACCCAGGAATCATCATAGGGAAGAAAAGCATCTGTCTGTTCAAATCAGCAATCTGGAATAATTGAATGAGGGATTCAAAAGCTGTTCTTTGTCAATTCTGACCGGCTGTCTGTTCTGTATCAGGGACATAAGCAGTCCCCCATGTTCAATGTGATTGACCATTACCATGCCGGTCAGCCGATCACCCTGAAAGACAAGTTTCCGGTAAGTGTTCCTGAGCGGGTTCATATCTGCAACAACTTCATATCCTTGATTTTCAGTGGGATTGACTGTTCCTGCTGTCATGATGTCCGTAGCAAAAATGCGGATCACATTGCGTCCCAGACTGCCTTTGTATCCCACCGGCTTTCCGGACATGTTCATTCCCGCAATACGCCCCTGATTCACGGCTTCCGGCCAGATTGCATTCACCCAGGGAATCCCCCGTGCAATATCAGTGAATTCGGCCACATCCCCTGCCGCATAAATGCCGGGAACACGGGTTTCCATATGTTCATTGACCAGAATTCCCAAATCTGCTGCGATTTTCTCTCTGGGAACAAAAGACAGGGCCGGAAGCACACCTTTTCCGATAACAGCCATATCACATGGGATTTCACTGCCATCGGAAAGATGCGCGGTTCGGACACTTTTCTCCCCTGCAAATGCACTGACCCCGATTCCCACACGCACATCCAGACCGTGACTGATCAGTTCATCAAGAATCATTTTCCCGGCAGTCTCATCAGCCTGCATGGACAGGGGATAGCCGGAGCGGATGAGCATAGTGACACTGATGCCCCGGCGCAGCAGTCCGTAAGCGGCTTTAAATCCCACCAGTCCGCCGCCCAAAACCAGAGCGTTTCTGACTGATGGCAGAGCAGCCAGCATTGCCCGGACATGGGCCTGGGTGCGCATATAAAAAATATTCTGCAAATCCATGCCTTCTGCTTTCACAGGCCGGGGATCGGCTCCGGTGGCTATGAGCAGTCTGTCAAATCCAATGGCAGAGATTTCCTTATTTCCGTTTTTCGGAACAAAGACCTGCCGGTTTTCCGTGTCAATGCCGCTGACCCGTTTCCCCAGAATTGGCGTGATATTAAGATCTTCATAAAACCGGGCATTGCGTATGGGCAGTTTTTCCGGCTGTACCGAACCTTCCAGAACCATGCTGATCATGGGACGGCAGTAAGGGAGCATTGCTTCATCCGCAATCATGGTAATGGAACCTTCTGCGTCAAGTCTGCGAATGCTTTCTGCTGCATGGACACCGGCCACACCGTTTCCGATAATCACGTATTTCATAGGGATTTCCTTTCTCAGAGAGGTAAGGTGAAATCAGATGCCGATTCTAAACGGCAGTGCAGGATGAAATGCCAAAGTTGTTTTATCCCTGATCCTTATTTTTGTGAATCCGGGTTCATCACTCTGCCTACAAAGAGAATGCTTCCCGAAGCATTGTCACGGATCATGAAAATAAAGGGATGATCCGCACGGAATACCGGTATATGCTGAATACTTGCAGATCTTGCCATTATCACTGCGGTTGCCGCTGCCGCCTCGGTTCCCTCCTCATTGACATCCACAAATGCTTTGTGAATCACGGCTGAAATAAACAAATCTTTTTGTCCGGTCATACCTGAAAAATCCGCTGAGGGCAAAAATGCCTCTGTCATGCCCAGAGACTGCAGCACTTCCGCGAGCATGAACTGTGAGGTCATTCTGAATTTCGGCACCCATACCATCACTTCCCTTTTCATTTTGGGAAACCACTGATTGAGATTTTCCGCTGTAAGCAATGTTTCCAGATGTTTCAGCCCGTCTGTTTCCTTTGGCAGAAGTACAAGCATGGAAATCTCATTCCCTTCATAAGGCATTTCAAGTACCTGTAACTTATCTGTTTCTGAATAAGCGAATTTTCCGTTCTGATGCATCATCGCAACTTCAGTTTTCTTTCCGTCCAGCAGGGTGAAAGGGGCAGGCTTTGTAAGCTCCTTTTTAAACTGATTTGCCCACATGCCTTTGAAATAAATGGCATTGGTGAGAACAAGCCGGGTAAGGGCATTCAGTACACCGGGACCTATCAGTTCTGTGATTTTCTCACGGGTTTTTTCTTCCACCCATGCGTTTATTTCTTTCCGGGATTTTTCCGCATTACCGGCAAAATCACTTTCCATCAGTCCTGCACGGTAATATTTGCCAAGCAAATCCGTAAATTCCCTGCGGAGCGGATAATCTTTCTGCATCCAAAGGGCATTGGCAATATGCAGTTCATATGCACGTTTTTTTTCTCCCCCGTCCAAAACCCTGTGAATATCTGAAAAGGCAGAGTGAACGTTGTCCGTTTCCAAAGCAAAATGAAGAACCGAGGCCATCTGCTCCGCTGTACTGCCTTTGGCTCCGGCATACGTCATTGCAAGCGCAGAGGAAATGCTGTACGGAGAGAAAAAGATATTGCCCTCCCTGTCCCTGAGTCTGGCATAAAGATCAAATGCAAATTCTGTATTTCCTTTTACCGCAGCCTGCACCTCCGGGCTTTCCGATGCTCCGGATGGAATATGGCACAGAACAATGCCCAATACCACAAAAAAAATCATTGCTTTCATCATAGTCTCCCTGTGTGATTGTGTAATAAATTAACGAACCGTTCAGTATCCGCAGTTTCCTGAGCAAAAACCTGATTTTTCCAAAAAATCCGGTTTTTTTTGCACACTTCAACGCATAAGGCGATTTCTGAAAATGAAAATACCGGTTCAGTCATCTGAAAAATTTGACAACTTTTGGAAAATTGTCAAATCTGAGGGATGTTCTTTTCCGGAAATCGCCTAAAATCAAAGTTGACAAAGCACTGGTGCCTGATTCAGTTTTCTTTGTCAACGGGTTTGAAGGGATGGTAAAGAGGATCTCCGATCAGAACCATTTTCCATGAAAGATAGGGCAGACTTACAAAATACGATTCTGCCAGTCCCAGATAACCTTCTGTGAGAAAACGGAAAAACAGTTCCGGAAGGGGAAAGGCTCCCACATAGGGTTCACCGACCGGGCCGATGGTTGCGGCAATGCCCTCTTCGAGCATCCGTTTGCACCAAACCTGAGAGCCCGGTTTTTTCAGGGTGACACATTCGCTGCTCGCAATATGCCAGCCCACAGAACCGGGCAGCCATGTGAAAGAATCCGCATATTTTCCCAAACTGTACCATCCGCAGTAAAGGGCAGCGTCCGGGCATTCCCCTTTCTGGAAAAGTGCTTCTGCATCGTTCACCTTTACCGGCATACTGCCCTGCTCTTTCAGAAAAGCAGCAGCCCGGTGAAGGGATCGGTCGTAATACCGGTATCCGCCGGTGACAGTTTTCTGCCCCGGATCAGGCCACCGCGCGTCAAAATACGCTCTGCCGCTCAGACCTTTGGATTCCGTCAGTATGCTGTCATCAATAATGCGTTTCACGGTTTCCGGATCAGGGCCGTCCACACGGCTGACCATCAGCACATTTTCCTTTGGAATCAGATTTTTTTTGCCCTGATTTCCCGCATACCAGGGATTGGAAACCCAGCCATGCAGAGAATAATCAGCCTGATGCACCAAAGCCAGCTCTGAATCCACAGACGCGGTAAGATCATTTCTCTGATCCTTTGCATAAACTTCCTGTCTGATCCGATCCAGAATTCCGTCTGCCTCCTTTCCCTTTGTGTTTTTCCCAAAAATGACATTTCTGATGATGTCTTCTATTTCTCCATTGCCGCCAGACAGTTTTTGGATTTCATCATCCTGATTTTCAGATAAATTTTCCGATGAAGGCTGAGTAAGAATCCGCAGCGGCATTCCGTACATAAGCAGCAGACAGCGTATGCGCCAGCAGGGAAGAACTTCAGAAAGATATTGACGGACAGGCATCAGAATTTTTTCCCTGTATTCCTTCCGTGTGAACTCCTCTTCATCACTCACATCCAGAATCAGAAGATGTTCCAAAGGAATTTTCCTCTGTTCCATATAATACTGGGCCAGCCTTACACTGTCTTTGTTTTTTCCGTTTGCAATTATCAGAATATCCTCCGGCTCCAAAGACAGGCAGTGCAGAGGAACGGAAAGAACAAGCATCAGAACAGTGATGAACAGTTTATGATTCAAAACAGAGGTTTCCTTTTTTCAGTTTGGGATTTCTTTACCCTGAATTATACCAATTCTCCATTGAAAATATACTTATGATTCGGTTTCCCACAGAGAAC
>CAZHPS010000327.1:0-7834 GCA_964534335.1 uncultured Desulfobacterales bacterium
GCGAACTCCTGAATTTTGGGAAGATCGCAGTATGATTTTTACCGGAGTATTGATCTGTCAAAATTTCATGTATTTTACAAAAATCGGTAGGTTGAATCAATTTCATAACATAGTCTCCTTTATGTATTTTTTTAAGTTTGACGGTTTCATAAAAAATCCAAAATCGGACAGTTTTGTGGAGCGAAGATGCTGACTTCATTATATCCGAATTTTTCAAAAATGACTTTTTACGAATTCATCAAGTTTATGCTGTCTGATGCTTATCATTCCGCCAGTGGCATAACCAGTTGTTAAGCCGTTTTTTTGTCATAAAGCATGAAAAAATGCGTGTTATGCGGACTGCAACTTTCATGCCAAGTTAATGACTTATCGGAGCGGCCCTGACTGGTACCGCTCCGATATTTTTTGACAGGAAAATCAGGCTGCTTTCTTCAAACCTGCGCAGGCTGGGGAAGCCATATTCGGGGAATGTTCATAACAGATCAGACCGCACTGGAGACAGCGGCCGGCCTCTTTGAGGGCCATCTGATCGGTGAAACCTTTTTCCAGCATACCGGTCAAAGCCAGTTCTCTGGCATCTGCTATGGGCATAATCTGCCTCGGTTTTGCCGCAACATTTTCCACACTGCTGACATTCTGAATGGCAGAGGCAGGTGTCAGAACATTTTCCGCATGATCCAGCGGAATGCCGTACATGACTTTGTGAACAGAGGCTGCTGCCCGTCTGCCTGCTGCAATAGCTTTGATGGCCGCACTGTAATCGGTCAGCACATCGCCTTTGGCAAAAATGCCGATTTCCTCTTTATACGCGGGCATTTTATAGGGATGCACACCCACCCAGGAAATCTGTGTTTTGGGCGGTGCCGCGTTTTCCCCTTCTCCGGCTTCTTCAGGAACTTTGGAGAAAATCATTTCCGGAAAACGGCCTGCCGCGACAAACAGACTGTGCGCTGTCACCATTGTTTTTTCTCCGGTGCCGGACACCGCATACTCCACCTGCTCCAGCCCTTCCCCTTCACCAAACAGACGGCTCACACCGGCATTGAACACAATGGTAAAGGCTTTTTCAGCTTCCAGTTCTGCAAGCAGAGCCATTGCCTCAGCCGGAAACTCCTCCTGTTTCTCCTGAAACAGCACGGTTATTCTTTCCGCGCCCAGATCCCAGCAGATTTTTGCGGCTTCCAAACCGGTTTTTCCTCCGCCCACAATGACGGTATCAGAAGACGGGGAGATTTTGTTGTGCTTGGCTGTATCGGCTTTGAGCAGATCTATAATAAGGAAGGTTCCGGGAATAAGCTGCTCGGTTTGACCGCTGGACAGACGGGTCAGGCGGTTGTCCCATCCTCCGGTGGCAAGCATTACGGCTCCCACACCCTCTTTCAGAAGAGATGCCACAGTGAAATCTTTGCCCAGGGATTTGCCGGTCTGTATGTTCACACCCATTTCCCGGACACCATCAATGTCCCAGTTCAGCACATCTTCAGAAAGCCGTTCCGGTGCAATGGCTGTGCGCAGAAGTCCGCCCAGTTTGTCTGTGGCTTCATATACAGTCACATCATGTCCCAGCCGTGCGGAGAAAAACGCGGCAGACAATCCTTCCACACCTGCTCCCACCACCGCAATCTTTTTGCCGGTTTCCGGTGCTTTGTAGGGAAGAATCCGTTTGCCGCTCTTTTTTTCATAATCTGCGGCAAAGCGTTTGAGGAAATTGATAGCCACAGGTTCATCCACCAGAGTTCTGCGGCACTGGGTTTCGCAGGGCCGGGGACAGATTCTGCCGATGACAGTGGGGAAGGGGTTGCGTTCCTTGATAACCTGAACAGCCCGGTTGTAATCGCCTTTCTGAATCTGGCGGATGTATTCCCGGATGTCAATGCCGGCCGGGCATTCCCGCTGGCAGGGTGTGGTGCATTCCTCTACCGTGTATTCCCGCAGAATGCGGCGGGTAATGGAAGACAGGGTGATAATGTGCTTGGGGCAGACCCGTTCGCAGGTTCCGCACCCTGTGCATTTTTTGCTGTCCACCACCGGCAGATTGTTTGGCCCCATGGTAATGGCACCAAAGGGACAGGCTTTCGCGCAGCTTCCCAGTCCCAGACAGCCGATGGAGCAGACCTTCATGCCTCCGCTGAACAGGGCTACAGCGCGGCAGTCGCTCAGGCCGTCATACACAAATTTGGTGTCTGCATCCTGTGGCCCGAAATAACATCCGGGTTTTGCAATGTCCGGTTCTTTGGCTTCAATGGACACTCCCATGAGGACTGCAATGGCCTGTGCTGTTTCCGCACCTGCGGCCACGCAGGAGTTGGGCGCGGATTTTCCGGCCACAATGGCCTCTGCATTTGCCGAACATCCGGGGTATCCGCACCCGCCGCAGTTAGCTCCGGGCAGGGTTCCCTCCACTGCCAGAATAAGGGGATCCACATAGACATAAAAAACTTTGGATGCAACGGCCAGGCACAGACCCACAATCACGCCCATGCCGCCCATAATACTGATGGCTTCTATCATGCTTTGTACTCCTTGACAGTTTTTTCAGGACAGGGCATCTGTTGTGTACAGTGCCGAATCCCGGAACATGTTGAACAATCAGTCAATCGCGTCAAACTTGCACTTGCTGAAGCAGGTCATGCATTTCACGCATTTTTCTTTGATAATCTGCGCCACTTCCTTTTTCTTCCACACAATGGCCTCCGCGGGACAGACTCGGAAACAGGCTCCGCATTTGGTGCATTTGTCCGGATTCACTTCAAATTTCAGCAGCGCAGCGCAGCGTTTGGCCGGGCATTTTTTCTCATAAATATGGGCCTCATATTCATGCAGGAAATACCGCAAAGTGGAAAGAACCGGGTTGGGTGCGGTCTGCCCCAGTCCGCAGAGTGATGAATCTTTGATGGTGGCGGACAGTTCCTTGAGAATCTCAATGTCTTCGGGTTCTCCCCTGCCCTCACAGATTTTTTCCAGCAGTTCCAGAATCCGTTTGGTTCCCTCGCGGCATGGGGTGCATTTTCCGCAGGATTCATCCTGAATGAAATCCATGAAAAACCGGGCCATATCCACCATGCACGTGCCTTCATCCATGACGATGACACCGCCGGAACCCATAATGGCTCCGACTTTCGCGATTTCCTCGTAATCCACTTTTGTATCCAGATACTGTTCCGGAATACATCCGCCCGAAGGCCCGCCCAGCTGCACAGCCTTGAATTTCTTTTTGTCCGGAATGCCCCCGCCCACATCATAGATTATGGTACGCAGGGAGGTTCCCATGGGAACTTCCACCAGACCGATATTGTTGACATCACCGGAAAGGGCAAAAACTTTGGTTCCTTTGCTGGTTTCCGTGCCGATGCTGGCATACCAGTCTCCGCCATTGAGCATAATCTGGGGCACATTGGCAAAGGTTTCCACATTGTTGAGGATCGTGGGTTTTTCCCACAGTCCTTTATGCGCAGGGAAGGGGGGACGCGGCCTGGGCATGCCCCGTTTTCCCTCAATGGAACGCATCAGCGCGGTTTCCTCACCGCAGACAAACGCGCCTGCGCCCTGATAGATTTCAATGTCAAAACTGAAACCGGAACCCAAAATGTCCTCTCCCAGAAAACCGTATTCCCTGGCCTGCGCTATAGCGATTTCCAGCCGGTGGATGGCCAGCGGATATTCTGTTCTGGCATAAATATAGCCCTGTGTGGCATTGATGGCCTTCGCGGCAATGATCATGCCTTCCAGCACTGCATGGGGATCTGCCTCCAGTATGCTTCTGTCCATGAATGCCCCTGGATCCCCCTCATCTGCATTGCACAGCACGTATTTGACATTTCCCGGACTTTTGCTGGCAAAATCCCATTTCATGCCTGTGGGGAATCCCGCACCGCCTCTGCCCCTGAGACCGGATTTTTTCATCTCCTCAATAATCTGCTGGGGCGTCATTTCGGTCAAAGCCTTGGCAGTGCCAAAGTAACCGTCCCTGGCGATATAATCGTCTATGACTTCCGGATCGATCATGCCCTTGTTCCGCATCACCCGAAGTTCCTGATGCGCAAAAAATGGAATTTCATCCATTTGGGGAATAAGTTCTTTGGATGAGGATTCTTTGTAGAAAAGCCTCTTTAACGGACGGCCCTTGAGAAAATGCTCTTCCACAAGCTCCGGCACATCCTCAATTCTGAGCTTCTGGTAGAAAACACCTTCGGGCTGGACCAGCATGACCGGCCCCACCGCGCAGAATCCGTTGCACCCGGTTTCCACCACTTTGATTTCATTGGCAAGACCCTGACGCGCAAGCTCTTCCTCCAGGGCTTTCATCAGGGCGATACTTCCGGTCGAGTGGCATCCTGTGCCACCGCACAACATCAATTCGGTTCTGACTTTGCTCATTTTGTTCTCCCGCTACATCTTGGCCAGGGCAAAATCGCCCTGCACTTCGCCCAGAAGGATATGGCGCCGGAATATCTGACGCATTACGTTTGCATTCACCTTCTGGTAAACGATTGGCCCGGCCCCCTCGGTTTCGACGGTAATATTCGGTTCGCTGCTGCACATGCCCATGCACCCGGAGGTGACCACCCGGATATCCTGGCGGCTGGACTCCGCAATTTCATTCATGAGCGTACTCATAACCTCACGGGCACCCGCGGCAATGCCGCATGTCCCCATATGAACCGTCACTTTGATTTTTCCCTTATCCTGCCGCAGACTGATATCCCTGGACGCACTTTCCCTAATCTTCTTCAGTTCCTGTATTGTCAGCTTTGCCATATCCATCCCCTTTCCTCTCAGCGGTAAAAAGAATCCAACCATCTGTATTCCGGTCATAACATCTTTATGATGCCAGACCAAAGGTATTCTTATATCTTTTTTTGATATAATTTGCAAATAATTGTGTCAAGTTTATTTAAAAAAAATATGCCGGAAACAGAGAAAAGTATTCACCGGACAGCGCATTTCAGACTTATTTCTGCATATCTTTCTGTTTTTTATAAAAAAACAGAAAAAAAGCATGTCTGTGTTATTTTTTGTTGACAATCCGGCACAGTTATTGTATTATACGATTTTCTTTATCGGGAAGTGGCTCAGTCTGGTAGAGCACAGCGTTCGGGACGCTGGGGTCGCTGGTTCAAATCCAGTCTTCCCGACCATATCGCAAATCAAAGGCCGGTTCTGTTTCAGAACCGGCTTTTTTATTTTTACGCGGAGACAATTTCCTGAACCGGAAGGACTCAGTGTAAGAATATTTTCTCAAAATACTCGGACGCAATAAGTTCTGCCTGAATCTGCCGGAGACCGGAGTTGAAAATATCCCTCATCCGTTCCCCTTCCGCATCACTTCGGAAACAGAGAAACAGTTTTTTGTCCTCCAGCAGCCTTGCGTTGAACTGCAGCAGGCCCTGTTTATCCTGCAACTCGGTTTTCAGCAGATACTGCATCACATAACGGTCAATTACGGCAAGGGGAATGCGGCCTCCCGCGATCTTGCGCAGATTGGTGGCGTCATCTGTGACTTCCTCAACCCGGATTTCGCCCCGCGCGGCTTTCAGGTCAAATGCTTCCGTATTTACATAAGCTCTGACCGTGCCGATGATTTTGACAGAGCATAGGTCATCAAGAGTCTGCCAGGATACAGGAGCGTCTTTTCTCTCTGCAAATCCCAGAGGACTGGTGCCGACCGGATCGGAAAAAACAAATTCTTTGGCAATTTCCTCTGAAAAATATTCCGGAAAATAACCGGCATATTTTTTTTCCGTTCTGGCCATATGCAGGGTTCTGGCCCAGGGATAAAAATCGATCCGGAGTTCATATCCTGCTTTGGCAAAAGCTGCCCTTGCCACAATAGCCAGCGCTCCCTGATCCGGAAGTTCCCTGCCGATGTAGGGGGGCCATTCAAGAGAGGCCATACTGACCACCCTGTCGTCAGCGGATATTCCGGCAGAGAAAAAAATAATCTGAATAAACAGACAGATATGCCCAAAAACTGTTTTCATGATGAAAGATGCTCCTTTTGTTTTTGATTTCACCTGAATTCATCCTGTCCGATGCCAAACAGACGGCAGGTATTTTCCCAGACAGCATCTGACAGAGTTTCAGGGTCTTCCCCGCGTACTTCCGCTACTTTCAGCAGCACAGATTTTACAAACGCGGGTTCATTGCGCCGGTAATGATTGCGCTCCGGACTCGGTGTCAGATACGGGGCATCGGTTTCGATGAGAATTCTGTCCTGTGGAATATGGGGCACAAGTTTCCGCAAGTCCTCTCCCCTGCTTTTGACAGTGACAATGCCGGTTATTCCGATATAAAAGCCCATATCCAGATAATTTTCCATTTCCCCGCGGTTTCCGCTGAAACAGTGAACTACGCCCCTGCGATCCTTATTATAATGTGTCCGCAGTATTTCCCCGAATCTGCCTTTGCTGTCCCGCTCATGAAAAATCAGGGGCAGACCAGGTTCATCGGCTGCTTCCAACTGCCGGACAAAGCATTTTTCCTGATCCGCGGCAGGAGAGTACAGCCGGTTGAAATCAAGCCCGGTTTCCCCCCAGGCCCGGACTTTCGGGTTGCGCGCGAGTTCACGGAGAAAGGAAATATCCTCTTTGCTGCAATGCAGGGCATCATGGGGATGAATGCCGACCGAGGCAAAGAATCCCTGCCGGGTTTTTGCCAAATCCACAGCTTCTGCGGAATTTTTTCTGTTAATTCCGACAACCATGAGACCGGACACTCCGGCTTTCTCCATACGGGTGACGGTATCCTGAAAATCTTTCCTGAATGCCGGATCGTTCAGATGGCAGTGTGAGTCAAAGAGTTTCATCAGACAACTTCTCCCTGTGTGATAAAAAAATCAAATCCCTGCATCAGAGCAGAGCAGATATTGCATAAAGCGGATTTTTTAATAAAAACCGGACTGCTGCAAAATCTGTGTCTGAAAATGCGCATGCAGTCAGGTCTTGCCAGATCAGACAGTATGACAAAAAATAGCACAGATTGAAAAAATATTGAAGTTTTTCCTCTGTTTTTTTCCGAAGCATCAAATTTAAAAGAAAACAGATGAAAATAACAGAAAATAGCAGTATATTTGCAATAATCATTGAATATACAGTTTTAAAAATCAATAATTGGCTAAAAAACCTTAATATCAGGTTTGATATTTTTTCTGAATTCCGGTAGAAATACCCGTTCTTTTGAAATGAAAAAAGATTTGGACCAACTTTGAGCCAACGTAGCTCAGTTGGTAGAGCTACTGATTTGTAATCAGTGGGTCGGGGGTTCGAGTCCCTCCGTTGGCTCCAAATCAGCATGGTGGGGTTCCCGAGTGGCCAAAGGGAACAGACTGTAAATCTGTCGGCAATGCCTTCGGAGGTTCAAATCCTCCCCCCACCACCATCCTGAATGCGGGTTGAATGCAGGAGATTTCCCAAGTTTGGGGGATCGGCGGTACTGCACAGCTTCCTGCGGTTCTGTCTTACGGAAAATCCGGGCCTGTACGCAATTTGGGCCTGTATTCAGTTGCAGAGCGGGAGTAGCTCAGTTGGCAGAGCTTCAGCCTTCCAAGCTGAATGTCGCGAGTTCGAACCTCGTCTCCCGCTCCATTTTTTTCAAAAATGACAAAAGTCCTATGCCCACGTAGCTCAGACGGTAGAGCGCTTCCTTGGTAAGGAAGAGGTTCACCAGTTCGATTCTGGTCGTGGGCTCCATTTTTTTGGGGGATTCAGTTTCAGTTCATCGGCAACTGGCAGAACCCATGGATTCGGGTGTCAGACTGCCCGGTTTTGAAAAAAAATCAGCGGAGGAAATCAGAAAATGGCAAAGGAAAAATTTGAACGTACCAAGCCGCATGTGA
>CAZHPS010000328.1:0-7832 GCA_964534335.1 uncultured Desulfobacterales bacterium
CCAAAACCCCGATTCTGTCTCCCACCGGAGATGTGCGGCCTTTTTCCGCAAATGCAGACGGCTCCCTTCTGGGTGAGGGCGTGGGACTGCTGGTGTTCAAGTCTTTGGACAAAGCAGAAGCGGACGGAGATCGGATTTATGCGGTCATCAAAGGCATTGGTTCTTCCAGTGACGGAAAATCCGGCAGCATTTATGCTCCCCGTGCCGAAGGCCAGATCAAGGCTTTGCGCACAGCCTATGCGCAGGCCGGTTTTTCACCGGCCACAGTGGAGTTGGTGGAAGCCCACGGAACCGGAACCCGTGTGGGCGATGAAGTGGAATTCCGTGCGCTGAAGCAGGTTTATGCAGAGGCTGATCTGAATGCGGGTCGCACCACAGAGAAAAACCGCTGTGCTGTGGGAACCGTCAAATCCATGATCGGACATACCAAAGCCGCAGCAGGCGCGGCAGGTTTGATCAAAAGCGTGCTGGCTCTGCATCACAAGGTTTTGCCCCCCACACTCAAGATTGACCAGCCTGATCCACGGCTGCAAATCACTGACAGCCCTTTTTATCTCAACACCCGGACAAATCCCTGGATTTCATCACCGGATCATCCCCGCAGATGCGCGGTCAGTTCCTTCGGTTTTGGGGGCAGCAATTTTCATATGGTGCTGGAAGAATACCAAAAGCAGAAATCTGATCCTTCCTGGGACGGATCTGTGGAAATTCTGGCTCTTTCCGGTGCAAGTCCTGCGGAACTGGAAACCCGGCTGACAGAACTGAAAACCGATATGGCCCAGGGAATGTCAGACGAGGAGATTTCACGCAGGGCCGCAGAAACCCGTGCGGAATTTTCCATGAGCAGACCCTACCGTATTCTTGTGGTTCTGGAAAAGGCTTTGGATCGGTTTGAAAATCTTACAGAAACCTTTTCTGCCGCCATAGAGCAGATCAAATCCGGGGCCGGGGAAAAAGCACGGAACATCCGCAATATTTTTTACGGGGGGCCGGAACATCCGGGAAAAATGGCCTTTGTTTTTCCGGGCCAGGGCAGTCAGTACACAGAAATGGGCCGGGATCTGGTTTCCTGTTTTCCCCAAGCATTGGAAACGATTGAAAAAGCAGATGCCAAAACCCATTTGCCGGACAAACTGAGCGCGTATATTTATCCTGCTCCCCCGATGAATCCGGAAGAAAAGACAGAGCAGGAAACCCGGCTGCGAAGCACAGATGCTGCCCAGCCCGCGATTGGGGCAGTGAGTCTGTCCATGATTAAGATTCTGAAATATTTCGGCATAAATCCTGATGCTGCCTGCGGACACAGTTTTGGGGAAATCTGCGCGCTGCACGCGGCAGGCCGGATTGATGAGGAGACTCTCATGGAACTGGCCGCAGAACGGGGCCGTGTTATGGCAGAGGCAGGAAAAGCAAATGCCGGAACCATGACAGCCGTGCAGGCTCCTCTTGCGGATATTGAAAAAATCATTCGTGAGGAATGCCCGGAAGTGATTCTTGCCAACCGAAACAGTCCGGATCAGGGCGTGGTTTCCGGTTCCCTTGCTGCCATAGAAAAAGCAGAACGCGTTTTTGCCAAACACGGCATTTCTTTCAAACGGCTGCCGGTTTTTGCCGCGTTTCACAGTCCTTTGATGAAAGATGCACAAAAGGCATTTGCCACCGCTATCAGCCGCATCATGATGAAACCTTCGGATATACCGGTATTTTCCAATGCCAGCGCGCAGCCTTATCCTGATGATTCCGAAGCCGCTAAAACCCTGCTGGCCGGCCAGATACTTTCTCCTGTGGATTTTGTCAATGAGATCAGAAATCTGTTTCAGATCGGTGTCCGCACCTTTGTGGAAGTCGGCCCAAAATCTGTGCTGACCGGACTGCTCAGAGCCATTCTCAAAGGTCTGCAGTTCAATTCTTTAAGTCTGGACGCATCCGGGGGACGGGGTTTCGGCATTGCGGATCTGGCCCGTATTCTCTGTTATCTTGCTGCACTGGGACATCCGGTGAATCTGAAAAACTGGGAACAGCCCCTTCCTGAAACACGCAAACAGCGCATGAGCGTTCCCATTTCCGGCGCAAATTACCGTTCTTCAAACAAAAACAAAGCAGATGAAAAAAAGATTCCCCCAGCCAAAGGCATGGGGAATGTGCAATGTATTCAGACAGGGGCACCGCATCCGGACGGGAAAAGCAGGCCTGCTGTAAACGCATCAGTATCCGGAAAAGCGGAAATTCCGTCAGTTTCTCTGACGTCCGCGGATCAAATGGAAAAACAACAGGCATTGCCTGAAAAAAAACCTCCGGTCAGGAATATTCCGCCCAGATCGGACAATCATACAAAGATGGTGAGAGAGATAAAGCCAATGAATAAAACTAATCCCCCCTCTGCATCGGGACAGGCACGGCACAGTCTGATGTCAGACGCATTCAAAGCAGTGCAGGAAGGTCTGAAATCCATACAGAATCTGCATTTTCAGACTGCTGAAACCCATAAAAAATTTCTGGAAGCCCAGACCCGTGCAGGCCGCACCCTGCAGGAGATGATGGAAAACACCCGGCGTCTTGCAGAAATTTCTTTGGGAATACCGATGCCTGCGTTTGCGGAATCCTATGCGGTTCCTGCCTATTCAGGTCCCGGTATTTCCGGACAGGAAAAAATTTACCGGCCTGCAAATGCACAGCCTCAGGCGGAAAAAGCCGCACCTTTGCCGTATTCCTCTTTTTCCCATACGGAGACGCAGGCAAAATCTCCTGAAACAGTGCAGTACAGCACCCGGCAGGCTCCGGCGGCTGCTGTTTCAGCACCCTCTCCGCAGATTTCCAAACCGGCACAGACTGCTCCGCAGATCAAACCTGCTGTTCCTGAGAAGACTGTCGCGCCCGGCACAGGGCAAAAGCTGGAAGCTTTTGATACTTTGCCCCAGTCTGCTGTTCCTGAGAAGACTGTCGCGCCCGCGCCAAAACCTGCACCGAAAAATGATGCCCGTCAGAAAATTGAAAAGACCATGCTGGAAGTGGTCAGCGAACTGACCGGTTATCCGTCTGAAATGCTGAATCTGGATATGGATATTGAGGCTGATCTGGGCATTGATTCCATCAAACGTGTGGAAATTTTATCTGCTTTTGAGGAAAAAATGCCGGATATTCCTCCGGTTTCGCCTGAAATCATGGGAACTTTGAAAACTCTGGGGCAGATTGTGGATTATCTCTGTGATGCGGGTGTCAGTCCGGATCAGTTTAAATCCGCAGGAGAAACTCCAAAAGTTTCCAATGAAACAGCAGGAACTCCGGCAAAAGCAGATCGGCAGAAGATCGAATCTGTGATGATGGCAGTGGTCAGCGATTTGACCGGTTATCCGTCTGAAATGCTCAATCTGGACATGGATATTGAGGCTGATCTGGGCATTGACTCCATCAAACGCGTGGAAATTTTATCCGCATTTGAGGAAAAAATGCCGGATATTCCTCCGGTTTCGCCTGAAATTATGGGAACTTTGAAAACGCTGGGTCAGATTGTGGATTATTTATGCAAGGCCAGTTCGGTTTCAGTTGCTGCACATCCGGTTCAGGAGCAGACTGTGCCTGTCTTTTCGCAAACTTCGGGAACCTCAGTTCACCGGACTTCGGAAATCTCAGCCACCCAGACTTCACGAGCATCGATCAAAGAGATTGAATCTGTGATGATGGCAGTGGTCAGTGATTTAACCGGTTATCCTGCGGAAATGCTCAATTTGGATATGGATATTGAGGCTGATCTGGGCATTGATTCCATCAAACGGGTCGAGATTTTATCCGCTTTTGAGGAAAAAATGCCGGATTTGCCCCCGGTTTCTCCGGAAATCATGGGAACCCTGAAAACTTTGGGTCAGATTGTGGAATATCTGAACAAATCCGGCACAGTCGCAGACGTACAGACTGTTTTGAAAACAGAAATTTCTGCTGTGCAGTCACGTCCGGATTTGAAAACAGAAATTTCCCATGTCCAGCCGCATCCGGATCTGAAAAAAAAAATTGTCACACTGACACCCGCGTCTGCCCTGCGTGAACCGGTGAGGATTCCCGCTGATCGGCCTGTTTATATCACACAGGACAAAAAAGGACTTGCAAAGGCCATTGCCGAATCTCTCAGATCGCAGGGCGCGGGAGCCGTGCTGATTTCCCCTTCCCAAGTGCCGGGAAAAGCTGAGCCTCCACTGCCCGGCGGTCTGATTGTTCTTGCGGACGCATGGGAAAAACAGGACAGTGATTTTCTCAAACAGGTGTTTGCCCTGACACAGGGATTTGCAAATGATCTGCTGGAATCCGCAAAACAGGGCGGAGCCATTTTTGCCACAGTTTCCCGCATGGACGGCGGATTCGGATTCACAGGAAAAAGTTTTGAAAATCCGTATCAGGGCGGACTTGCGGGCCTTTCCAAAACCGCATCGATTGAATGGGAAAAAGTCTGCTGCCATGCACTGGATATTGCACCGCAATGGACAGACACAGCGGAAATTGCAAAAGCAATTGTAAATGAAATCCTTCATCAAGGCCCTGTGGAAGTGGGACTCAATCCCAATGGCCGTTTTACACCGGAACTGAGGGAAGCCGCATATCCGCAGGGAAAAATCCGTTTACAGGCAAAAGATGCGGTGATTGTCACGGGCGGCGCGCGGGGCGTAACCGCTGCGGCTGCTTTGGCTTTGGCAAGGGAATTTCAGCCAACCCTGATTCTGATGGGACGTTCTCCCCGGCCTTTGACAGAACCGGAATGGCTTGCGGGGCTGCATACAGAAGCAGATATGAAAAAAGCCATTCTGAAATATAATTTTGCAGGAAAAAATCCCCGGCCTGCGGAACTGGAATCTGCATTCCGCAAATACCGTGCAGATCGGGAAATCCTCAGCAATCTGGAACAGATACGACTGACCGGCGCGACAGTGGCCTATTTTTCCGCTGATGTGCGATCTGCCAATGCTGTCCGTGCAGTTGCTGATCAGGTGCGCTCCACTTACGGCCCCATCCGTGCGCTGATTCACGGAGCAGGAATTCTCGAAGATCGTCTGATTGCAGACAAAACACAGGAGCAGTTTGACCGGGTCTTTGATACCAAAGTCAAAGGTCTGGAGGTTATGCTGGATGCACTCAAAGATGATCCCCTGAAATATCTCATTCTTTTTTCTTCTGTGGCCGGACGCATGGGAAATCAGGGACAGGCCGATTATGCCACAGCCAATGAAGTGCTGAACAAAACCGCGTGGTGTGAAGCCCGGAAACGGCCCGACTGCCGGGTGATTTCTTTTAACTGGGGGCCCTGGGACGGTGGCATGGTTTCTCCGGGACTGAAAAAAGAATTTGCCAAAAGAAATATTGCTTTGATTCCTATGGATGCAGGCGTTCAGGCCATGCTTGCGGAAATGTGCGGAAACGGAAATGAGGCTGTGGAAGTGGTCATCGGCGGAATGCTGACTGGAGAAACTGCAACTGTATCAGTACCCTCATCCCCAGCCCCCAATCCCCAGCCCCCAATCCCCAGCCCCCAGCCCCTTTCCGGCCTGAAACGGGACATTGATATAACCCGTTTCCCCTTTCTCAAAGATCATATGCTTGATGGCCGTCCGGTCGTGCCTTTTGCCATGATGGCAGAATGGCTGGGACACAGCGCGCTGCATGAAAATCCCGGACTGTTCTTTCACGGTCTGGAAGATTTCCGTCTGCTCAAAGGCATTTCCCTGAACAATGGATCGTCTGTTCCCATCCGTCTGATTTCCGGCAAGGCAAAGCGCAACGGAGCATTGTATTCCGCAGATGTGGAAATCCGGGCAGGAGAAAACGGGGAAACGCCCATGATTCATTCCAAAGCAAGAGCAGTGCTGGGGGATACTCCGCCTTCCCGTTCACCGGCTTACAGTTCCCGTTTGGATATTCATATGAAATCTTATACCCGGAACATGGATGAAGTGTATGGAAAAATTCTGTTTCACGGCCCTGAACTTCACGGCATCCGGGAAATCATCAACTGCTCGCCTGAGGGAATTACGGCAGATCTCTGTGCTGCTCCCCATCCGGAGCAGTGGATGACAGAACCCCTGAGAAGCCAGTGGCTCAGTGATCCGCTGGTCCTGGATTGCGCATTTCAGATGGCAATTGTCTGGTGTTATGAGGAAAAAGGGCTTTTCTGTCTTCCTGTGTATGCAGGATCATATCGACAGTTTCGGCCCGCTTTTCCCGCAGACGGCCTTACTGCCGTGCTGGAAGTCACAGAAACCGGACAGCACAGAATGAAGGGGGATTTTGTTTTTCTGGACAGAAATGAACAGATGGTGGCACGCATACAGGGCTATGAGGCTGTGATGGAAAAATCTCTGGAACGGGCGTTTTTTGCCCGGCAGTGAAATAAGGGAATTCTCAAGAATAAGAATAGCCATTTTTTACAGGAAAACGCGGGGCGAAAAATTTTTTCGCCCCTGCTCATTTGTCTCGTTTGTCTCGTTCCCACGCCTTGCGTCAGTGCCATTTATAGACTTTCATACCAAATCGCTATTGGTTTTATACAATGCAGTCTATTTTTCTGTTTGATTACAAACCCTTGTTTTTTTCATAAGCATATTTTCAAAAGCGATTTGGTATCAGAAAATGTTTGTCCGAAAAACCCCCAGGATTTATAACAGGTTATTTTGATACAGCCCCTCATGATTTATATAATAGACCTCTTTCCAAAGTCAATTTTTATCCAATAAAATCAAGGGATAAATTCCCACTTTTGCAAGAGGTCTAATGTTTCAACTTTGGTTTTTTGTGGCACAAAAATTGCTTAAACCGTCAGACAAAGGCTTTGGGAACCGGGTTATGAGAAATGTGTCCGGTTTTTGAAAAAACCAAAGTTGAAACAGTATAACAGATTATTTTGATACAGACCCTAGTGCTTTGTCAAGTTTGAATCTGTGAGTTGCAAAAACCGGATTTTTCCAAAAAATCCGGTTTTTCGTATACTTCAACTCATAAAATCAAACTTGACAGAGTACTAGTGCTTTGTCAACTTTGTTTTTGTGAGTTCAGAATTCCCAAACCCTAAAGGTTTTCAAAACCCTTAGGGTTTATGAATTCACAATTTCAAACTTGACAGAGTACTAAGTGTATGAAAGCGGAATGTATTATGAACACAAACACCAAACCGTCAAAGAAAGGAGATCTGCATGAAAGAGGCATGTATGAACACAAACACCAGTTCATCAAGGCAAAGGAGTATCTGTATGGGTAGTGGGACTTTTCATGCTGATAAAAATGTGATATGCAACTCCTGTTTTTTTGTATCAGAAAACAGGAGGAAAAAAATGATTGCAGCAGAATGCCGCCGCTGCGGCAGTGAAAATATCCGCAAAAACGGACGGACGCCGGCCGGACGTCAGAAAATTCACTGTAAAAATTGTAATTTTTACAGTACTTTGGATATTAAATCCGAAGAACGGGAATTCCGCCTGAAAACCGCTGAAAATCTTCAGACGGAAAGACTTTCACAGCGTGCGGCCGCACGGGTGCTCCGGATGAGCCGGACAGCAATCCGGAAAAACTTAAAAAAAAAGTGATTCCGCCGATCTCCGAAACAGTTCCTGTTTCAGAGGAACGTCCCGTTTTGGAGATGGATGAACTGCGGTCTTATGCCGGAAAAAAGTCGGATCAGGTATGGATTTGGCCGGCGCCGGAACGCCGGACACGCCGTATTGCCGGAACCGCCTTCGGAGACCGTTCAGCGGAAACATGCCGGGATTTATGGGAATCTCTTCCGGCTGATTACCGTAAACGGGCTGTCTGCTGCACGGATCTGCGGGAAAGTTATGCCGCTGTTCTTCCCCCAAAAC
>CAZHPS010000329.1:0-7830 GCA_964534335.1 uncultured Desulfobacterales bacterium
CGTGAATATATTCAGGATGAAAGTACAGACCTGATTTACCTTGATCCGCCATTCAATTCGAACCGTAATTACAATGTTCTGTTCAAAAACAAAGACGGTCTGGAATCAGAATCACAGATTGCAGCATTTGAAGATACGTGGCTCTGGAATCATGCGGCAGAAGCAGCTTATTATGATATAGTGACAAATGCTCCTGAACAGGTTATCAGAATGATTTCATCATTACGTCAATTTATAGGTGCAAACCAGATGATGGCTTATCTGGTGATGATGACTGCACGGTTAATAGAGTTGCACAGGGTTTTGAAACCTTCAGGAAGTTTGTATCTGCACTGCGATTCCACAGCAAGCCATTATCTGAAAATTGTGCTGGATACTGTATTCGGAATAGAGAATTTCAGAAATGAAATTATCTGGAAGCGGACAAGCAGTCACAGTGATTCAAATAAATATCCAAAAATCACGGATACACTGTTATTTTATACAAAATCAGAAATTTTTATATGGAATAAACTGCGCTGTGATTATGACGGGAATTATCTGAAAACACATTATAACAATGTGGATGCAAATGGACGGAGATTTCGGTATGACAATCTTGTAAAACCGAAAGGCAGCAGAGGATATTTTTATAATCTGCTTGGGTGTCCCCCTCCGCCTAATGGCTGGCGTATGCCAGAAAGCAGATCGCAGCAATGGATTAACGAAGGCAGGATTGAAATACCTCCCAAAGGCAAAGTCCCAAGTTTCAAACGCTTTCTTGATGAAATGAAAGGTACGGTTATCCCCAATTTATGGACAGATATTCCTCCTGTCAATTCACAGGAAAAAAATGCTCTCGGCTATCCCACACAAAAACCCCTTGGGCTTCTGGAAAGAATTATTCAGACAAGCAGCAATGAAGGGGATATTGTTCTTGATCCCTTTGCAGGATGCGGAACAACAATTGCAGCCGCGCAGAAACTGAAACGGCGTTGGATAGGAATTGATATTACGCATTTGGCTGTTGCGCTTCTGAAATACCGTCTGAGAGATATGCTTGCAGCTTCTGATGAAAGAACTTTGGATGATACTTATGAGGTCATAGGAGAACCCAAAGATTTTAATGGAGCTGAGCAGTTGGCTAAAGAGGATCGGTATCAGTTTCAATGGTGGGCATTGTCATTGATAAAAGCCAAACCTGTGGGCGGAGGAGTGGGAGATAAAAAAGGCAAAAAGGGGCCTGACGGCGGTATAGACGGGGTTATTTATTTTGTTTATGACAAAAGCGATACAAAGCCTGAACGGGTTTTGGTACAGGTGAAAAGCGGAAAGGTCAGCGTAAAAGATGTCAGAGAACTTTTGGGAACTGTCGAGCGTGAAAAGGCTGCCATCGGTGTATTGCTTACATTGGAAGAGCCTAACAGCAATATGATTTCAGAAGCGGTTTCGGCAGGTTTTTACAGTCCGCCAAAATCAGTAGAACCATGCCCCAAAATACAGATTGTCACAATAAAACAGTTGCTGGAGGGTGAAAGGCTGAAAATTTATCATTCCGGAATAACCACATTCAGGAAAGCAAAAAAAGAGGAAAATCCGCATAAACAGATAATTATTCACTGATATTACGCCAGCTTTTCAAAATCCGGCAGACTGCTGTGTCTCCGTCATACCGGCAAAAGATGGAAATCCAAAGAATATCAGATGATTCCGGATACTGACTTTTATCGGTATGACGATGGTGCGCAAGGTGACTAAATAAAAAAAGCTGTTCTTTAAGGTTGCAGGTATAAAAAATGGAAACGGTTTATACTGAAACATCAATTATCAGCTATCTTACTGCCAGACCAAGTAAAAATTTAATTGCAGCGGCCAGACAGCAGCAAACTTGGGAGTGGTGGGAAAGCCACCGTCATAATTATGCTCTGTTTACTTCAAATTTGGTTATTGCCGAAGCGAGTCAGGGAGATACTCAACGATCTCAGGAAAGACTTCAGACATTGAGAGAAATTAAGAGATTGACTATCAATACGGCATGTGAAGAATTGGCAGAAAAACTTATCCTGCATTCACCTATACCTGATAACGCACAGGATGATGCCCTGCATATCGCTGTTGCAAGTTATCACGCAGTTGATTTTCTGCTGACATGGAATTTCAGGCATTTGGCAAATGCCCACTTAATTCCGAAAGTCAGAACAATTGTGGAAGAATCAGGGTATCAATTCCCCCAAATCTGTACCCCTGAAGAATTGACAGGAGAATTATTATGAAAAAAAATGAAAAAGATGAAATAATTGAAGAGTTGTGGAAAATAAAAGACCAGTTTTCATCTTCCTGCAACAGGAATATCCGGCAGCTTGTACAGTTGATTAATCATATTGCAGAAAAACAAGGATTTGATAAAACAGCAGATAATCAGAAAATCAGAAATACCGCCTAATTTGGGCAGTGTTGCGTACAAAAGGAGATGGCTCTGCATTCCTCTCCCTTTTGCCGCTGATTTTTTTTTGTTAAAAAATTTTGCAGATTTCCTTTTCTGCAATTCCTGTGAATTGAACAGGGACATTCATTTTCAGAAAACATCTTATAATTGCTTGCTGCAATATCAGATGCAATGAACTGTACTGACCTGACAATAAAGGAGAGAAGCTATGGAATTGTCAACTGAACTCCATGCAAAGACGAAAGAACTAAGGAAAAAGACGGAACTGCTGAAATTTATGGAGTGTTTGCAGTCATATGAGGATTCCTCTTTTATTGAATACATAAATGAGCGGACACGGCAGGCAGTTCAGGACAAAAAGAGCGGAAAACATTTTACTTCATTGGAAGAATTGCAGTGAAAATATGCCTGATGGAAATTGTTTGACAGTGCTGATCGTTTTTGCCTCTGAAAGGAACTGATATGAATCTTTCTGAAATGAAAGAGAGAATAAAAAAACATCCGGATTATGCCAAAGCCGGGATGGTGCTGTATCACAATGGCGTGGTGCGGGAAACTTCCCGTGATGGAAGGAAAGTGCGGGGTTTACGTGTGTCCGCAGATTGGGAAAAACTGCGGCAAATTGTGGAAAGGCATAAAAAACGTCCGGGGATTGTGGAAATTCTGGTGGAAATCAATGCGGACAAAGATTTGGCTGTGGGTGATGATGTCATGTTTCTGGCAGTGGCCGGTGACATTCGGGAAAATGTGATTGCGGTTCTCACAGACACCCTTAACGAGATCAAATCAACCGTAACGCAGAAAACAGAATTTTTTGGAGTCTGATACTGATTCGCCATTGACCTGATACAATTCGGAGGAGTGCAAAAATTAAGCGGAGCGGTTTTTTGCAAAGACAAACAACATATTATTTCAGCCACGAATAAACACGAATTTTCACGAATTTTCATAATTCGTGTTTATTCGTGCAAATTCGTGGCTGAAAAGTGCATTTCTGCAAAATTCCTTGAAAAACCAAAAAAATTTTGAAAAAACCGGTTTTTTTGCCAAATTTATGCCTGAAATATACAGGAGGTTATAACAGAATTTTTCGGAGAGTGATAAGCAGGCAAACAAAATATTATTTCAACCACGAATAAACACGAATAAACACGAATTTTCATAAGTAAGGTTCCATAAATTTTCAGAAAAACCGGATTTTTTGGAAAAATTCGGTTTTTTGAATACACGAAAATTTTTGTTTGCCTACTTAATTCGTGTTTATTCGTGCAGATTCGTGGCAGAAAAGTGCATTTCTGCAAAACTCCTTGAAAAACCCCAAAAAAAAGATTTTTTGAAAAAACCGTTTTTTTTGCCAAATTTATGCTGAAAATATACAGGAGGTTATTTATGTCTGAATTAACTCATATTGACACGGAAGGCAGTGTGCGCATGGTGGATGTTTCCCACAAGGAACCCAGCCTGCGAACAGCAAAAGCACAGGGGATTATTTTCATGAAAGCCGACACTCTGGAGCAGATTCTTGCCCATACCGTGCGCAAGGGAAATGTGCTGGAAACCGCAAGGATTGCAGGGATTATGGCAGCAAAGCGGACAGCGGAACTGATTCCCATGTGCCACCCCCTGAACCTGAGCCATGTGCAGATTAATTTTTTTCCGAATACGGAAAATCATTCCATCAGGATGGAGGCCATTGTGAAACTCACAGGTAAAACCGGAGTGGAAATGGAAGCCCTGACTGCCGTATCTGTTGCTGCACTTACCATTTATGACATGTGCAAATCCTATGACAGGGAAATGATAATTTCCGATATATGCCTGCTGGAAAAATCCGGCGGAAAAAGTGGAACTTATGTGAGAGGAGAGAGTCGTTCCTGTCGAGAGTGATGATATTATCGTGGATAAAAGGTGAAAAAGTGGAACTTATGTGAGAGGAGAGAGTCGTTCATTATGAAAAAATATCTGATATTTGTAACAGTTTTGACAATTCTGTGGGGCTGTGCCTCCCAGAAAACCGTGACCACCGGGCCGCTGATTCGGCTGTCGCCTTCGGAATATCCGGCCTTTGCAGATGATATGAATTACCGGGAACTGGCCGAAAGCATCGGTCAAAGCCTGAAATACCTGAGAAAAATTCCAAAGGATCGGAAATTTTCTTTTGGAGAAGACAGTTATGATGCTGCGCATATGATCCGATCTCTGGAGAATTTTCTGGTTTTTATTGAAAAAAATCCTTCGCAGAAGGAGACAGAAAAATTTATCCGCTCCCGTTATCTGGTTTACAAATCCATAGGCAGAGATCAGCAGGGGGAAGTGCTGTTCACAGGTTATTATGAACCGCTGCTGCGGGGAAGTCGCCGTGAATCAGCCGAATACCGGTATCCGGTCTATGGCCCGCCAAAAGATATGATGACCGTTGATTTGTCCGGCTTTTCCTCGGATTTGAAGGGGAAAAAAATCATTGGCAGAATTGACGGGGATCAGTTTCTTCCCTATTATGAGCGCAAAGAAATTGAGCAGAATCAGGTACTCAGGGGAAAAGCACCGGAACTGGCCTGGGTAAATGATCCGGTGGATCTGTTTTTTCTGCAGATTCAGGGTTCAGGAAAGATTGCACTCGATAACGGAGAAACCATCAATGTGCATTATCATTCCAAAAACGGACGCGCGTACAAAAGTATCGGTCAGGTTCTCATTGATGAGAAAAAAATTTCCAAAGAAGAGATGTCCATGCAGAAAATCCGGCAGTATCTCCGGGAGCATCCCGAAGAGCAGAACCGGATTCTGAATGCAAATCCCAGCTATGTGTTTTTCAGCATTGAAAAAGAAGGTCCTTTGGGAGCCATTAATGTGCCTCTGACTCCGGGACGATCTGTTGCCACCGACCTGTCCCTGTTTCCCCGCGCCGCGCTGACCTTTCTCCAAACCCAAAAACCGGTTGCAGCATCGGACGGTTCCGGAAAAGTTGCGGACTGGGTTCCTTTTTCCCGTTTTGTCCTGAATCAGGACACAGGCGGAGCCATCAAAGGCCCAGGCCGTGCTGATATTTTCTGGGGAAACGGAGAATATGCGGAAATAGCGGCAGGCCATCTGAAACATACGGGCAGTCTGTATTTTCTTGTGATGAAACCTTAATACATGACCAATCTGCAAAATTCAACCTGTCCATACTGGTCACGGGCAGGTTGAATTTTGGATGATTATGGATACATTCTGTATCATTTTGATTTTTCCAAAACCTATGCCATTATACCAATTCGCTATTGAAATTATACAATAAGGTAAGTTATTTCCTCTGTGTTCTCTGTGGTTTTTTCTCTCTGTGTCCTCTGTGGGAAACTGAATCATAAGTATATTTTCAATGTAGAATTAAACATTTCGGTTGTAAAATACCGCATTCGAAGGTCCGCATCAGCAGAGTTTACAGTTTAAACAGCCACGAATAACACGAATCTGCACGAATGCACAAACCATAATTCATGTAATTCGTATCATTCGTGCAATTCGTGGCTGTACTGTCAAATCTTCTGAGTAATGGTATATATACGAGACGTGAATGGAATGATTTCATCAAAGCCGACAATTCTTTCACCAGAGAGATTTTGGAAAAGGGGGAAGTTCTGATATGAAACCGTCTGTATCTGCATGGATTCATGCCTGTGAGGAAGATCTGTCAGTTGTCGAATCTCTGCTGCAAAGCAGACTGTCAATTTGGAAGATGTCAGGAAATTTTATGCTTTTGCAAAAAATGTTTATGATGTGGTAAAAAAACATCTGGAAGATCATTGCAAAGAGGAACAAAACCTGTCAAAGCCCGGCATTCCGGATTTTCCGGAACCCGAAACCCATTCAAATAAAGAACAGTCATGAAAAAAATCGAAGAAGTAACACTTCTCTATGAAATCAGCAACAGTCTCAGTGAACACATGGATCTGAAAAAATCCCTGTACAAAGTGCTGGCGATTCTTTCCGGTTCCATGAATATGATCCGGGGAACCATTACCCTGCTCAATCCCCTGCGCAATGAAATTGCCATTGAGGTGGCCCACGGCCTGACCCAGACCGCGATTGAACGGGGAAAATACAAACTCGGCGAAGGAATCACCGGACGGGTGGTGGAAACCGGAAAGGCTGTTGCCATTCCCAAAATCAGCGAGGAGCCCATGTTTCTGGATCGCACTGACTCCCGAAGGAACGACTCCAGGAAAATCAGGGATGAACTTTCCTTTTTCTGTGTTCCCATTCAGAAAGGAAATCAGGTCATTGGCGCTCTCAGCGTGGATCGTCCCTATGATCCGGAATATTCACTCAAAAGCGGCACCGAGCTTCTCACGGTCATTGCCACCATGGTGGCCCAGCATGTAATCAATCTGGAAAACATCCGTCTGGAAAAGGAAAAACTCCGGGATGAAAACCGGCGGCTGCGAAATGAACTGGAAAACAAATACCGCATCAACAATATCATTGGCAACAGCAATAAGATGCGCGAAGTTTTTCAGATGATCAGTCAGGTTTCCAAAAGCAATGCCACAGTGCTTGTCCGGGGTGAAAGCGGCACAGGAAAGGAGCTGGTGGCCAATTCCATCCATTACAACAGTGGCCGCGCCAAAGGCCCTTTTGTGAAAATGAACTGCGCCGCGCTGCCTGCGAATCTTATTGAAAGCGAGCTCTTCGGCCATGAAAAAGGGGCGTTCACCGGAGCCATCCGGCAGAAAATGGGGAGATTTGAACTCGCGCACAAAGGCACGATTTTTCTGGATGAAATCGGTTCCATAACGCCTGATGTGCAGGTGAATCTTCTGCGGGTTCTGCAGGAAAGGGAACTGGAACGGGTGGGCGGCCAGAAAACCATTAAAGTGGATGTCCGGGTGGTGGCTGCAACGAACAGAAATCTGGAAAATCTGGTTGAAGAGGGAATTTTCCGGGGCGATCTTTACTATCGTCTCAATGTTTTTCCCATATACATGCCACCTCTGCGGGAGCGCAAAACCGACATTCTGCTGCTCGCGGATCACTTTCTGGAAAAATATGCTGCAGAAAATGGCAAGGATATCCGGCGTTTTTCCACTCCGGCCATTGATATGCTCATGGCCTATCACTGGCCCGGCAATGTGCGGGAACTGGAAAACTGCATTGAACGCGCTGTTCTGCTCTGTGAGGAGGGTGTGATTCACAGTTATCATCTGCCGCCTTCATTGCAGACCGGAAAGGAATCCGGCACTCTTTCGGATCTGTCTCTGGATGAGGCTGTGGAAAATCTGGAAAAAGAGATGATTATTGACGCGCTGAAAAATACACGGGGCAATATCACCCAGTCCGCGGATCTGCTCAAAAGCACAGTGAGAAAAGTGGCCTACAAAGCACAGAAATACGGCATTGAATATTTTCATTACCGGTGATGCCGG
>CAZHPS010000330.1:0-7824 GCA_964534335.1 uncultured Desulfobacterales bacterium
AGACATTAGTGTTTTCGGCAGATAAACCGTCATTCAAACCTTGACAGAACACTACTGTTCAACTTAAATAATCGCTCAGAATAGGGAGCGCCGACAAGACTGGGGAAGTTTTTCACATATCTGTCATCCACGCTTCTTATTATCCAACTCAGTTTTATGCACTGATTATGTTATGTAACATACCTACTGAGAAAAATTATTAAATGCTGAATATATTGGGAATAACGGTTTAAGCCTCCGGCAGGACATGGTCAGTCCGCTCCGGGATTGCAGGCATGAAAGCGCGGCAGGCAGAGCATAATACCGGGGGCTGACCGGTTTTCTCAAAGGGTATGTTACATAACACAGTAAGTGTATAATAGCCCAATATGTCATTGGGAACTGTTTCGTCAATCAAAACAAATGTTCTGGATATTCCTTTCCGGATATGCTGCCGGGCAGTTTTCAGTAAAAATTCATTTAAAGCAGGTTCACCACAATCAAAAGATTCCCGGTCATGGTTTCCGGACAGCAGTTCTGTCTTTAACATTGTCTTATCATGCCTTTGGATATTCTGATGGATTCAATCAGCTTTTCTGAAGGTTCAGGCGGATTATCAATAAGTTGAAAAAAATGTTCCGAATCAGCGGCTGACAGTTTTATGATTCTGTCCTGCTCAATAATCTGCCTGGCTTTTTCATAAGCAGCCTGAACCAGAAATTGATATAATGATTCTCCCTGTATTTCAGAAGCCTTCTCCAATGCAGTGAAAACATGAGATGGTATTGCTGCGGAAATATGCTCTGACAGATTTTGGGATATATCCATTGTTATCTCCTTGTTATGAATTGCTTATCACAGAGAAAAAAACTCTGTGTCTTCTGTGGGAAACAGACCGGAATGCTGTCAGTCAGAAAATACCTTTATGCAAATATCCTGGTAAAGGGCTGTTCCGCAAGCTGTGCAGCTCTGCCCCGGATTCGCTTTTCCACTGGCTCCAGATCCGCAAGAATCGCGGTTTCAGGACATTCCCTCACACAGTTGAAACAGCAGATGCAGTCATTTCCGAATGCAGGCAGAGGAGACAGAGTGATGGTCTGCACCGGGCAGACTTCCGCACAGATTCCGCACTGTGTGCAAAGTTTTTCATCCACTGTCTTTTTTGGCATATGGCCTTTTGCGACTTCCAGACTTGCCTTTTCCATTTCTGCCTGAAGATTTTGCGGCTGATAAGCCAACTCAGACAGGGCAAGACCGGAAATCGGACCCTGATATGCTTTTTCCAGAACTCTGCGGACAAGATCACGGATCATCTGATCATCATCTGCATTCGGATGTCCTTTTCCCAGAGGATTGTCAATTTTCCACATCATGGAATGAACTGCCCCGACTTTTGCAGCTCCCGGAAGCACACAGCCTTTTTCTGTCAGGGCTTTTCCCATATCATGCAGGGCAATGCCGCTGCTTACACATCCCCAGGTGACAAAAGGCACTGCACAGATTCCGGCATCTTTGGGAAGCCGGGCAATAAATTTCATTACCGGAGGAATTGGCCGGCCAACATAGACCGGAGATCCGATAAAAAGAATTGGCTTTTCTCCTGTCTTTATACAGGAAATGATTTCTGATCCATCCTCTTTTGCCAAATCCACTGTGAGAACATCCGCAGATCTGTTTTTCATTTCATTTTCAATCACATGCGCCACATGCCGGGTGGTTCCGGCCGGTGAACAGTAAACAATGCCTGCTTTCTTTGTCATCATAAGTCTCCCTGTTTTGAAGATACGATCATGGTCAGATTTGGTGCACTGAAAGAGAGTGATTTCCCTATGTTTGAAAGGATGTACAGCATTGATAATCAGCGTTGATTTCTGTGCTATTCCGGTTTCTGCATTAAATTTTATGCCCCATTTCCCGCATGATCATCTTCAGATCTTCCCATGTTTCCCGTTTTTTTTCCGGATGGTGGTTAAGATAATCAGGATGAAAGGTGGGCATGAGTCTGATTCCTTTGTAATTGTGGAAACTGCCCCGGAGTTTGGAAATATGCAGGGGAGATCGCAGCAGACTCTGCGCGGCAGTTCCGCCCAGCGCACAGATGAACCGGGGCTGAATCACAGCGATCTGCCGTTCCAGAAAAGGCAGGCATGCTGCAATCTCCTCTGTTTCCGGAGTTCGGTTCCGGGGAGGGCGGCATTTGACCACATTGCAGAGATAGACCTCTTCACGCGTCATTTTGATGGCAGCAATAATGCGATCCAGCAACTGCCCCGCGCTTCCCACAAAAGGCTGTCCCTGACGATCCTCGTCATATCCGGGGCCATCGCCCACAAACACAAGACTTGCTTTGGGATTTCCGGCCCCAAAAACAATATGTGTGCGCGCCCGTGACAGTTTGCATCTGCGGCATTCCCCCAAATCTGAACGGATGGTTTGCAGACTTTCCGGAGGAGCCGGTTTTTTCCCAAAATTTTCCAGAATTCTGAGCGTTTCCGGAGAGCAGTCAAAGCCCCTGCATCCGCTTTGTGCCATAAAACGGAGCGTGTTTTTGACTGTCTCTGTCAGAGCGGCAAAAACAGGAGCGGGAACAGGCTGTATTTCCGGGCTGCTGTCTGTCATTGTCTTTTCCATGCCTTTATGCGGACATGCGCGCGATTACGCGATCCAGAAGAATATGGGCCACCGCGTCCTTGTCCATCTGTTCCAGAGATTCCCGTGTGCCGTCCCTGTAAAACAGCGTAACCCGGTTGGTGTCGGTTCCAAATCCGGCTCCCGGATCAGTCACGATATTTCCCACTATCATATCCAGATTCTTTTTTTCCAGTTTTTCCTGCGCGTTTTCCCGCAGATTCTGGGTCTCTGCGGCAAATCCCACAAGAAACTGATGCGTTTTGCGCTGTCCGATGCTTTTGAGAATGTCTTCATTCTGATCCAGAATCAGAACAGTTTCTGCCGCTCCTTTTTTGATTTTGTGTTCAGCCGCTTCTCTGGGACGGTAATCTGAAACAGCAGCACTTTTGATCACAATATCAGTATCTTCCATATGACTGAACACAGCATCTGCCATTTCCCGCGCAGTCCGGATTCTCACGGTTTTCACATGCAGCGGATCAGGCAGAACCGTAGGTCCGGAAATCAGAACCACATCCGCGCCCCTGTATTCTGCTGCACGGGCAATGGCATATCCCATTTTGCCTGAAGACGGATTGGTGATAAAACGAACAGGATCAATGGGTTCCTGTGTCGGGCCTGCTGTGACCAGCACCTGTTTTCCGGACAGATCTTTGGGGCTGAGACAGGCCATGAGCCGATCCAAAATCTGCTCAGGTTCAGGAAGCCGTCCGGGGCCGGTAGTCCCGCAGGCCAGTTCCCCAGAGCCGGGTTCCAGAACCGTATGCCCGTCTGCACGCAGTCTGTCCAGATTCCGCTGCACAGGCGGACTCAGATACATATTGCTGTTCATTGACGGGCAGAGAATAACCGGGCAGGTAACGGCCAGCAGAAAGGTGGTCAGCGCGTCATCAGCCAGTCCATTGGCATACTTGCCCAGCAGATTGGCTGTGGCCGGCGCAATGACCACAGCATGGGCCTCCTGTGCCCATTCAATATGCCGGATGGAAGCATCTGTATTGCTGCGGTCAAACAAATCCGTGCAGACCGGTCTGCCGGACAGTGCCTCAAAAGTGACAGGGCCGATGAATTCACAGGCATGGGAAGTCATCATCACTCTGACCTGCGCGCCTTTTTTCATCATAAGCCGCAGCAGTTGCGCGCTTTTGTACGCAGCAATGCCCCCGCATACGCCCAGTACAATGTTTTTTCCCTCAACCGCATTTTTCATTATCTTATGATTCCCTCGGAAATGTCCGTGTTCGTTGGAACAACACCCACTTCCACACCTACAGAAAAATCCCCGTCTGTGATATTGATCACACACCAGCGGTTTGCCTTCTGAAAAAGAAGTATGGTACGGTTGGATGTAAAAGAGGCAATGGATCTCCACCCGTCTTTTACCATGTTCTCCCGGAAAAAGGCAATAAGAGATCCCTTGTCCACCCGGCCTTTGAAAGAAAGAACGCCTGCAGCAAATCCGTTGGACTCAATAACATAGGAACCCTTTTTGACTTCTGTGAGTTCCCCTGGAATCAGCACATCACTGAATTTGTGATACAGAGAACCCGGGCCTCCGGGTGCTGATCCCTGCGAACCGGAGCTGCTGTCTTTAGTACCTCTCAGGCTGGAGCATCCGGTCATCAGCAGAAAAACAAGCACCATGGCTGCGTAAAAAATACAGGCTGTTCTGTCGGTTTTCGTGTTTTTCATTTTCAGATCCTTTCATTTGGGTTGATATATCAATGTCACAGTCTTCCATGTCCTGACAGCGGGTTTAAGGTGATTTCTGAAATAAATATCCCATTTAAGTTCACAGGCACAGGGCACAAGCTGGAAGCTTATGCTACTTTTGTGGGATATTCTTTTCTGAAAATCACATAAGGGTCTGTATCAAAAATAAACTGTTGCAAACCCTGAGAACCCAATATCTCCTGAAAGCAACTTTATATTTTATAACTGCTGCATTGTCAACTTTGAATCTGTGAGTATGCTCTTTGTGTTCTTTGTGCCATACCGCTGTGGTTAAACCCGCAGAATCAAACTGATAAGGAAAATTTGGCAGTGGGTCAAATCCGCTGGTCTCTCCAATGAACCCGATCCGGAAAAAATCCCAAAATATTGACATTATTGTAAAAAAAAGTTAAAAAACAAATCAGAATCCCGGAAGGGATGACATTATCAGCCGGTTTGACCCACTATCGAAAATTTTATCATGGAATTTATAAAAAACAATTATGGTAGGGCAGCATATGTGATATACTGAATTTTTTAATGAAATTCAGTATATTAAATACGCATTTATCCTCTGAAAACCAATTTGCCGTGTACCTGCCGGATACTGCCGAAACAGATTCTGTAACGGATCAAAGCACCTGCTGATTGATGGCTTCCCACAAATCCGAGGGATCAGAAGCAGAGGTTCCCACCGGACCGCCATCAAGACTGAGAACCGGAACGGTTCCCATAAGGGAATTGGTCAGCAGCACCTGATTGGCTTTGAGTATGCCGTCCGGCGTGACAGATTTTCTGAGCACCTGCCAGCCTTTGCGGGTAAACCATCCGCACACTTCCCGTTCCATAATGCCGGGAAGAACATGGGCAGAGGCCGGAACAATCACCGTATGATCTCCCATAATCAGCAGAATATTGGCAGAATTGCTTTCTGATATGCTTCCGTCCGGATTCAGAATCAAAGCCTCGTCAGCCCCATGCTCCAAAGCCCATTCCCGTGCCCGGATATAATAGAGATAATTCAGGCTTTTGTAATCTGCCAGCGGACTCTGGCGGGGATGGGGATAGGTGAGCAGTTTCAGGCCGTTTGTCTTTTTTTCTGTGAGACGGTGTGTGTATGAGCGTGCCTGCACCAGCAGGGTGTGATTGTAAGGCGGAATATTCCGGTCGCCTTTGGCTGCAATGACTTTGACTGCTGCAACAGCATGTTTCAGACCATTGGCCTCAAGCACCTGTCCTATAATCTCATTCCAGCTCAGATCCGGAGGTTCTCCGGGAAAAAATTCTTTCCATGTCCTGACAAAGCGGTTCATATGCGCTTCCAGATACCGGCATCCCCCTTTTTCCGCACGGATGGTTTCAAAAAAACCGTATCCGTACTGAAAACCCGGATGAGATACAGGGATCATCGCATCTTTGGCAGGCTGGATCAGTCCGTTGATCCAGACATGGGGTTCGGGTTTGACCCCCGGAATCCTGTCTGTGTTTTTTTTGTTTCCGCTGAATACGGTCATCAGAGTCTGTCCTTTGTGAAGGGTTTCCTCATATTCATCCGCAGGATCAGAATCAAAAACAATTCCTCCGCCCACAGAAAAAATGATGCTGCCATGATAAACCGTTGCCGTGCGGATGGCAATGGAAAGATCCATAGTGTCATGAAAACTGATGTATCCGATGGAACCGGTATAGATATGTCTGCGCCGGGGTTCCAGTTCATCAATGATTTCCATGGATCGGATTTTTGGACATCCGGTAATGGAGCCTCCGGGAAATGTGGCCCGTATGAGATCCGTGCTGTCTTTGTCCGCATCCAGTTCTCCCTTTGCCACAGATACCAGATGAAAGACGTTTTTGTATTTTTCCAGACGTTTATGTTCAGTTACACGAACCGATCCCGGCTTGCAGACCTTTCCGATGTCATTGCGCAGCAGATCCACAATCATGGAAAGTTCAGCATCATCTTTGGGAGATTCCAGAAGTTCCCGCGCCAGTTTTTCATCTTCCTCCTGTGTTTTTCCCCTGGGCCGGGTTCCCTTGATGGGCCGTGTTTCCACCTGTCTGCCTTTCTGAAGAATAAACCGCTCCGGTGATGTGGATACAATCTGATGATCGCCAGCATTGATATACGCAAAAAAGGGCGCAGGATTGGCTGTCCAGAGTTTCCGGAACAGGGTGAAGGTGTCTCCGGAAAAACCCATGCGGAAACGCTGGGACATATTGACCTGATATACATGACCGGCTGCAATGTATTCCCGGATCTGTCTGATGGTTTCCATATAACGGGATCGGGTGAAATCAGACTGAAAACCGGCTGAATCTCCGCAGAAAGATTGGGGTTCCGGACAGGGGCCGCTGAGCATCTGCCTGAATTCATCCAGCGTTTTCTGCACAGAATTCTTTCCGGCAAATTCCGGCACACAGATTCGCGCAGTCTGGTCTTTTGTATCCTGAATCAGCACAAGAGATGGCGCATCAAAGCGGATATGGGGCAGACAGAGATCATCTACGGATGTGCGGGGCAGTTTTTCCAGAACATCTTTCAGATCATAAGACAGATAGCCCATAAGTCCTGCTGTCAGGGGCGGGGGAAAATCCCCGGATTTCAGCCTGAAGGTTTGCAGAATGGATCGGAGAGTGTCAAAGGGATCTGCTGTGAAGCGCATGGAGGTGTGCAGGGTTTCCACCAGCATTTTGTTTCCCCGTCCGGAAAAGCTGAGCCAGGGCATGATGCCCAGAATATGATGCCGGGCGCAGTCTGATTCCCCTCCGCTCATCAGCACCACTGTGCCGGGCATGTGCGCAAACCGGGAGGCCAGATCAATGAGGGGTTCGCTGAGAACAAAGGGTTCGGTATGAACCCCTGTCAGTTCTCCCGCAATTTTTTTAATTTCTTCCATAGGCAAATCTGCTCCTGAGCGGTCCGAGTTTCAGAAAATTTTCCACCATCACAAATCCGTGTTCTGTCAGAAAACTTTCCGGGTGAAACTGCACGCCGTGAAGGGGATATTTGGGATGGGAAAGTCCCATAATCACGCCATCCGTGCTGAAGGCAGTGGCAGTCAGTTCACTGTTCCGGGGCGGATGCACGGCCAGAGAATGATAGCGGGCAGCCCTGAAAGGGGAGTTCAGGGAAGCAAAGATTCCCCGGTTTCTGTGCATAATCAGGCTGGTTTTCCCGTGCATGGGGACCGGTGCGCGCACGGTTTTTCCGCCAAATGCCTCATTCATGCACTGCATTCCCAGACATACGCCCATAATGGGTATTTTTCTGTAAAAAGTCCGGATCAGCGGAATGGAAATGCCTGCATGTGCCGGATCTTTCGGTCCGGGACTGATAAGAATATAGTCGGGTCTGAAAGCATTGGCATCTTCCAGACTGATCTGATCACTGCGGCAGATCCGGATGTCAAGTTCATACTGACGGAACATCTGAACCAGATTATACGTGAAAGAATCGTAATTATCAATAACAAGAAGTGTGACACCTGTTTTTTTCATTTT
>CAZHPS010000331.1:0-7824 GCA_964534335.1 uncultured Desulfobacterales bacterium
CTATGGCAATTCACCGCTGGCTGTCCGGCATTCCCCAGCCCCAGATGCCGCCTGTTCCGGTACGAAGAGGACGGATAGACTGTCTGGAAGTGCCAGCCACCACAAAGATGATCCTGAAAAAACCGGAAATGGGTTTTCTCAACATTGACCGGCGCAGAACCACATTTCAGCAGGCAGAACTGGGATACACAGAAAACGAGGTGCGGGAAGAGGCACGAAGATGCCTGCGCTGTGATATTTGCAGACGCTGCGGGGAATGCGTGGAAGTCTGCCGGGACAAAATGAAGATTGACGCGCTACAGATGGGATATCTGGATTTTGACCATCCTGTGAAAACCGATTTCCGGCGCACTGAGGATCGGTGCATCACCTGCGGCGCGTGTGCAAACAACTGCCCCAATGATGCCATGAAAATCGAAGATCGGGATGGGGAGAGAATACTGTCTTTGTGCGGAACAGTACTCAACCGCCAGAAACTCCTGCACTGTGAAAACTGCGGCGCGATTATGGGACCGAGAAGGTATGTGGAATACATCCGCAAACGCATCAGTCCTTCGGGCGCAAAAGCAGAGCAGAGTATGCTTTGCGATGCCTGTCTGCGGAAAAAAACAGCAGGTTACAGCGCAGAAGTGATGGCTCCGTAAAATTAAAGAGCAGCTTAACCGCAGAGTTTCACAGAGTGATACGCAGATTAACACAGAGAAAATTAAAGAGCAGCTTAACCGCAGAGTTTCACAGAGTGATACGCAGAGTAACACAGAGAAATGCGAAAAACTCTGCGGTTAGGGGCTGTATCAAAATAAAATGTTATAAATCATGATGGTTTTCAAAATCATCAGGATTTACAGACAAAAAAACTCTGCGTTACTCTGTGCGAACTCTGTGTTACTCTGCGGTTAAATGCAGAGCGAACTAACATTAAAAAATGCAAAGCCTGTCAGCAGCTTTGACCCGCTATACCATTTTGATTGCATACAACCCCTGTTCAGAGGAGGAAAAATCATGTCATTCCGCAGAGGACAGAAAGTGGAAGTGTACAGGCGTTCGGAAGATGAGATCTGGGAAGACTATATGGATGAATACATTGGTCTGCACGGCATTATCACAGATCCGGACACATCCATCAATGATCCCAATGATCTGGTGGAGGTAAGTCTGCAGGACAAAGGCACGCACCGGCTGCCCCAGGACTGTCTGCGTCCGCTGGAATGAAAACCCTGCAAAAAAAAGGCAGTGAAATTTTCACTGCCTTTTACTGTCATATCTTTCAATTTCTGGAAGGCGACAGTCCTTTCATATGAAAAACTTCCATTTCAGGAACAATCCGCAGAGCCGGAATTTTCCCGCTGTTTTTGCGGAAATCCGCTATTTTTGCATATCTGCTGGTGCCGATTTTCACAAATCCTGTGTCTTTCACACTGCCCCGGCGATCTCCGGGAAACATGAAAACTGCGCCATTCTGCAGTTCCTCAAATTTTTTCATTTTGGGGATTTCTCTGATAAGATTCTGACTCATTGCATACTCCTTTCTTTTTTTGAATCTGCCCGGCCTGCATTCGGCATAAACAAATCTTTCCTGTTTTCCTTTTTCAGCAAACATGATTTTCAGACGTTCTGCCCGTTTTTGCAGAAAAAAAAGAAAACCGGATCATTGCCGAACAGATCTCCGGTTGCGGTTTTTGGGAACAGACACAAAGAAAAACAGAAACCTGCTGTACTGCATTCCTATGTGCTGTCCTGCCTGAATTCCTGTGCCAATGCCGATGAAACACAAACTCGGTCACTGCTGACACAGTGAGTTATCTGGCTGTTGATGTATTTATGATCGAAATATTTTATTGCTTTCAGCAGCGAGCGGAAGTCGCGCCCAAAGCCGGGGTGGGATTCGATCTGTGAAACGGCCTTCCAAATTTTTTCAGAAAACCGTGTGTGAATCTTTTTGACCGGGTGACAAACCGGTGCAGATTCACGATTTGATTTTTATATTTTCTATCATAACAGCATTTCTGAATTTGTCAAGGGAAAATATATGCCCATTCATTACGATACAGTCAAGTCATGATAAGTAATGAAATTATGATAAATATCTGCGGAAAATCTGTCTGATTTTTCATTTTATGCTGATTTGCTTTCAAAGCCTGCTGTTTTCGTGTATCCTGTAAGTAGGCAACCATAAATTTTCAGGTATAATACCGATTCGCCATTGGTTTGATCCGATACCTCAGTTTTTCCGCAGTTCCGCGTGTGCAAAAAACTGCTCCGCTTAATTTTTGCACTCCTCCGGATCAGCATCAGTTCAATGGAGAATCGGTATGATACCAAATCGCTATTGGTTTTATACAATGCAGTCGATTTTTCTGTTTGATTACAAACCCTTGTTTTTTTCATAAGAATATTTTCAAAAGCGATTTGGTATGATAAGTAAGGTTCCATAAATTTTCGGGCATAAAATTTTCAGAAAAACCTGTTTTTTTGGAAAAATCCAGCTTTTTGAATACACGAAAATTTCTGTTTGCCTGCTTAACATGGGGAAGACAAAAAAATCATTTGATTCTGTGCAGTATAATCTGTATAATCCAAAAATAAGGGAATCGTCCCTTTCACAAACTACAGGTTTTCAGAAAAAAATTTTTTGCCGGATGCGGAAAGGGAATACCGCATTTCGAATGCATTATTTTCCCCGGCAGTGTAAAAAATTTTTTTCCGGCAGCCTGTACAACCCACAGGAGGAATAAAAATGCGTAAACTGTGTATGTTTTTTGCGGCAATGTGTTTTGTGGCTGCGGGCCTTTGTGCGGGGCCTGCGTTTTCTGCTGACAAACGGGTTATCAGCCCACAGCCCGGAATCGTGAATTTTGAGGCCGGAGCCGATGAACTGCTGGAACTTCGGGTCAATATCACCCCCAGATCCGGAGATGTGCCTGCCCATGAATGGTTTCTCTTTACTGCAAGCACACTTACTGACATTTATCTGCTTTGTCCCCAGGGAATTTTTCCCCTGACTGCCCCTGATTTGGATTTTTTTGCACTGACCTATTCCTTTTCCCGAAGTTCCGACACAGATGCCATTGCCACACTGACTATGAAGGACTTGGGACTAAATCCGGGTGATGTTCTGTATTATGCCTATGCCTACACACCGTCTGATATTGAGCATGTGGTACTGGAAAATATCGTGATATTGCAGGTCACAGCCGCTGAAGGCGGGCTTTCCCGTTTTTCCTCGGATACGGAACTGGAAACCTGGCTGAAAAAGGGAATCCGCAGGCTTGCGGAAGACAGATATTACTATTATGATGGTGGTGGTATATTCACCGGCAGTTCCCCGTCTCCTGACTCTGCCTCCGCCCCCGCCGAATCAACTTCCTCCTCTTCAAATTCAAATGCCGGCTCCCAGTTTTCCACAACCAATCTGCAGGAATCCGGTGTGGATGAGGCAGATGTGATGAAAACCGATGGGAAATATCTGTATGCTGTTCCCAGGTATTATCAGGATATGTACTACTGGACTGCAACTGATTCCACTGATTCCGCAGCCGAACCCGAAGCCTTTATCCGGGTCATGCGTATCAATGAAACACCTCCCTCTGCTGCTGAAGCAGGCAAAATTATGCTGGGAGAACATAAAAACCCGGTGGATGGGCTGTATCTTGTTACAGGCCGGGGAGAGAACAAACCTGATATTCTTGCCACCATTGGCGGAACAATGGGAAATATGTGGGGCTGCTGGTTTATGCCCTGGTACTGGACACAGGGAAACACGGAAGTGGTGCTGTACAATGTCAGCACACCGGAAAATGCCAGCCGAATCACAAAACTGGAACTGGACGGACATCTGATTTCCAGCCGGAGAATCGGAGATACCCTGTATTTGGTGACCCGTTTTACGCCCATGCCGGAGGGATATGACCGGTATGTTTACACAGATGAAGAAATGCAGAAGAATGAACAGATTCTGAACAATGCGGATCTTCCGGATCTGCTGCCGGGCCTGCGCGTCAACGGAGAGGACAAAGGCAGTCTGGTCAGCGCGGCAAACTGTTTCATCCCGCCCTTTGATGAAACCCGCACCGAACAGCCCACCCTGATTACCATTACGGCCATCAGACTGGATTCACCGGAAACTCCGGTCAGCCAGAGCATTTCCGGCCCTACGGAAACCATTTATGTTTCACAGGAAACCCTGTATCTGGCAACTGTGCGCCATGATTACAGTATGTATTACAGCAGTTTTGATACAGGTGTCTCAGGCGAATATCCTGAAAACACGGATCTGCACAAATTTGCCCTCACAGATGCAGGCCCGGTGTACAAAGCCTCCGGAACGGTACCCGGTCATCTGGGATGGGAGCAGGACAAAAAACCTTTCCGCATGAGTGAATATGAAAATGTGCTGCGCATTGCCACCTCTTTGGGAAATACATGGACAGAATCATCAACCACCCGCCTGACTTTGATGAAAGAAGACGGGCAGTCAGGCTTAAAGGAAGTTTCCCATCTTGGCGGCATCGGAAAACCCGGAGAGCAGCTTTATGCTGTCCGCTTTGCGGGAAAAAACGCGTATATTGTCACATTCCGGGCAACGGATCCGCTGTATGTGTTTGATCTGTCTGATCCGGCAAATCCCAAAACTCTGGGCGAACTGCAGATTGACGGATATTCTGATTATCTGCATCCTGTGGGGGAAAATCTGCTGCTGGGCATTGGAAAAGACGCGATTCCTGACACATCCTCCAGTGATTTCGGGGGACGGGGCGCGTGGTATCAGGGACTGAAACTTTCCCTGTTTGACATTTCCAATCCTGCAAGTCCCAAAGAAGTCAATTCCCTTGTGATTGGCAAACGGGGCACAGGTTCCGAGGCTTTGTATGATCATCACGCGTTCACCTGGCTGCCTGCCTCTGCCGGAAGACCCGCACGGCTGGCTGTTCCTGTGGAAATGTACAGCACAGTGGGATATTATACATCAGATTACAATCCGTCCAAACCCTGGTATTATTACAACTGGACCCATACCGGGCTTTATATGTTCAATGTTTTCACCGGAGAACAGGCCGGGGGAAAAACCGGCATTGAGGACCAGGGACGCATGATTGTGGCTGACAATTCCGGAATAGATCCTTTGTTCCAATCCGGTTATTATGCAGGTTCCGGCACATATTCCGACCGTTCTGTGATACTGGGAAACAGTGTGCATTATGTGCATGACGGCAAAATCTGGTCTGCTTCCTGGGGAAGCGGTGCGGATATGACACAGCCGCAGTAACATCAATGCCATTAACCTAAAAAAAATTAAGGAGTGCCAAACTGAAAGTTTGGCACTCTTTTCTGAATTATTTCAGTGTCCAGAACTTAAACTTTTCTATCTTTATATGATTTCAAAGGCTGCAAAATGAAACTTTTAAAAGTGCATGTTCCGGATTACCGCTGTCTGAAAAATGTCACTCTGACATTTGAACCAGATCTGACACCCCAGGTTTTTCCCATTGGAGGAGAAAACGGCGGGGGAAAAAGTACGCTGCTGCAGTTGATTTTTGTGCTGCTGCATTGTTCCACAGAACTCTCCAGAAAAATATTTTTGAGCAATGCTATCAGAAAAATGAAAAGACCATCCGAAAATTGGGAATTAATTAAGCATGATATAGCAGCTATCCAATTGCAGTATAAAGATGAGATAATTGATCTGAATTATTTTCTGATTCCTTTAACTGAGAATGCAGATAAATCAATGTCACATCCTTTGGAGCCATTCATAGAAATTATCAATAACTTGTTGACAATTAATGATAAAATAAAAAATTTGAATCAAGATATTGAACGCCGAAAGAAAAAATTTGATGAAGAGCTATATTTTTATACAGAAACAATCGAAAATGATAATAAATATAAAGAATATATTCAAGAATTACAAAAATTAAGAGATGATTACAAAGACATGAGAAATCGTCTCTATGAAAAGGAGAAAGAATGTTATAACAAGTTACATTTACTGAACATAAGCTTACTTGATCTTTCATATGAAATTGAAAAGACTTATTTTGTCATTTGTTGTCAATCTTCTCATCCTGATTATCATTTTACGAAAGAAGTTTTGGACTTTGCAGGGAAAAATATATTTATTGCGGGTCAGCCCACACAACCGTATATTTTTTTAAATGATAATGACATTCAGGAATTATTCAATATAGAAGGAAAATATTCTGAAATCCTTAAAAATGCAAGAAAAGAATTGCCAAATTTTTATACCTATGATCAGTTTGCTTTGCTGGCAATTCTTGAGGGTTTCAAAAAGGCAAGGGACAAGGACTTTGAAAAAGTGATTGAAACCGGTGAGTACGGAAATACATATCATTCTTTGGTAAATGAACTGAAATCCATCATTGGCGGGCAGAAAATTATTTATCCTACAACAGATCTCAAATCCATCTCTGTCCGTTACCAGACAGAGGACAACAAATTTATTGAACTCGGCCCCGGTGATCTCAGTCACGGAGAACTGAAACGGGCAAGTCTTTATGCGTGGATCAAATACAGGGAAATCAATGATGCCATTGTTCTCATTGATGAAATTGAAAACGGACTTCACCCGGACTGGCAGTACCAGATCGTAAAGGATCTCGCTTCCTGGGGAAATAACCAGTATCTTCTTGCAACCCATTCCTTTTATCTCTGCGAGGCTCTTACGCCCCGCCATGTGAAAGAGATCGAACCCGGATGAAAAACCCGGTTTCCGGTAAATAAATTATGTCAATGTCGCCTGAACAAAGAGAAGATTTCTGCCGGAAAATACTGCTTCTCAGAAGAATCAAAGGGTGCATTGTGGTGCTTTGTGAAGGGGATGTCAGTTATATTGAAGTTCATACCCCGCAGCAAATGCGAAAACTGGAATCCCTGCCGGATGCCAATTTCTGGAGAGCCACAATTCCACAATGGTGGCGGGACAAAAGACCGGTATTTATCCCCTGCGGAGACAGAAATTCTGTGCTGCAAACCTTTCGCAGTCTAAAAGAAATTCATAAACAGGACAGAGACAATTCTTATCTGTCTCCGGAAAAGCTGTTTGCCCTTGTGGATTTGGATATTCAGTCAGCAGACCTTTCAGAGATTTCTGCCTGTTTTCAGAATACGGAAGAATTGTATCATCACATGTATGAAAATTCCATTGTAAACAGGAACATCATCATGGATGAGCATATCATTGTAACAGGCTGGATTCATAAAGAGGCATATTTTCTTGCACCGGATTTGCAATCCCTGTTTGATAACAGTGAATATCAACTGACATTTTATGGAGAAAAACTGCAACTGGATACAGTATATGAAGAAATGGCCGCGAATATTCCGGAAGAAGTCGACATCATAAAACATTATTCTGTGGTGCAGACGCGGATAAAAAAACTTATGGGATGGGAAACGGAAAATCCGCGGCAACTGGCTGAGTTGTATATGGATGAATTTGGCAATACAGCAAATAGCTATGCTGAAAAACGTAAGTTGACAGAATCTCTTCTCACCATAAAAAAAGCCAAGTCTTGCTGGTATAAAATCCGTATTGCTCATCCCCACAAGGAATCTCCGGAAGACAGTCTGAGAGATGCTCTTGTGCTTCAAATCGGTGACTTCTGGGCGAAGAAGTGCAAAGAAAAACAGGACGGTGAACCTTTTTATTATCATATCCCGCAATAGGTTCATATTCTTTGGAAAACAGAAATGCAATTGCGGAAATGAACCTGAATTCGGATAGTCGGAATAGTATTCCCCAATTTTATCCCTACAACGCAACTTAATATTTACCTAATCTGAAAAATATTGTACTTATCCTCA
>CAZHPS010000332.1:0-7799 GCA_964534335.1 uncultured Desulfobacterales bacterium
ATACCATGCTCAACAAGCTGGGTTACTGCAAAACCTGCGCGCAGAAAACCATTGAGTATTTCTGCACACAGGAGGATGAGAAATAGAATAAGCGGTTTATTGGGATTTTTTCGGTATAAGTAAGGTTCCATAAATTTTCGGGCATAAAATTTTCAGAAAAACCGGATTTTTCGGAAAAATCCGGTTTTTTTGAATACACGAAAATTTTTGTTTGCCTACTTAAATGAGTTACCGGAACAGGAGTTGCGCAGTTGAAACCATGATCATAGCAGAGGCTCTGATTTTTCAGACAAAAGATTTCAACTGCGTAACTCTTAACAAACAGTTAAAAAGATGAATTTTCATTTTGAAGTGTCATCCCCTTTTTTGGTTTTCAGCAGATCCGCAAGACAGGCAAATGGGTTATGGGTATCCAAAGGCAGATGCCGACCTGTGTCCGGCCCGGCCTCATCATACCATTCTGCAACCGAATCCCGCGCATGTTCATTATCATGACAATACAGACAGAGCAGTTCCCAGTTGCTGCCATCGGGCGGATTGTTGTCATGGTTATGATCCCGGTGATGCACAGTAAGTTCTCTGAGCCTTTTGCCTGAAAACTCACGGCCGCATCGGCCGCATATATGGGGATACATTTTCAAAGCCCTATCCCGGTAGGCATTTTCCTGCTGTTTCTGTCGGCGCCGGGTCTCGGCAATCAACTGATCCACTTTGCTGCTGTCGGTTTTTTTCTGTGCCATTTTTTACCTCATTCATATTTAAATTATGATTTTCAATATGTTGTCACACAGATACAAATTTAACAGTTTTGCTATAACTTTGTAAACAATCCGAAAATGCTGAAACGGTCTTAACTCCGTATCTCTTTATTTTTTCTGAAAATTTTTTTCTCTTCATCATAATTTTCATTCCCGGTTTCATGCGTGATGAATATACAATCAGGCAGCGTGACTTTTCATACTGATAAAATTATTTTATACTGATCCATGTTTTTTGTCAATATATCATTACCGGCTTATGTCCGGCAATCATTGAAAAAGCAGGTGCACAGGAATTAATATGATGATTTTAAAACAAATATGTTAAGTAAGGTTCCATAAATTTTCGGGCATAAAATTTTCATAAAAATCCGGTTTTTCCGGAAAAACCGGATTTTTATGAATACACGACATAAATTTATTTCTCAGGAAATCCGGTTTTGCCGAAAAATTCGGTTTTTTTTGATATACGAGAACTTTCGGAAGTTACTTATCGAAAGTTTTTTGACAGTCTGCTGAGCCTGATCCACTCCCCCAAGTCCGGAAAGTTTGCCGGTAACTCAAACCTGATATTTTTTTAAAACCGGAATGCCGTGCAGAAAAACTCTTTGTTCTTTGCGGAAATATTGCGTTTTTTTTGCGGTTAAACAGCGGATATCAAGGGATTTGTCCCTCTGCCGGAAGCTGCTTACAGGGAAAGAAGAGGGTTTTGCCAAACGCGGTGTTCAGAGTTTTTATTGACAGATCGCTTTGCTTTGAGTATAAAACCGGACTGAGTTACAGTTTTTGATAAACCCTTACAGAAAGAGAGAATCTATACATGGACAGATTTTACCGGCCCGATCCTCCGGCACAGACAGCATTTCCCATAGCAAAGGCAGGTTATCCCTTTATTTTTTCTGCAGCTTTTGTGACAGCCGTGTTTGCCCTTCTGGGAATGACCGGGGCAGCCATTGCAGGACTGGTGACAAGCCTTTGCATCTGCGGATTTTTCAGGGATCCGGATCGGCTCATCCCCAATAAGGAAAATGCCATCGTGTCTCCGGCTGACGGAAAAGTGGTTTTTGCGGACAGAGTTGAGTCAAATCCTTATCTTGAAGGCACATGCATGAAAATCAGTGTTTTCATGTCTGTTTTCAATGTGCATGTAAACCGGGTTCCGTATTCCGGCACAGTAAAGGAACTGCGCTATCATCCGGGAAAATTTTTTTCCGCAAATCTGGACAAGGCATCTGCGGAAAATGAGCATAACGCTGTGGTGCTGACTGCGGAAAACGGAAAGGAAATCTGTTTTGTTCAGATTGCCGGACTGATTGCCCGGAGGATTATCTGCGGGATTCAGGAAGGTGATAAGGTGGTTCGGGGACAGAAATTCGGGCTTATCTGTTTCGGATCACGGCTCGATATTTATCTTCCTGCGGATGTGAACCTGAATGTCTGCATCGGAGACAAAGTCAGCGCGGGCAGTTCTGTTCTTGCTTTTTTCAATGCACAGAATCCATGAACAAACCTCAACAAAAAGGAGACAAAATATGTCTGAACTGATTGTTTTTCACAGCGGAAATCCCAATTGAATGTCATGCAGAAAGGCTATAGGTGTAGCCGAAGACATGAAAAAACTGTTTGGGGAAAAATTGGATCTGCGTATTCACACCACAGATTCTGAAGAGGCAAAAAAATACAATTTCAGAAGTTCGACAAATGTTCTGTTTGACGGGGAACTGATTCCTCTTGATGTATCAACTGACAGGAACAGAATGAAAGATTTTCTTTCAGAAAAAATTGCAGAGGAGGGAAAATGAAAATTCTGTTCATTATCTCCACTGATGACGGGGAAACAATTTACAATGCCATGAGACTTGCCAATGTCGGCGTAAAAAAAGAGATGACATAAGTGTTTTTATGCTTGGCCGGGGCGTGCTTTTTGAACAGTCCGGCACAGAGCAGTTTCATGTGATGGATCAGATAAATCAGTTTGATGGTGATTTCTGCGTCTGAGGTGTGTGCATGAAATCCCACGGTCTGGAGGGATCAGGCACATGTCCCATTGCATGGATGGATGATTTATACGGGATGATAAAGGAATCTGACAAAATTTTGAATTTTTGAATTTTAATTGAAACACCCCGAAATTGCCGCTGCCGGTTTGCGGGTATGACAATATCACGTAAAATCAGTTTTATGAATTTCCTTTGAGGCAGGTTCCTAATCTGCCCCTCTGTGATAAATCCTGCTGTTTTGGAGAAAAAAATGGCATACAGTGATTTTACCATAGAAATGCTCAAGGAAAAATTCGGAATGCAGATTGTGGAACACATTGATCTTTTTCCCAATCCCCGGCAATGTCAGATTCCTGATCTGCTCCCGGATTTGCTGAAAAGATATGTTCCTCTGGCAACCATGATGAATACAGAGAAAGCCCGTTCCGAACTTATCATTGCTCCAGTACTGGCTGAATTCAAACTGAAATCAAAAAACAGAATCAGTCTGTTTTCCGGCACAGAATTCAATGTTGATCCGGATGCAGGGTTAAACGGAAGATGTGATTTTATCATTTCCAAATCAGAGGAACAGCTTGTTCTAAGTGCTCCGGTTATTGTCATAGCAGAAGCCAAAAATGACAATATCATGAACGGAATCCCTCAGTGCATAGCGGCAATGTTTGCAGCAGTGAAGTATAACATTCTTAAAAAAAATGAAATAAATACAGTTTACGGCATTGTGACAACAGGCAGTCTGTGGAAATTTCTCAAACTTGAAAACTGCACAGCCTATGTTGATCCCGCAGAATATCATATACAGAATATTGATAAAATCATCAGCATATTGGATGAAATTGTAAGCAACTGACTATGAGAATATACCATTGCCTGAAATATTTTGCAGAGGATTAAGGCAGCAAATTTTTTTGACCTGACTTTTGCACAGAAAAAACTCTGTGCGACTCTGTAGTTAATAAAAAAAACTGCCGAATTTTTCTGACGTATTTCATACAGAAAATCTCCTCCGCAGAATAAGGAGTTGCAGAAATGCAGACACATACACCCCCAAATAAGCCGTGAACAGGTTATCGCACTTGCAAAAATAATGCCCATTGAAAAACTGGCGATCTGGTATGAATACGGATTATTCATTCAGTTTCATGCACAAAATATTTCTTCAGAAAAAAGCATTCCGGAGGATCAATCAGAATTGATGAAAGAAATTGCAGAATGGGAATCTGCAAGCGATGAAGACGGATTACGGTTTGAAGATATGATTAAGGAAGTATATTAAGGTTTTAATTTCTGCAAAATCTGTTATTGTGCAAGTGCTGAAAAACACGAAAATATGTTTTCGTGTTTTTTATCTTTTGGGAAGAACGCGGCTCCACAGCCGCTGTCTTATTATATAACATGTTGAAAAAAGTTATAATCATGGGGAGAGCATTATGTCTGAAAAAAAATTGAACGTGGCCGTGGCCGGTGCCACAGGTGCGGTTGGCAACCAGATGATCGCGTGTCTGGAAGAGCGGAATTTTCCGCTCAAATCCGTAAAATTTCTGGCATCCGCAAGATCCGCGGGCCGTCAGCTCCGCTTCAGAGGGGATATGATTGAAGTGGAGGAACTTACAGAAAAATCTTTCAAAGGCGTGGATATTGCCATTTTTTCCGCAGGCGGCGGAACCAGCGAAAAATTTGCGCCCATTGCAGCCAAAGACGGTTGCGTGGTGGTGGACAATTCCAGTCAGTGGCGCATGGATCCGGATGTGCCTTTGGTGGTTCCTGAAGTCAATCCCCATGCCATTGCCGGTTACCGCAAAAAGGGAATCATTGCCAATCCCAACTGTTCCACCATTCAGATGGTGGTGGCACTCAGTCCCATACACAAAAAATGCGGAATTCGGCGTATAGTGGTTTCCACATATCAGGCTGTGTCCGGAACAGGAAAAAAAGCCATCCATGAACTCTTTGACCAGACCCGCGCCATAATCAATTTTCTGAACTGGGAAAAAAAGGTATATCCGCACCGGATTGCTTTCAACTGTCTGCCCCATATAGACAAATTCATGGAAAACGGCTATACAAAAGAAGAGATGAAGATGGTGAATGAAACCCGGAAAATCATGGAGGACAGCAGCATCGGCGTTACAGCCACCACTGTCCGGGTTCCTGTGTTTTTCAGTCATTCAGAGTCAGTGAATGTGGAAACTGTGCAGCATATTTCTGCGGATGAAGTCCGTGAACTGCTTCGCAACGCTCCGGGTGTGAAAGTTGTGGATGATCCGGCAAACAATGTGTATCCGCTTCCCATTGACGCGGCCGGTCAGGATCTGACCCTTGTGGGACGTATCCGTCAGGATGAGTCTGTTAAAAACGGCATCAATATGTGGATTGTGGCGGACAATATCCGCAAGGGAGCGGCCACCAATGCAGTTCAGATTGCAGAAATTCTGGCAAGAGACTATCTGTAAAAAAAATTTTGACCAAAGAACATGGTCATTTGCATGAAATCCGGAGTGCAGAAACTGTTTTTTTGCACTCCCATTGTACGTTCATAATCTGATGCAATTCACGATGACGGCAGATCGTCATTTTTTTGTTTTTAAAATTCAGCATATTTCCGGAAATGACTTTCATCACTGCCGGTCATTTCCGGATAAACAGGAGTTAAGAAGTTGGAACGAGTACCCATAACCAGGGCCGGATATGAAGCCCTGAAAAAAGAGATGGAACAGTTAAAGAGTGTGGAACGGCCTCTCAATATCAAGGCCATTGAAGAGGCCCGTGCGCATGGTGATCTGTCTGAGAATGCGGAGTTTGATGCAGCAAAAGATCGGCAGGCCTTTCTGGAGGGACGCATCAGCGAACTGGAATACAAACTGGGCAACGCGGACATTATCGATCCGGACAAACTGGGCAAAGACCGGGCTGTATTCGGATGCACTGTGCTGCTGGAAAACATTGATACCGGTGAAACAGTGAAATATCAGCTTGTGGGTCAGGATGAATCCAATATTGAAAACGGCCGTATTTCTGTTTCTTCGCCTTTGGGAAAGGCCATTGTGGGCAAAGTACCGGGAGCGGAAATTGTCCTGAATGCACCGGGCGGAAAACGGACATATGAACTGGTGGAAATTCTGTGAAACTGGTGGCTGGTAACTGAGAACTGGTATAGTGCATCATTTCACTTAAAATTGCAGGTCGGATTAGCGACAGCGTAATCCGGCATCCTGACATTACTTCGGAATACAGCCACAATTTTAGTTGAAACAATGCAATAGTTGTCCAGAAAAATTTTGTCCTTTCCCGCAGAGGACACAGAGGTTTTCACAGAGGAGTTTTGAATTCTTTGTCTGTTTTGAAATACCGGTCTGCTGATGGACAAAATTTATCTGCGGGACTATAACTGACAACTGGAAAAAAGTGAAATTATGGCACGAATTACAGTGGAAGACTGTCTGAACCGGGTTCCGAACCGTTTTGTTCTGGTGCAGATGGTGGCAAAACGGGTTCGGCAGCTTCGGGAGGGATCTGAGTATCTGGTCAGCTCTCCCAAAAACGAGGATATTGTGATTTCCCTCCGGGAAATTGCAGCAGGCAAGATATATCTTGACAAAACACAGGATGTGGATGTCTGAGCCTGCTGCGGATATTTCTGAAAACAAAACCGGACTGGAAAGCAGAGACAGGAAAAGCCCGGGCAGAAATACAGCATCTGCTTCCGGTATGCACCGCGGCAGTCTGTACAAAACCCTGAACCGGGCCATTGGACAGGCTTTGCACCGTTATCAGATGATCGCGGACGGAGACCGCATTGCGGTGGGACTTTCCGGAGGAAAGGACAGCCTGACCCTGATGTGGTTTCTGAACGAGCGGCTGGCACGCATTCCCATAAGTTATGAACTGTTTGCCATTTATATTGATCCCGGATTTGAAAACGGTTTTTCCCGGCATCTGGCACAGTACTGCACAGAAATGGGATATACACTGCGGACAGAAATCACAGATTACGGAGTTCTGAGCCACAGCTCCCATAACCGGGAAAATCCCTGCTTTCTCTGCTCCCGGCTCCGCAGGAAACGACTGTTTGAAATTGCCGACGAACTGGGATGCCGGAAACTGGCACTGGGGCATAATCAGGATGATATTATTGAAACCCTGTTTCTCAACATGTGCTATGCAGGGGAAATCAGCACCATGGTTCCGGCCCAACCCTTTTTTAAAGGGAAATTTACGGTCATCAGACCCCTGGCTTTTGCCGATGAGAATCTTATCCGGCGTTTTGCAGCGGCCGGTGACTTTCCGGATTTCAGAAATCCATGCCCCAGTGCCGGAACTTCAAAACGGCATGAAATCAAAGAATTTTTACAGCAGCTTTACCGGACAAACCGCAAAGTCAGGGGGAACATTTTCCGAGCCCTGAGCCATGTGAGACCGGATTATCTGCTGAAATGATCACCCATCCGTGAAAGTGTTTATCCTTTGCCATGATAGATATTCAGAATCAGCGGGATCCCCGCAATATTCCCATTGACAAGGTGGGAATAAAAAACCTCCGCTATCCTGTCACTGTGCTGGACCGCAAGAACGGTTTCCAGAATACAGTGGCCTCCATCAATATGTATGTTGATCTGCCGGGCAAATACAAAGGCACCCATATGAGCCGTTTCGTGGAAATGCTTCATCTGTTCCGTCCGGAAATATCTCTGGAGAAATTTGCCCAGATTCTTGATGAGATGAAAACCCATCTGGAAGCGGCTTCAGCGCATGTGGAAATCACTTTTCCCTATTTTATTGAAAAAAAAGCACCGGTCAGCGACAGTCCCGGACTGATGGACTATACCTGTAGTCTCATCGGTTCCAGTGATCCTGAGGGAAATACGGATCTGGTACTGCGGGTGATTGTCCCGGTATCCTCGGTATGCCCATGCTCCAAAGAGATCAGTGACGCGGGCGCGCATAACCAGAGGGGCGAGGTGAATCTCAGCACCAGGTTCAAGAAGTTCATCTGGATTGAGGATATGATTGAACTGGTGGAATCCTGTGCTTCCTGTGATGT